>NZ_CP011390.1:5622522-5940863 GCF_001644645.1 Flavisolibacter tropicus | reverse complement strand
CCTTGGCAGATCGTGATGGTCTCGCTGCTGGTGACATTCGGATTGACCACCAGCGTCAGGGTCACCACCGGTCACAACCCGCTTGCGTCTTCAGCGTCGCGGTGTGTGCACCGCTTGGGTCAGCGACTGACCGTTCCAGGTGTATGTAACTGCCCTTGGCAGATCGTGATGGTCTCGCTGCTGGTGACATTCGGATGACCACCAGCGTCAGGGTCACCACCGAGTCACAACCCGCTTGCGTCTTCAGCGTCGCGGTGTGTGCACCCGCTTGGGTCAGCGACTGACCGTTCCAGGTGTATGGTAACTGCCCTTGGCAGATCGTGATGGTCTCGCTGCTGGTGACATTCGGATTGACCACCAGCGTCAGGGTCACCACCGAGTCACAACCCGCTTGCGTCTTCAGCGTCGCGGTGTGTGCACCCGCTTGGGTCAGCGACTGACCGTTCCAGGTGTATGGTAACTGCCCTTGGCAGATCGTGATGGTCTCGCTGCTGGTGACATTCGGATTGACCACCAGCGTCAGGGTCACCACCGAGTCACAACCCGCTTGCGTCTTCAGCGTCGCGGGTGTGTGCACCCGCTTGGGTCAGCGACTGACCGTTCCAGGTGTATGGTAACTGCCCTTGGCAGATCGTGATGGTCTCGCTGCTGGTGACATTCGGATTGACCACCAGCGTCAGGGTCACCACCGAGTCACAACCCGCTTGCGTCTTCAGCGTCGCGGTGTGTGCACCCGCTTGGGTCAGCGACTGACCGTTCCAGGTGTATGGTAACTGCCCTTGGCAGATCGTGATGGTCTCGCTGCTGGTGACATTCGGATTGACCACCAGCGTCAGGGTCACCACCGAGTCACAACCCGCTTGCGTCTTCAGCGTCGCGGTGTGTGCACCCGCTTGGGTCAGCGACTGACCGTTCCAGGTGTATGGTAACTGCCCTTGGCAGATCGTGATGGTCTCGCTGCTGGTGACATTCGGATTGACCACCAGCGTCAGGGTCACCACGAGTCACAACCCGCTTGCGTCTTCAGCGTCGCGGTGTGTGCACCCGCTTGGGTCAGCGACTGACCGTTCCAGGTGTATGGTAACTGCCCTTGGCAGATCGTGATGGTCTCGCTGCTGGTGACATTCGGATTGACCACCAGCGTCAGGGTCACCACCGAGTCACAACCCGCTTGCGTCTTCAGCGTCGCGGTGTGTGCACCCGCTTGGGTCAGCGACTGACCGTTCCAGGTGTATGGTAACTGCCCTTGGCAGATCGTGATGGTCTCGCTGCTGGTGACATTCGGATTGACCACCAGCGTCAGGGTCACCACCGAGTCACAACCCGCTTGCGTCTTCAGCGTCGCGGTGTGTGCACCCGCTTGGGTCAGCGACTGACCGTTCCAGGTGTATGGTAACTGCCCTTGGCAGATCGTGATGGTCTCGCTGCTGGTGACATTCGGATTGACCACCAGCGTCAGGGTCACCACCGAGTCACAACCCGCTTGCGTCTTCAGCGTCGCGGGTGTGTGCACCCGCTTGGGTCAGCGACTGACCGTTCCAGGTGTATGGTAACTGCCCTTGGCAGATCGTGATGGTCTCGCTGCTGGTGACATTCGGATTGACCACCAGCGTCAGGGTCACCACCGAGTCACAACCCGCTTGCGTCTTCAGCGTCGCGGTGTGTGCACCCGCTTGGGTCAGCGACTGACCGTTCCAGGTGTATGGTAACTGCCCTTGGCAGATCGTGATGGTCTCGCTGCTGGTGACATTCGGATTGACCACCAGCGTCAGGGTCACCACCGAGTCACAACCCGCTTGCGTCTTCAGCGTCGCGGTGTGTGCACCCGCTTGGGTCAGCGACTGACCGTTCCAGGTGTATGGTAACTGCCCTTGGCAGATCGTGATGGTCTCGCTGCTGGTGACATTCGGATTGACCACCAGCGTCAGGGTCACCACCGAGTCACAACCCGCTTGCGTCTTCAGCGTCGCGGTGTGTGCACCCGCTTGGGTCAGCGACTGACCGTTCCAGGTGTATGGTAACTGCCCTTGGCAGATCGTGATGGTCTCGCTGCTGGTGACATTCGGATTGACCACCAGCGTCAGGGTCACCACCGAGTCACAACCCGCTTGCGTCTTCAGCGTCGCGGTGTGTGCACCCGCTTGGGTCAGCGACTGACCGTTCCAGGTGTATGGTAACTGCCCTTGGCAGATCGTGATGGTCTCGCTGCTGGTGACATTCGGATTGACCACCAGCGTCAGGGTCACCACCGAGTCACAACCCGCTTGCGTCTTCAGCGTCGCGGTGTGTGCACCCGCTTGGGTCAGCGACTGACCGTTCCAGGTGTATGGTAACTGCCCTTGGCAGATCGTGATGGTCTCGCTGCTGGTGACATTCGGATTGACCACCAGCGTCAGGGTCACCACCGAGTCACAACCCGCTTGCGTCTTCAGCGTCGCGGTGTGTGCACCCGCTTGGGTCAGCGACTGACCGTTCCAGGTGTATGGTAACTGCCCTTGGCAGATCGTGATGGTCTCGCTGCTGGTGACATTCGGATTGACCACCAGCGTCAGGGTCACCACCGAGTCACAACCCGCTTGCGTCTTCAGCGTCGCGGTGTGTGCACCCGCTTGGGTCAGCGACTGACCGTTCCAGGTGTATGGTAACTGCCCTTGGCAGATCGTGATGGTCTCGCTGCTGGTGACATTCGGATTGACCACCAGCGTCAGGGTCACCACCGAGTCACAACCCGCTTGCGTCTTCAGCGTCGCGGTGTGTGCACCCGCTTGGGTCAGCGACTGACCGTTCCAGGTGTATGGTAACTGCCCTTGGCAGATCGTGATGGTCTCGCTGCTGGTGACATTCGGATTGACCACCAGCGTCAGGGTCACCACCGAGTCACAACCCGCTTGCGTCTTCAGCGTCGCGGTGTGTGCACCCGCTTGGGTCAGCGACTGACCGTTCCAGGTGTATGGTAACTGCCCTTGGCAGATCGTGATGGTCTCGCTGCTGGTGACATTCGGATTGACCACCAGCGTCAGGGTCACCACCGAGTCACAACCCGCTTGCGTCTTCAGCGTCGCGGTGTGTGCACCCGCTTGGGTCAGCGACTGACCGTTCCAGGTGTATGGTAACTGCCCTTGGCAGATCGTGATGGTCTCGCTGCTGGTGACATTCGGATTGACCACCAGCGTCAGGGTCACCACCGAGTCACAACCCGCTTGCGTCTTCAGCGTCGCGGTGTGTGCACCCGCTTGGGTCAGCGACTGACCGTTCCAGGTGTATGGTAACTGCCCTTGGCAGATCGTGATGGTCTCGCTGCTGGTGACATTCGGATTGACCACCAGCGTCAGGGTCACCACCGAGTCACAACCCGCTTGCGTCTTCAGCGTCGCGGTGTGTGCACCCGCTTGGGTCAGCGACTGACCGTTCCAGGTGTATGGTAACTGCCCTTGGCAGATCGTGATGGTCTCGCTGCTGGTGACATTCGGATTGACCACCAGCGTCAGGGTCACCACCGAGTCACAACCCGCTTGCGTCTTCAGCGTCGCGGTGTGTGCACCCGCTTGGGTCAGCGACTGACCGTTCCAGGTGTATGGTAACTGCCCTTGGCAGATCGTGATGGTCTCGCTGCTGGTGACATTCGGATTGACCACCAGCGTCAGGGTCACCACCGAGTCACAACCCGCTTGCGTCTTCAGCGTCGCGGTGTGTGCACCCGCTTGGGTCAGCGACTGACCGTTCCAGGTGTATGGTAACTGCCCTTGGCAGATCGTGATGGTCTCGCTGCTGGTGACATTCGGATTGACCACCAGCGTCAGGGTCACCACCGAGTCACAACCCGCTTGCGTCTTCAGCGTCGCGGTGTGTGCACCCGCTTGGGTCAGCGACTGACCGTTCCAGGTGTATGGTAACTGCCCTTGGCAGATCGTGATGGTCTCGCTGCTGGTGACATTCGGATTGACCACCAGCGTCAGGGTCACCACCGAGTCACAACCCGCTTGCGTCTTCAGCGTCGCGGTGTGTGCACCCGCTTGGGTCAGCGACTGACCGTTCCAGGTGTATGGTAACTGCCCTTGGCAGATCGTGATGGTCTCGCTGCTGGTGACATTCGGATTGACCACCAGCGTCAGGGTCACCACCGAGTCACAACCCGCTTGCGTCTTCAGCGTCGCGGTGTGTGCACCCGCTTGGGTCAGCGACTGACCGTTCCAGGTGTATGGTAACTGCCCTTGGCAGATCGTGATGGTCTCGCTGCTGGTGACATTCGGATTGACCACCAGCGTCAGGGTCACCACCGAGTCACAACCCGCTTGCGTCTTCAGCGTCGCGGTGTGTGCACCCGCTTGGGTCAGCGACTGACCGTTCCAGGTGTATGGTAACTGCCCTTGGCAGATCGTGATGGTCTCGCTGCTGGTGACATTCGGATTGACCACCAGCGTCAGGGTCACCACCGAGTCACAACCCGCTTGCGTCTTCAGCGTCGCGGTGTGTGCACCCGCTTGGGTCAGCGACTGACCGTTCCAGGTGTATGGTAACTGCCCTTGGCAGATCGTGATGGTCTCGCTGCTGGTGACATTCGGATTGACCACCAGCGTCAGGGTCACCACCGAGTCACAACCCGCTTGCGTCTTCAGCGTCGCGGTGTGTGCACCCGCTTGGGTCAGCGACTGACCGTTCCAGGTGTATGGTAACTGCCCTTGGCAGATCGTGATGGTCTCGCTGCTGGTGACATTCGGATTGACCACCAGCGTCAGGGTCACCACCGAGTCACAACCCGCTTGCGTCTTCAGCGTCGCGGTGTGTGCACCCGCTTGGGTCAGCGACTGACCGTTCCAGGTGTATGGTAACTGCCCTTGGCAGATCGTGATGGTCTCGCTGCTGGTGACATTCGGATTGACCACCAGCGTCAGGGTCACCACCGAGTCACAACCCGCTTGCGTCTTCAGCGTCGCGGTGTGTGCACCCGCTTGGGTCAGCGACTGACCGTTCCAGGTGTATGGTAACTGCCCTTGGCAGATCGTGATGGTCTCGCTGCTGGTGACATTCGGATTGACCACCAGCGTCAGGGTCACCACCGAGTCACAACCCGCTTGCGTCTTCAGCGTCGCGGTGTGTGCACCCGCTTGGGTCAGCGACTGACCGTTCCAGGTGTATGGTAACTGCCCTTGGCAGATCGTGATGGTCTCGCTGCTGGTGACATTCGGATTGACCACCAGCGTCAGGGTCACCACCGAGTCACAACCCGCTTGCGTCTTCAGCGTCGCGGTGTGTGCACCCGCTTGGGTCAGCGACTGACCGTTCCAGGTGTATGGTAACTGCCCTTGGCAGATCGTGATGGTCTCGCTGCTGGTGACATTCGGATTGACCACCAGCGTCAGGGTCACCACCGAGTCACAACCCGCTTGCGTCTTCAGCGTCGCGGTGTGTGCACCCGCTTGGGTCAGCGACTGACCGTTCCAGGTGTATGGTAACTGCCCTTGGCAGATCGTGATGGTCTCGCTGCTGGTGACATTCGGATTGACCACCAGCGTCAGGGTCACCACCGAGTCACAACCCGCTTGCGTCTTCAGCGTCGCGGTGTGTGCACCCGCTTGGGTCAGCGACTGACCGTTCCAGGTGTATGGTAACTGCCCTTGGCAGATCGTGATGGTCTCGCTGCTGGTGACATTCGGATTGACCACCAGCGTCAGGGTCACCACCGAGTCACAACCCGCTTGCGTCTTCAGCGTCGCGGTGTGTGCACCCGCTTGGGTCAGCGACTGACCGTTCCAGGTGTATGGTAACTGCCCTTGGCAGATCGTGATGGTCTCGCTGCTGGTGACATTCGGATTGACCACCAGCGTCAGGGTCACCACCGAGTCACAACCCGCTTGCGTCTTCAGCGTCGCGGTGTGTGCACCCGCTTGGGTCAGCGACTGACCGTTCCAGGTGTATGGTAACTGCCCTTGGCAGATCGTGATGGTCTCGCTGCTGGTGACATTCGGATTGACCACCAGCGTCAGGGTCACCACCGAGTCACAACCCGCTTGCGTCTTCAGCGTCGCGGTGTGTGCACCCGCTTGGGTCAGCGACTGACCGTTCCAGGTGTATGGTAACTGCCCTTGGCAGATCGTGATGGTCTCGCTGCTGGTGACATTCGGATTGACCACCAGCGTCAGGGTCACCACCGAGTCACAACCCGCTTGCGTCTTCAGCGTCGCGGTGTGTGCACCCGCTTGGGTCAGCGACTGACCGTTCCAGGTGTATGGTAACTGCCCTTGGCAGATCGTGATGGTCTCGCTGCTGGTGACATTCGGATTGACCACCAGCGTCAGGGTCACCACCGAGTCACAACCCGCTTGCGTCTTCAGCGTCGCGGTGTGTGCACCCGCTTGGGTCAGCGACTGACCGTTCCAGGTGTATGGTAACTGCCCTTGGCAGATCGTGATGGTCTCGCTGCTGGTGACATTCGGATTGACCACCAGCGTCAGGGTCACCACCGAGTCACAACCCGCTTGCGTCTTCAGCGTCGCGGTGTGTGCACCCGCTTGGGTCAGCGACTGACCGTTCCAGGTGTATGGTAACTGCCCTTGGCAGATCGTGATGGTCTCGCTGCTGGTGACATTCGGATTGACCACCAGCGTCAGGGTCACCACCGAGTCACAACCCGCTTGCGTCTTCAGCGTCGCGGTGTGTGCACCCGCTTGGGTCAGCGACTGACCGTTCCAGGTGTATGGTAACTGCCCTTGGCAGATCGTGATGGTCTCGCTGCTGGTGACATTCGGATTGACCACCAGCGTCAGGGTCACCACCGAGTCACAACCCGCTTGCGTCTTCAGCGTCGCGGTGTGTGCACCCGCTTGGGTCAGCGACTGACCGTTCCAGGTGTATGGTAACTGCCCTTGGCAGATCGTGATGGTCTCGCTGCTGGTGACATTCGGATTGACCACCAGCGTCAGGGTCACCACCGAGTCACAACCCGCTTGCGTCTTCAGCGTCGCGGTGTGTGCACCCGCTTGGGTCAGCGACTGACCGTTCCAGGTGTATGGTAACTGCCCTTGGCAGATCGTGATGGTCTCGCTGCTGGTGACATTCGGATTGACCACCAGCGTCAGGGTCACCACCGAGTCACAACCCGCTTGCGTCTTCAGCGTCGCGGTGTGTGCACCCGCTTGGGTCAGCGACTGACCGTTCCAGGTGTATGGTAACTGCCCTTGGCAGATCGTGATGGTCTCGCTGCTGGTGACATTCGGATTGACCACCAGCGTCAGGGTCACCACCGAGTCACAACCCGCTTGCGTCTTCAGCGTCGCGGTGTGTGCACCCGCTTGGGTCAGCGACTGACCGTTCCAGGTGTATGGTAACTGCCCTTGGCAGATCGTGATGGTCTCGCTGCTGGTGACATTCGGATTGACCACCAGCGTCAGGGTCACCACCGAGTCACAACCCGCTTGCGTCTTCAGCGTCGCGGTGTGTGCACCCGCTTGGGTCAGCGACTGACCGTTCCAGGTGTATGGTAACTGCCCTTGGCAGATCGTGATGGTCTCGCTGCTGGTGACATTCGGATTGACCACCAGCGTCAGGGTCACCACCGAGTCACAACCCGCTTGCGTCTTCAGCGTCGCGGTGTGTGCACCCGCTTGGGTCAGCGACTGACCGTTCCAGGTGTATGGTAACTGCCCTTGGCAGATCGTGATGGTCTCGCTGCTGGTGACATTCGGATTGACCACCAGCGTCAGGGTCACCACCGAGTCACAACCCCACATATTTTTTAAAGTGACGGTATACGATCCTGCAGCTGCTATATTCTTACCATTCCAAATGAATGGAAGTGCTGACTCGCACACAATACTATCAATACTCTTGTTACTTAAAGGATGTACATAAACATATCCAGACTGTATTTCTCCGTCGCATCCATCTGCCGAGTGCTCCTGAACTGTTATAAGATAAGTACCTACAGTATTCCAGGTTACAGTTAACGAATTTGTTGTGGTAGATTGTGTAACACCATTAATTTGCCAGGTATAAGTGGATGGAACAGTTGGATCATTTACTGAATACGTTCTGGTGGTTCCCACACATACGTTATCAGGCATAGCATTTTGTGCAGCGACTTTTAAGGTGCTGAACAAAAGCAAAACAAAAACAATTAGATATCGTACCTGTTTGACCATTATAACCATCAGGCATGCTTAACTGCATGCTTGCATCAAGCTTTTATTTAAATCATTGAAACAATTTTTCATGACTACAAATGCTCCTGCTTCCGTTGAAAGCAGGAGCATATCGATATATCACTTAGTTCACAGTTCATTATTAATTATGAGTTATTGGTGTTGTTACAGGTTTGGGATTAACAATAACAGTCTTGCTAACGGTAGTTGAACAGCCTGTGCCACACATAGTCTCTGTTACCGTAACGGTCTTAGTACCTGCAGTAGCCCACTGAACGGTAATTGTGCTACCTGTGTTTGGTCCTATAATAGTTCCTCCGGCAGATACCGTCCAGCTGTATGTATTACAACCCACATTCTTGGTACTATACGTTACAGTGTCGTTACTTACGCAAACTGGATCTGGACCACTGATAACTGGGTCCGGTAACGGATTAATGGTTACCGATGTTGAACAGGTGGCAGTATTGCCACATGCGTCTGATACTGTCCATGTTATTGTTGAAACGCCGAGATTAAATATTCCACTTGCATCAGTTCCAGTACCGCTTCTTGTAGTTGCTCCAGTGATCTGGAATGTAATAGTTAAAATTCTGCCGCTACAGTTATCAGGTGCACCTAATGTTGGGATAGTATAATTATTGCCAGCTCCTTCGCAAAAAGTTTGTGCAGGAGGACAAGTTAACGTCAGCGCAGGCGCTGCGGTGACGGTGAACGTCGCCGTGGTGGTCAGCGTATCGCAGGCGCTGATCGCTGTCCATGTTACGGCCACACTGCCACCGCAAGCCGCTGGTGCACTTGCCGGCGCATTGTTGGTCACGCTGGTATTACATCCGCCGCTGGCATTCACACTCGCCAACCAGGCCGCATAAGCCGCATCCACTTGCGCTTGGGTTGAACAAGCCGCGATGGTTTGGTTCTGCGCCGCTGGTAACGTCAGCGCAGGCGCTGCGGTGACGGTGAACGTCGCCGTGGTGGTCAGCGTATCGCAGGCGCTGATCGCTGTCCATGTTACGGCCACACTGCCACCGCAAGCCGCTGGTGCACTTGCCGGCGCATTGTTGGTCACGCTGGTATTACATCCGCCGCTGGCATTCACACTCGCCAACCAGGCCGCATAAGCCGCATCCACTTGCGCTTGGGTTGAACAAGCCGCGATGGTTTGGTTCTGCGCCGCTGGTAACGTCAGCGCAGGCGCTGCGGTGACGGTGAACGTCGCCGTGGTGGTCAGCGTATCGCAGGCGCTGATCGCTGTCCATGTTACGGCCACACTGCCACCGCAAGCCGCTGGTGCACTTGCCGGCGCATTGTTGGTCACGCTGGTATTACATCCGCCGCTGGCATTCACACTCGCCAACCAGGCCGCATAAGCCGCATCCACTTGCGCTTGGGTTGAACAAGCCGCGATGGTTTGGTTCTGCGCCGCTGGTAACGTCAGCGCAGGCGCTGCGGTGACGGTGAACGTCGCCGTGGTGGTCAGCGTATCGCAGGCGCTGATCGCTGTCCATGTTACGGCCACACTGCCACCGCAAGCCGCTGGTGCACTTGCCGGCGCATTGTTGGTCACGCTGGTATTACATCCGCCGCTGGCATTCACACTCGCCAACCAGGCCGCATAAGCCGCATCCACTTGCGCTTGGGTTGAACAAGCCGCGATGGTTTGGTTCTGCGCCGCTGGTAACGTCAGCGCAGGCGCTGCGGTGACGGTGAACGTCGCCGTGGTGGTCAGCGTATCGCAGGCGCTGATCGCTGTCCATGTTACGGCCACACTGCCACCGCAAGCCGCTGGTGCACTTGCCGGCGCATTGTTGGTCACGCTGGTATTACATCCGCCGCTGGCATTCACACTCGCCAACCAGGCCGCATAAGCCGCATCCACTTGCGCTTGGGTTGAACAAGCCGCGATGGTTTGGTTCTGCGCCGCTGGTAACGTCAGCGCAGGCGCTGCGGTGACGGTGAACGTCGCCGTGGTGGTCAGCGTATCGCAGGCGCTGATCGCTGTCCATGTTACGGCCACACTGCCACCGCAAGCCGCTGGTGCACTTGCCGGCGCATTGTTGGTCACGCTGGTATTACATCCGCCGCTGGCATTCACACTCGCCAACCAGGCCGCATAAGCCGCATCCACTTGCGCTTGGGTTGAACAAGCCGCGATGGTTTGGTTCTGCGCCGCTGGTAACGTCAGCGCAGGCGCTGCGGTGACGGTGAACGTCGCCGTGGTGGTCAGCGTATCGCAGGCGCTGATCGCTGTCCATGTTACGGCCACACTGCCACCGCAAGCCGCTGGTGCACTTGCCGGCGCATTGTTGGTCACGCTGGTATTACATCCGCCGCTGGCATTCACACTCGCCAACCAGGCCGCATAAGCCGCATCCACTTGCGCTTGGGTTGAACAAGCCGCGATGGTTTGGTTCTGCGCCGCTGGTAACGTCAGCGCAGGCGCTGCGGTGACGGTGAACGTCGCCGTGGTGGTCAGCGTATCGCAGGCGCTGATCGCTGTCCATGTTACGGCCACACTGCCACCGCAAGCCGCTGGTGCACTTGCCGGCGCATTGTTGGTCACGCTGGTATTACATCCGCCGCTGGCATTCACACTCGCCAACCAGGCCGCATAAGCCGCATCCACTTGCGCTTGGGTTGAACAAGCCGCGATGGTTTGGTTCTGCGCCGCTGGTAACGTCAGCGCAGGCGCTGCGGTGACGGTGAACGTCGCCGTGGTGGTCAGCGTATCGCAGGCGCTGATCGCTGTCCATGTTACGGCCACACTGCCACCGCAAGCCGCTGGTGCACTTGCCGGCGCATTGTTGGTCACGCTGGTATTACATCCGCCGCTGGCATTCACACTCGCCAACCAGGCCGCATAAGCCGCATCCACTTGCGCTTGGGTTGAACAAGCCGCGATGGTTTGGTTCTGCGCCGCTGGTAACGTCAGCGCAGGCGCTGCGGTGACGGTGAACGTCGCCGTGGTGGTCAGCGTATCGCAGGCGCTGATCGCTGTCCATGTTACGGCCACACTGCCACCGCAAGCCGCTGGTGCACTTGCCGGCGCATTGTTGGTCACGCTGGTATTACATCCGCCGCTGGCATTCACACTCGCCAACCAGGCCGCATAAGCCGCATCCACTTGCGCTTGGGTTGAACAAGCCGCGATGGTTTGGTTCTGCGCCGCTGGTAACGTCAGCGCAGGCGCTGCGGTGACGGTGAACGTCGCCGTGGTGGTCAGCGTATCGCAGGCGCTGATCGCTGTCCATGTTACGGCCACACTGCCACCGCAAGCCGCTGGTGCACTTGCCGGCGCATTGTTGGTCACGCTGGTATTACATCCGCCGCTGGCATTCACACTCGCCAACCAGGCCGCATAAGCCGCATCCACTTGCGCTTGGGTTGAACAAGCCGCGATGGTTTGGTTCTGCGCCGCTGGTAACGTCAGCGCAGGCGCTGCGGTGACGGTGAACGTCGCCGTGGTGGTCAGCGTATCGCAGGCGCTGATCGCTGTCCATGTTACGGCCACACTGCCACCGCAAGCCGCTGGTGCACTTGCCGGCGCATTGTTGGTCACGCTGGTATTACATCCGCCGCTGGCATTCACACTCGCCAACCAGGCCGCATAAGCCGCATCCACTTGCGCTTGGGTTGAACAAGCCGCGATGGTTTGGTTCTGCGCCGCTGGTAACGTCAGCGCAGGCGCTGCGGTGACGGTGAACGTCGCCGTGGTGGTCAGCGTATCGCAGGCGCTGATCGCTGTCCATGTTACGGCCACACTGCCACCGCAAGCCGCTGGTGCACTTGCCGGCGCATTGTTGGTCACGCTGGTATTACATCCGCCGCTGGCATTCACACTCGCCAACCAGGCCGCATAAGCCGCATCCACTTGCGCTTGGGTTGAACAAGCCGCGATGGTTTGGTTCTGCGCCGCTGGTAACGTCAGCGCAGGCGCTGCGGTGACGGTGAACGTCGCCGTGGTGGTCAGCGTATCGCAGGCGCTGATCGCTGTCCATGTTACGGCCACACTGCCACCGCAAGCCGCTGGTGCACTTGCCGGCGCATTGTTGGTCACGCTGGTATTACATCCGCCGCTGGCATTCACACTCGCCAACCAGGCCGCATAAGCCGCATCCACTTGCGCTTGGGTTGAACAAGCCGCGATGGTTTGGTTCTGCGCCGCTGGTAACGTCAGCGCAGGCGCTGCGGTGACGGTGAACGTCGCCGTGGTGGTCAGCGTATCGCAGGCGCTGATCGCTGTCCATGTTACGGCCACACTGCCACCGCAAGCCGCTGGTGCACTTGCCGGCGCATTGTTGGTCACGCTGGTATTACATCCGCCGCTGGCATTCACACTCGCCAACCAGGCCGCATAAGCCGCATCCACTTGCGCTTGGGTTGAACAAGCCGCGATGGTTTGGTTCTGCGCCGCTGGTAACGTCAGCGCAGGCGCTGCGGTGACGGTGAACGTCGCCGTGGTGGTCAGCGTATCGCAGGCGCTGATCGCTGTCCATGTTACGGCCACACTGCCACCGCAAGCCGCTGGTGCACTTGCCGGCGCATTGTTGGTCACGCTGGTATTACATCCGCCGCTGGCATTCACACTCGCCAACCAGGCCGCATAAGCCGCATCCACTTGCGCTTGGGTTGAACAAGCCGCGATGGTTTGGTTCTGCGCCGCTGGTAACGTCAGCGCAGGCGCTGCGGTGACGGTGAACGTCGCCGTGGTGGTCAGCGTATCGCAGGCGCTGATCGCTGTCCATGTTACGGCCACACTGCCACCGCAAGCCGCTGGTGCACTTGCCGGCGCATTGTTGGTCACGCTGGTATTACATCCGCCGCTGGCATTCACACTCGCCAACCAGGCCGCATAAGCCGCATCCACTTGCGCTTGGGTTGAACAAGCCGCGATGGTTTGGTTCTGCGCCGCTGGTAACGTCAGCGCAGGCGCTGCGGTGACGGTGAACGTCGCCGTGGTGGTCAGCGTATCGCAGGCGCTGATCGCTGTCCATGTTACGGCCACACTGCCACCGCAAGCCGCTGGTGCACTTGCCGGCGCATTGTTGGTCACGCTGGTATTACATCCGCCGCTGGCATTCACACTCGCCAACCAGGCCGCATAAGCCGCATCCACTTGCGCTTGGGTTGAACAAGCCGCGATGGTTTGGTTCTGCGCCGCTGGTAACGTCAGCGCAGGCGCTGCGGTGACGGTGAACGTCGCCGTGGTGGTCAGCGTATCGCAGGCGCTGATCGCTGTCCATGTTACGGCCACACTGCCACCGCAAGCCGCTGGTGCACTTGCCGGCGCATTGTTGGTCACGCTGGTATTACATCCGCCGCTGGCATTCACACTCGCCAACCAGGCCGCATAAGCCGCATCCACTTGCGCTTGGGTTGAACAAGCCGCGATGGTTTGGTTCTGCGCCGCTGGTAACGTCAGCGCAGGCGCTGCGGTGACGGTGAACGTCGCCGTGGTGGTCAGCGTATCGCAGGCGCTGATCGCTGTCCATGTTACGGCCACACTGCCACCGCAAGCCGCTGGTGCACTTGCCGGCGCATTGTTGGTCACGCTGGTATTACATCCGCCGCTGGCATTCACACTCGCCAACCAGGCCGCATAAGCCGCATCCACTTGCGCTTGGGTTGAACAAGCCGCGATGGTTTGGTTCTGCGCCGCTGGTAACGTCAGCGCAGGCGCTGCGGTGACGGTGAACGTCGCCGTGGTGGTCAGCGTATCGCAGGCGCTGATCGCTGTCCATGTTACGGCCACACTGCCACCGCAAGCCGCTGGTGCACTTGCCGGCGCATTGTTGGTCACGCTGGTATTACATCCGCCGCTGGCATTCACACTCGCCAACCAGGCCGCATAAGCCGCATCCACTTGCGCTTGGGTTGAACAAGCCGCGATGGTTTGGTTCTGCGCCGCTGGTAACGTCAGCGCAGGCGCTGCGGTGACGGTGAACGTCGCCGTATCAGTTACATTCGGCTCGCAAGGACTTGTTGCTGTCCATATCACAGTTGTAGTTCCGCCACATGCTAATGGTGCCCCTGCACTATTATTGGTAACAGTTAAGTTACATCCGCCACTGCTTGTTACGCTAGCTAACCAGGTTGTATAAGCTGTATTGATCTGAGCTTGTGTCTGACAACTTGTTGCTGTAAAGTCTGCCGGAGCAGTTAGTACCACTGGTGGAGCTGTTATATCAAATGTCTGACTACATGTACTTGTACATCCATTAGCATTAGTAATGGTAAGAGACACTGTGAAACTTCCGCAAGCATTGTTTGCTAGAACTGAAACGGTTTGCCCATTCGTTGCACCAGCAATAGTTGCACCTCCACTAATTGACCAACTATATGTAGCCATTCCAATAGGCGCATTATATACATTTGTAGAACCAGGACAAATATTGTTAGGACCGGTAATAGAACATACGGGCAATGGATTCACTATAATCTGAATCGGAACCGCGTCGCCTGCGCAACCATCAGAAGTCGTTTCAGTAACCGACAATGTATAAGTTCCAGCTATCAACCACTGCACTGTTATTGTGTTTCCACTGGCGCTGGTACTTGTAAGCACCCAATCAGTTCCGGCTATACCAGGTGTTATCGTCCAGGCATAGGTAGAACCTGGATTCTCTGTAACCCCATACGATTTTGTCTGGCCTACACAAACTTTATCATTCCCCGTAAACGGATACGGCCCTACACTCTGCGCCATTACGCACTTGGCAAATACTATAAGGAGCAGTGTCATTCCCCATTTTATGTATCTGCTCACCAGTTTCATGTTTGTTTGTTTTTTTGTTTTTACTTCTTCATGTTTTATGGTGGTTTTTGAAAGGATATGATCTTGAGGAAGCGGATCCGGTTCGTGAAAAAACAAACCGGCCCCTAATGCCTTGATCCGTGTAAGCAATAACATCAGCAACCTGAGCCACTCCAAAAGATGCAACCAAGACCTTGCGATCCGTTGGCTTGTTGTGTGTATATCGTTTACCTTTTCCATAAATCTTAGTTAGTTGTGGTAAATAATCGGTGTAGGTTTGGGATTTATAGTTACTTGTGTTGTACATGTATTGCTGTTGCCACATGCATCTGTTACTGTCCATGTTATTATTGAAACGCCGACATTAAATATTCCACTTGCATCGCTTCCCGTACCACTTCTTGTAGTTGCTCCTGTGATCTGGAATGTAATAGTTAATGCACCATTGCAGTTATCAGATGTAACCGGAGATGGAATAGTATAAGTATTACTATTTATTACACAGAAGACTTGCGTTGGAGGGCAGTTTATCACCGGAGGTACGATATCTCTAGTAAACGAGATGGTTTGCGTAGTGGTGCCGGTATTACCACAGGCATCAGTAACCGTCCAGGATTTGGTTGAAGAATAAGTGCATCCGCTCACCAGA
Source organism: Flavisolibacter tropicus (assembly GCF_001644645.1). NCBI lineage: Bacteria > Pseudomonadati > Bacteroidota > Chitinophagia > Chitinophagales > Chitinophagaceae > Flavisolibacter > Flavisolibacter tropicus. The sequence goes on along the minus strand of NZ_CP011390.1, from coordinate 5,925,322 downwards.
GTTTCAGCCCCAACAACACCTGTAGCGGTTAATGGAATGGGGCAATTATCACTAACACTGGCCGTGCCAAAAGCTGCAGCGATCTGCGCGGCAGTTGGATTACAACCTAATACACCTGGTGGGGCAAGCGTGATGACAGGAGCTTGTACATCTACTATATTGACAATTTTTGTGCAGGCAGTACTCGGACAATTATTTAACCTTGTAATAAGAGAAAGTGTATATGTACCACAAGTGCCGTTGGAAACGACTGTAACCGTTTTACCAGTAGTAGATCCCGATATAGTACCACCTCCGCTAATTGACCATTGATAAGTATATCCTGCTACATCAGGACCGCTAAAGGTTGTTGTAGCACTAGGACAAACAGTAGAAGGTCCAGTTATATCACAAGTAGGCAAAGGTTTCACAACAACCGTAACATTGGAAGTCCCCCCGGGACAGCCACCAACTGTTGTAGCCACTTGGTAGGTATAAGTTCCCGGTGCAGTTGGCGTGGCAGTAACTCCAGCTTGGTTAGTAGCATTTAAATAATAAGGGCTAGCTACACCGCTTGGGTCAATCAATGTCCAGTTATAAATGACATTAGGGCCTGGTGGTTGAACTTTCAATCCATCGAGTGCCCAGTTGCTATTATTGGCACCATTATAACTAAATCGAATGCGCAGATTAGATAACCCTAAATAATTAGTAAGATCAATATTCAACTGCTCCCAGCTGCTAGCAGGATTTCCTATGTTAAGCGGACCATTAAATTGCGCCAAGGTCTGATTATAGGTAGCACCTCCATCAGTTGATATTTCAATTTTACCACTAGCCCCTGCAGCAAAAACCAATGCCTGGTAAAATTGGAGTACGGCAGAGGTCATGCCAATTGTACTAAAAACAGGTGTTTCCATGGTAGTGATAACCTGCCCGGAGGTGATGGCGAACTTACCATCAGACTGTAGGTTATTATAGGTTACACCGCCATTGAATGGAGTTTTCGGTCCGTTCGTTTCACTCCAGGGAAATGTAGAAGCATTATCAGCATTCGCAGGAAAGTTTATTTCTGTTCCGTTTTGAGTAATGCGCCAGCCAGCCGGATTCGCTTGGTTAAAAGTTGCGTCTATGCCGCTCCAGTTTAGTGGTAAATTACTATTGGCATTCAGGTTAGAACTTTGGCCAAGACAAATTTCTGAAGGTGAACGTGTCGCCGTTGGAGCAATTGGAGGAACAACACTTACTACGGAATTTGTAGAATAGGCTAAAGCACAAACACCACTTTGAATGACTGCACGATAAAGGGTGGTTTGTGAAAGATTAGTATAAGAAAGTGTGTTGGAAGTGTTATTAATAGTTGACCACGTACCACCACCATTGGTTGATGATTCCCATCTAATAACATTGCCAGCCTGCCCACTTAATGTAATAGTACCGTTATTAGTTGCACCACAAGCATTCGTTACATTAGGAGATAGCGTGCCGCCAACTGGCGCCGGATCTACGATGATCGTGCCTGTTAGTGTTGGATTATTACAAATACCAGTCGTTGTTACTGTATAGTTGTAAGTACCTGCAGTAGTTGGAGAATTTTTTATGGTAAGAACTCCATTACTGAAAACTCCAATCATACCAGGAGGCAAGCCTGTTACACTAATACCGGTCGCGCCACCTCCCATTGTATAGGTAATTACAGGAGGTACTGAATTGATACAAATGTTCTGCGTAGAATTTCCGGATGTAAGTGTTAATGTTGAATTGGGGTTTACAGTTAACGATGCAGCAGATGAGGTGGCCGATGAGCAAGTATATCCAGAAGGTCCAGTTATAACTACATCATAATTACCTGCATCTCCTGCAATAATATTAGCCAGAGAAAGGGTTGCACCTGTTTGACCAGGAATAGCAATGCCGTTCTTTCTCCACTGGTAAGTTATAGGAGCGCCATTGGCATTCGCAACGACAGTAAAGCTAGCTGTCGTACCAGCACAAAACGTTTGTGAAGTAGGTTGTGTAGTGATCGTAATAGCCCTATCAACACTTAAAGTCCTTTGAGCTGATGTAACAGGACCACATGGAGCAGCACCACTAATAACGACATAGTATGTTCCATCGTTCGCAACATCAGCCTGATTAAAATGCAACGTCGGAGACTGTGCTCCGGAAATATTGGATGAATTAACAACGAGTGTTCCACTAGGAGCCGTTCCCTTATACCACTGGTAAGTTAGCCCATCACCCACTGCCGCTACACTTAGATCTACGGAAGCACCAGCACAAACACTGGTGTTTATCGGTTGTGTAGTAATAACAACAGCCTTCTTTATGGTAAGTAAGGTACTGGCACTAACTGCCAGACAAGGACCAGCCGGATCATTGGTTGTGTAGGTTAATGTCACAGATCCTGCAGAAATATCTGCAGCACTAGGTGTATAAACAGCACTTGGTGTATTGTTACTGAATGTGCCACTACCGCTGGTAGTCCAAGTAGCAGAAGTAGCACCGCCGGCAAACGAACCATTCAGAGTGGCAGTTCCATTAGAACAGATTGTTTGTGCAGCTCCCGCACTCACCGTTGGAAGTGGATTAACTGTTATCGTACGGGTGCCACTAATTGCCTGGCAAGGCGCGGGCGCATTGGTGGTTAGGGTTAATGTAACTATCCCACTGAACCCGGGAGCTGGCGTATAAGTCACTCCAGCCGGATTATTCGTTTGGGCTGTATTACTCAACGTACCACCGCCAGAAGTGATTGACCACGCACCCGTTGTAGCGCTACCGCCAACAGAAGCGCCTGTCAAAGTGATAGCGGATGGAGTAGCGGATTGACAAACCACATCTGGCCCACCCGCACTCACCGTTGGAAGTGGATTAACTGTTATCGTACGGGTGCCACTAATTGCCTGGCAAGGCGCGGGCGCATTGGTGGTTAGGGTTAATGTAACTATCCCACTGAACCCGGGAGCTGGCGTATAAGTCACTCCAGCCGGATTATTCGTTTGGGCTGTATTACTCAACGTACCACCGCCAGAAGTGATTGACCACGCACCCGTTGTAGCGCTACCGCCAACAGAAGCGCCTGTCAAAGTGATAGCGGATGGAGTAGCGGATTGACAAACCACATCGGGCCCACCCGCACTCACCGTTGGAAGCGGTGTCACGTTAACTATAACAGCCGCACTGGCTGGCAAAGTTTGCAAGCATGGTGGTGCTGTTGTGTAATTAACGCTAACCAATTTATAAGCTGTATTGGAGTTTAAGGCTGCAGTTGTTAAGTTAGCTGTACCAGATCCATCAATATTTATAGTTTGATTAGCTCCATTGTTTACATTATAAATTACTGTTGTATTTGGTGTGGCAGTAAATGTTATTATAGAAGTACTACCTGCACAAACAGGATTCGCGCCGGTAACACTAATACTGGCAGAGGGAAGAGGTTTTATCGTTATCACCATTTCATCCTCAACTGTTGGACAAGCAACTGTTGTTTGATTGCTGACCAACTTAACTGTTATAGATCCGGAAGTAAAACCTGCCGGAAGGTTATAAACGCTATTTAATCTACTTGGATCTACAATTGTGCCCCCCGTTATTACCCAGTCCCATTCCTTATCGTTATTGATTACGCCACTAATTGCGCCAGCAAGTATAACACTACTCGTACCCGCACAAATAGTCTGGTCAGGGCCAGCATTTACGCTTCCAGAGGAACCAACAACTACAGACAAGATACTAGCCGTACTACTGCCACAGACGTTTGTAGCGACTACCGCAATATTTCCACTTTGTGCATTATTAGGAGCTTGGACAACTACCGATGTTGATCCTTGACCTGATGTAATGGACCAGTTTGTAGGCACTGTCCAATTATAACTAGTTGCACCTGCAACTGGCTCTATTGAGTAGGTTAAAGTTTTTGTCGGACAAATAGCGGTAGTACCTGTAATCACGCCTGGTGGCGGTGGTGTGCCAGTCGTAACTGTAACAGGGAAAGTTTGTGCACTACTTGAACCACAAGAGTTAGTCGCAATAACTGTAATATTTCCACTCACTGCAGTACCAGTAGTAGAAACAGTGATAGAAGCTGTCCCTTGTCCAGAAGTTATACTCCATCCTGTTGGTAAAGTCCAGGTATAGCTGGTAGCGTTAGGTACCGTAGTTATGGAATAAATTAAACCTGTCCTGTTGATACATTGGTTGGCAGTACCACTTATAGATCCGGGAGTGGCTGGTATAGCTGGCCTAACAGTTATTGTTATAGTCTGACTGGCTGCAGTGGGCTTTGCGCATGGTTCATTCGACGTCATAACGACAGTCACCTTATCACCATTATTCAGTGTAGAACTGCTGAATGTATTGGAATTTGTTCCAACATTCACTCCATTTACCTGCCATTGGTATGAAGGGCTTGTACCACCATTAACAGGAGTCGCAGAAAAATTGATAGTTTCTCCCGGACAAATATTATTTGCGCTAGCAGCAACCGTTACAGAAGGCACTGGTGCAGGAAGCACCGTCATGACCACCTCAGTACTGGTAGCAGTTGAAGGTGATGCACATGGAGCATTGGACGTCATAACGACAGTCACCTTATCGCCATTATTCAAACTTGAGGAAGTAAAGATTGAACTGTTTGTCCCTGCATTCACACCATTCACTTTCCATTGATAAGTCGGATTACTACCACCATTTGTTGGCGTGGCGGTAAAGGTAACTTGCGTACTGGGACATATATTATTGGAGCTTGCTATAACAGTCACAGAAGGTACTGGAATAGGCAACACTGTCATTGTAACACTACTACTGGTAGCAGTAGTAGGTGATGCACAGTTTGCGTTAGAGGTCAATATCACTGTAACCTTATCGGTATTGCTAAGGGAGTTGCTTGTAAAACTGGGGCTATTGGTTCCAACATTCACCCCATTTACCTGCCATTGGTAAGAAGGATTAGTCCCTCCATTAATTGCTGTTGCGGTAAATGTTACAGAAGATCCAGCACAGATATTATTGGCGCTAGGAGAAATTGAAACAGAAGGGGTAACTAAGTCGTTTACCGCCATGGTGATTGTATTGCTTGTAACGGATGCCGGAGAGGGACAAACTGTGTTAGAGGTCAATATCACTGTAACCTTATCGGTATTACTAAGAGAGTTGCTTGTAAATGTTGGGCTGTTTGTTCCAACATTCACTCCATTGACCTGCCACTGGTAAGAAGGGATTATGCCACCGTTTATAGGAGTAGCAGTGAAAGTAACAGAGGTTCCGGCACATATGTTATTACCAGGGTTAGCAGCGATGCTTACAGATGGAATAACAGTTTGGTTTATAGCAACTGAAGTTGAAGCAGTAGCGGTACAGCCGTTTGCATCGGTGATGATGACAGTATAGGTTCCTGTAGCACTAGTCTGTACGTTAGAAATAGACGGATTTTGTGAAGTAGATGAAAATCCATTAGGCCCAGACCAGTTATAAGAATAAGGATTTGTCCCCCCCGTTCCAGAAGATGTAAGAGTCAAAACATTTCCAGAACATACTGGAGAATTTGAATTAATTGCTGTTACGCTCAGAGCTGCCGCGGGCTGATTCACCGTTTGCGTGGTGGTCGTGCTACAGCCGTTGGCATCGGTGATGGTGAGCGTGTAGGTACCGGCCGCTACATTGGTTAAGTCTTTTGTGGTGGCGCCATTGTTCCAAAGATAGGTGTACGTGCCAGTGCCTCCGCTTACCGATACACTGACCCCACCGGTAGATTGGCCAAAGCACTTGACATCGGTTTTGCTGCTGGTGGCTGCAAGAGCTGCCGCGGGCTGATTCACCGTTTGCGTGGTGGTCGTGCTACAGCCGTTGGCATCGGTGATGGTGAGCGTGTAGGTACCGGCCGCTACATTGGTTAAGTCTTTTGTGGTGGCGCCATTGTTCCAAAGATAGGTGTACGTGCCAGTGCCTCCGCTTACCGATACACTGACCCCACCGGTAGATTGGCCAAAGCACTTGACATCGGTTTTGCTGCTGGTGGCTGCAAGAGCTGCCGCGGGCTGATTCACCGTTTGCGTGGTGGTCGTGCTACAGCCGTTGGCATCGGTGATGGTGAGCGTGTAGGTACCGGCCGCTACATTGGTTAAGTCTTTTGTGGTGGCGCCATTGTTCCAAAGATAGGTGTACGTGCCAGTGCCTCCGCTTACCGATACACTGACCCCACCGGTAGATTGGCCAAAGCACTTGACATCGGTTTTGCTGCTGGTGGCTGCAAGAGCTGCCGCGGGCTGATTCACCGTTTGCGTGGTGGTCGTGCTACAGCCGTTGGCATCGGTGATGGTGAGCGTGTAGGTACCGGCCGCTACATTGGTTAAGTCTTTTGTGGTGGCGCCATTGTTCCAAAGATAGGTGTACGTGCCAGTGCCTCCGCTTACCGATACACTGACCCCACCGGTAGATTGGCCAAAGCACTTGACATCGGTTTTGCTGCTGGTGGCTGCAAGAGCTGCCGCGGGCTGATTCACCGTTTGCGTGGTGGTCGTGCTACAGCCGTTGGCATCGGTGATGGTGAGCGTGTAGGTACCGGCCGCTACATTGGTTAAGTCTTTTGTGGTGGCGCCATTGTTCCAAAGATAGGTGTACGTGCCAGTGCCTCCGCTTACCGATACACTGACCCCACCGGTAGATTGGCCAAAGCACTTGACATCGGTTTTGCTGCTGGTGGCTGCAAGAGCTGCCGCGGGCTGATTCACCGTTTGCGTGGTGGTCGTGCTACAGCCGTTGGCATCGGTGATGGTGAGCGTGTAGGTACCGGCCGCTACATTGGTTAAGTCTTTTGTGGTGGCGCCATTGTTCCAAAGATAGGTGTACGTGCCAGTGCCTCCGCTTACCGATACACTGACCCCACCGGTAGATTGGCCAAAGCACTTGACATCGGTTTTGCTGCTGGTGGCTGCAAGAGCTGCCGCGGGCTGATTCACCGTTTGCGTGGTGGTCGTGCTACAGCCGTTGGCATCGGTGATGGTGAGCGTGTAGGTACCGGCCGCTACATTGGTTAAGTCTTTTGTGGTGGCGCCATTGTTCCAAAGATAGGTGTACGTGCCAGTGCCTCCGCTTACCGATACACTGACCCCACCGGTAGATTGGCCAAAGCACTTGACATCGGTTTTGCTGCTGGTGGCTGCAAGAGCTGCCGCGGGCTGATTCACCGTTTGCGTGGTGGTCGTGCTACAGCCGTTGGCATCGGTGATGGTGAGCGTGTAGGTACCGGCCGCTACATTGGTTAAGTCTTTTGTGGTGGCGCCATTGTTCCAAAGATAGGTGTACGTGCCAGTGCCTCCGCTTACCGATACACTGACCCCACCGGTAGATTGGCCAAAGCACTTGACATCGGTTTTGCTGCTGGTGGCTGCAAGAGCTGCCGCGGGCTGATTCACCGTTTGCGTGGTGGTCGTGCTACAGCCGTTGGCATCGGTGATGGTGAGCGTGTAGGTACCGGCCGCTACATTGGTTAAGTCTTTTGTGGTGGCGCCATTGTTCCAAAGATAGGTGTACGTGCCAGTGCCTCCGCTTACCGATACACTGACCCCACCGGTAGATTGGCCAAAGCACTTGACATCGGTTTTGCTGCTGGTGGCTGCAAGAGCTGCCGCGGGCTGATTCACCGTTTGCGTGGTGGTCGTGCTACAGCCGTTGGCATCGGTGATGGTGAGCGTGTAGGTACCGGCCGCTACATTGGTTAAGTCTTTTGTGGTGGCGCCATTGTTCCAAAGATAGGTGTACGTGCCAGTGCCTCCGCTTACCGATACACTGACCCCACCGGTAGATTGGCCAAAGCACTTGACATCGGTTTTGCTGCTGGTGGCTGCAAGAGCTGCCGCGGGCTGATTCACCGTTTGCGTGGTGGTCGTGCTACAGCCGTTGGCATCGGTGATGGTGAGCGTGTAGGTACCGGCCGCTACATTGGTTAAGTCTTTTGTGGTGGCGCCATTGTTCCAAAGATAGGTGTACGTGCCAGTGCCTCCGCTTACCGATACACTGACCCCACCGGTAGATTGGCCAAAGCACTTGACATCGGTTTTGCTGCTGGTGGCTGCAAGAGCTGCCGCGGGCTGATTCACCGTTTGCGTGGTGGTCGTGCTACAGCCGTTGGCATCGGTGATGGTGAGCGTGTAGGTACCGGCCGCTACATTGGTTAAGTCTTTTGTGGTGGCGCCATTGTTCCAAAGATAGGTGTACGTGCCAGTGCCTCCGCTTACCGATACACTGACCCCACCGGTAGATTGGCCAAAGCACTTGACATCGGTTTTGCTGCTGGTGGCTGCAAGAGCTGCCGCGGGCTGATTCACCGTTTGCGTGGTGGTCGTGCTACAGCCGTTGGCATCGGTGATGGTGAGCGTGTAGGTACCGGCCGCTACATTGGTTAAGTCTTTTGTGGTGGCGCCATTGTTCCAAAGATAGGTGTACGTGCCAGTGCCTCCGCTTACCGATACACTGACCCCACCGGTAGATTGGCCAAAGCACTTGACATCGGTTTTGCTGCTGGTGGCTGCAAGAGCTGCCGCGGGCTGATTCACCGTTTGCGTGGTGGTCGTGCTACAGCCGTTGGCATCGGTGATGGTGAGCGTGTAGGTACCGGCCGCTACATTGGTTAAGTCTTTTGTGGTGGCGCCATTGTTCCAAAGATAGGTGTACGTGCCAGTGCCTCCGCTTACCGATACACTGACCCCACCGGTAGATTGGCCAAAGCACTTGACATCGTCTATGTTAGCATTACTTACTGTAGGAACTGAATTGATTGTTAACTTTATTGCTGTTCGAGCAACACTTTCACAACCGGTTGTATTATCCTTCGAAGCTGCATAATATGTACGTGTTCCAACCGTATTTAAAATTGGGTCGACAACACTATTACCCCCGACTGCAGCATCATACCAAATAACACTAAAACCAGAAGAAACTGTTGCTACAGCTGTAAGGGTTTGAAGTGATGTTGCCGCACACTCAACTTGATCATTGCCAGTTGGTGTAGGTGGGGGATTAGAGGCACAATCGTCTAAAGTTATACCTGTAAATATTAATTCGTGACTGTTCTCATTTAGTCCGGATATAGTTAGCGTTTTTGCATTCACATCAATTTGTCCTTTCCTTTTCCAAACATTTCCATCAAACTGACCTACTCCAACCTTATCTTTTGAACCTATAATATCATTAGCTAAAAAAGTTCCTTGCAATTCATAAGAAGAAACTTCAATCCCTTTTTTCGTGAAAGTCCAAAAACGTTGAATTCGATCCTTTGAACTAGGGAGGTTTGTGGGAGTTTCATTTATTACTTTAACTCCTATATATGCATCCTCAGTAATTTTTCCAGGCTTAAGCTTAACAACCAATGGAGAATATTCAGTCGTCCCTGTATTTTCTCCTAATGGGAAAAAATAAACTTCATCTCTAGAAACTAACTTGCGGACCTCTCCTCCATTTATTCCATTATTACAAATTATCATCCCACCATTCAATCCTAGCTTACCACCTATAGCAGCAGCGTTTACTCCAAGAATTAGACTGTTATTATTAAGTAATAAATGTCCATTTAATTGAAGTTGATTTTCTACTTTTAGAGGGCTGGATAGTGAAACCTTAGGAGCACTTACCTGGTTAATTGACAAGTTATAAAGAGGCAAAGAAGTATTAATGAAAAATGTTTTATCAATTGCTGTAGCCTCATCTCCTATTTCAAAGGTGCCACCTATTATACTCTTTTTTCCTGTACCACTGATAATATTAATATCATTTGAATGCGGGGAAGCAGAATTAGGGTTTTGAATAATTATTGTGCCACCATTGATATTTAGATTGGAATTGGCAGACATATGAAATGAACCCGTTTCTTTGTCTCGATTGCCTATAGTCGATATATGTAAAACTCCGCCAGATATTAATACACCACTTGAAGGCGGCCCTTCCACAGGTGTTTCATCTGCAGTATTTTCTATCCTTCCAGCAATACTTACTACACCTCCGGAAACTTCAAAGTAACCAGCATGCTGAATTAGAACACGGTTATCAATTCCTGTCCCAAAATTGGCTATTCCATTAGTTATACGAACTATTCCCCTGTTTATATAGGAAAAATCGCCGCCATTTAGTGTAGCACCATTAACCCATATTCCTGCTGAAGATGGAATAATCGGTGATGAATTGAACTTAAATACACCCGTAGAAAGCTTTAATAGCCCATTCTGGAGTATAATATTACCGGTATTTGAAATTTGCCCAGTACCATTAGTTTCTATGATTGAGCTTGCACTATTTCCCTTATCGATTACGAGATCATTTAAAATAGAGGGAGCGCTACCTGTGATCAGAGCATTGCCTTTACCCTTGAAAACCACAGTACCTTTTCCTGCATCTACGAATCCGTCATTTTGCCAATTACCATGAATATTTATTGTTGTAGCATCATTAAAATGCAAAAAACCTAAGATTGATAGGTTTCGACATTCAGCGCTTAAGGAATTTACAGTAATAGTAGCAGTACTTAAGATTATTACATCATCATTTAAAGTAGGAACCACACCACCAACCCAGGTTGAATCGGCACTCCAGTTGCCACCACCAGGCGTAGATGTGATAATCCTCTGTTTTACCGGGGAATAATAGACGAATTCATCATTCGAATTTTGAAAAAAGGCAGGACTTTGACCTTGTAGAGAATTAGTTATTAATAGCCATAAAGAGACAATAATAAAGCTTGTCTTCCGCACAGGCAATAACTTACTATCATGGTATATACCATAAAGTAAGGATCCTGTTTTTGCAGAAAGATTTACCATGAACTCCAAGCTTTGTTAGCAACACTGGCTTCAAAAGGACAGAATCGATAGTATTACATAAGATTGGAAACCAATAGGATGGATTCATGTGAAACTTTTCAAGAAGACAAAGGATTATAGTGATGGATTAAGAAAAAGCCTAATCCAAGAATTAATAAAATAACTCTTAGAGCTATTTTAAAGTAAATGCATTAAAAGAGAAAACTAAAGTAAATAGGTGCTTCTTTCAATTGGTTCGTTTGTATTGATTGGGTTAGCTTCAATAGAGATACAAGATTGGGCTTGATTGAATGATACAACAAATTAAGAATTTATTTAGAAAGACAAAGCATTTGTAACTTTTTTTTAGTTTAAGGGTAAATGTAAGTCCCAAACCGTACCTCTTGATGGATTTTAACGATGAAGCATATATGCAGAAAAAGCTTTAGCCAAAAGCATTTTCAATTGATAAATATTATATTTATATCTATATTAGTTTGAATTTCCGCTTATCCAACTCCACGAAAACTTATCCAATCCTATTTAGATCTTGTCAATAGCCAAATAACCAGGTTTCCTTATTAGAAGTATAGTTTGAATCAAACATTGTTACTATTCTAACTTTATAAACTAGAAACATGACAAGTGGCAAAACAATATACTTAGTCATTTTATTTTTTTGTTTTTCATGTAATAAACAACCAGTTAATGGAAACAAAAAGCCAGGTAACTACTTGGAAATGTTTGAAGCGCTGAAAATAGAAGCGGATGTTCCATATCACTATGTAGAAGTAATCAACAACCAGCAAACAGGTCAATCAGGAACGATAGTTCTTTCCCTGAAAGACACATCGATAACTGAATTTTACAATTCGAATACAATTAAAGATCATTTTAAGCTTGACAGCTTTCAAGCCTATGCGTGTAATCTTGTAAACTATGGCAGAAATAAATATAAAAACAATGAATGTCTATTTATAAATAATGCCAGAAAAGCTATTTCACATATAAATGGCAGGACCATGATTAGCTTTGATTCAATATCAAATGGTAGCTACTATTATTTCCAATATTTAATAACTAGATAAGGGAATTGGGAGAAAACGTAAGGCTTAGACTATCCAATTAAATAAAGAAATCACATTGCATACTTTTTGTAGAAATGATAAAAGTACAGTTCGAATTATCAAAGTTATTTTAAGGCTGTCCTTCGTAATATTCTTGTTCCCGCTTCAATCTTCTTCTCAAAATTATACTGGAATCTGGGTCGGTGAGTTAAAAACGTCAGGAAGCAATTTAAAATACGAATTGATCATACTAGAAGAAAATGAAAGGCTTAAGGGATATGCATTAACAAGCTTCACCAATAAGGGCTTGGAGAATATTGGTCTAAAGTCTGTAGAAATTCGCTTTAAGAAAAACGCATTGTTGATAGAGGATCAAAAAAATCTATACAATAATTATTCAAATGATGCAAAGCGAGTAAAAATATATGCCAACTTAACGTACCAAAAAGACACTATTGAGATATTGACAGGTACATTTATTACTAGATCGTTAGACTTAAGATCCACTGATTCATATACTGGTAATGCATTTCTAAAAAAACAAAACGATGGTTCAGACTCAAGACTTCTAGCAAAATTGGAAGAATTAAATATATCCGGCATTCAATCGCTTGCTCAAATAGAAAACCAAAATAAAAACAAAACAAATCCACAGGAAATTAAGGCGATTACGACTTATAATAATGGGTATAAAAGCAACGAATTCAATAAAGAAGCCAATACTGAAGTAACAACTCAACACAAACCAACAACAAACGTATCAATAGATGACTCCTCGTTAACACTAAAAATAAAGGACAAAATCGACCATATTAATTATTTGAATCCAGTAGTTAAGTCAATTGATTTAAGAAATACAAAAAACTTTATACAGGAGTCGAACTTGGAATCCCTGAAAATGAAATTAAGTTTCATAAATAGAAAGACAGAAATAATTGATGAAATCTATTTTGATACAGATAGTATTTTAGTGTCACTATTTGATAATGGCGAGGTTGATGGGGATACAGTTAGCCTCTTTCTTAATAATAAAGAAATTCTACACAAACAAAGGCTAAGTACAATTGCCATCAAGACAATCATTCCCCTAACTGCTGGAGATGACTCTTTATATGTAATTATGTTTGCTGAAAATCTTGGCTCAATCCCACCAAATACAGGCTTATTAATTTTGCACTTAGGGAATGAGAAGAGAGAAATACGATTTTCATGCGATATGCAAAATAATGCTGGTCTTTTATTAAAAAGGAGAAAGCGTGAGTTTTAAACTACAGATCCTAAAATAATTAAAATACTTTTTTACACTTTATCTGTGTACAATTCGAAGAATAGCATAAAATTGTGCGACATTCCTCCCGAAGCCATCTACAAATAGATTTACCTACGCCGAGTTCAAGCAAACTCACAATGGCTCAGCCTCAGAAACCTGGCTGGGAAGAAGCTGTACCTTTATATCAACTACCTACCCTCTTTTTCAAAGGATTAGATAGTAGGTAGCCATTTTAAGGGACATCACTTTAACACCAACATCTTTCAAAAATTATAGCAATGGAGACTGACGATTTACTAAAACAGGTAAATTTCATAAAGGAGATTGACAAGCTCAAATACATACAGCGCAGAACTAAATTATTTAATAGTGACAGAAACGAAAATGATGCTGAACATAGCTGGCATCTAGCTATGATGACCATTGTATTGGCTCAACATTCAGATAAACCCATAGACGTTCTCAAAGTCTTGAAAATGGTTTTGATCCACGATCTTGTTGAAATTGACGCTGGCGATACTTTTATTTACGACACAGTAAAAAACCACACAAATTCTGAAGAGGAACTTATTGCGGCAAAACGAATATTTGGTCTTTTGCCAGAAGATCAAGCAGAAGAATTCATTGCCATTTGGCAAGAATTTGAAGAGGGAATTACAGACGATGCAAAATTTGCAAAAGCAATGGATCGCTTTGAACCATTGCTCCAAAACACATCAAATAATGGCGGAACCTGGAAAGAATTTAATGTGCCTTATCAAAAAGTGTATGATAAGAAAAAAGCGATTGGAGACGGTTCAACTAAAATTTGGGAGTATGCTGTGAAGTTGATTAACGAGAGCGTGGAAAAAGGAATTCTTAAAAAATAAACTCTATCTCCTCGGCGAGTTTCTCTTTCCTGCTTGACACTTAAAGAGTTACTATCTATCGCTCTTTCCCAAAGCAATAGACCATTAACCATCATCTCCAAGTTTTACAGCCAAACCTTCGAAAAACAGCCAGCCCATTGGATTTGAGGGTTTCCCAATAGCTCTTTATATTTACGCATAAATCTATGCCAAGCTCCTATGATCAGCCTAAAAAAGATCTTCCAATCCAACAGCCGTACTATAACGGTCAGCAAAGCCCAAAAAGAAATTCTGGAATGCTTCCTATCCAACAAAACCAGTTTTGACCAATGGTTTTGTTTTCAATCGGAGACCAAAATCAAATTCAAGTTCTATTATCCCACCGCAGTCGACTTCTATTTTGACGACATCATGCTCTTTACGGCTTATTTCAAAAAGAGTCACCTGGATCAAGTGGAGTTACAGGAACTGAAAATGAGTGCAGAAAACTACCGTTCCATTTGCAGTCTCAATTGGAAGCCTTTTGAGGATGTGATGCTACAGTTTTTGAACTACCTGCATGAAAATGAAAAGGTTACGTTGTTGCAGAAACGGAAATCGTTGTACGAGTATGCCGACCTTTGCAAAGGCAGCTCCTCCACCCAAGGTGACGAGCCCTACCCCTTTTTAAAGGAGCAGATTCTATAGTGGTTACACCTTTTATTCTTTTCCCGGGAAGTCTGGTAAACCCGCTTCAAAATAAAAACAGAATGGGTTACTAACTTAGACTTTCAAATTAAAAAAGCCCATTTATGGAAAAGAAAATTGCAGTAATGCTATACTTTTTGGTGATTTCAGTATTTGTCTATGCACAGCATATAAATGCAGACAAAGTTCCCGCAACGGTGAAAACATCCTTTTCAAAAGCCCATCCAGGCGTAACGGCCAAATGGGAGAAAGAAGCAGGGAATTATGAAGTTAGTTTCAAGGAAAGTGGTAATGATATGTCTTGTGTAATTGATCAGCAAGGATCAATTCTTGAAACGGAAACGGATATGGCTGTTAGTAAATTACCTGCAACGATTACGAATTATATACACCAACATTATAAAGGAAGTAAAATAAAAGAGGCCGCCAAGATTGTAAAAGCAAATGGTGAAATAAATTATGAAGCAGAAGTAGGCGGTAAAGATTTATTATTTGACAGTAGTGGCAAATTTTTAAAAGAAGAAAAAGGCTAATTCAAAAAGAGCCTTCGGCTCTTTTTGAATGTATTTGCAATCGCCTCTTACACCGTTGCTAGCGTTAAGGCACCAGACAAGCGTTAGGAAAACCAATATAAAAAGTATCGCCCCCTTTTACCGCTTTCCTTGCTTTCGGTTGCAGGTTCAGCCACTGTACAAAGCCAAGACACACACACCAATAATAGTTTAAAAACAATACAATAGTTACAATTTCAAGCCTGAACGTAAGAGTAATAACAATTCTTCTATGTAACTTATAGATACAAAATTGAGGAGAATCCTTCATTATGACCATTGAACAGGAAAGAGTAAAACTGGCTAATTGGAAAAAATGGGGACCATATGTCAGCGACCGGCAGTGGGGCACAGTACGGGAAGATTACAGTGCAGACGGTGATGCTTGGAATTATATCACACATGATATGGCAAGAAGTTATGCTTATCGCTGGGGGGAGGATGGCATTGCGGGCATTTGTGATGATGAACAGTTATTGTGTTTTGCTTTATCGTATTGGAATAAAAAAGACCCTATTCTGAAAGAACGCTATTTTGGATTAACCAACACCGAAGGAAATCATGGTGAGGATGTAAAGGAGCTTTATTATTACCTGGATAATACACCGACGCATTCGTACATGAAGATGTTGTACAAATACCCCCAATCACCCTTCCCCTATTTACAACTCCTGGAAGAAAATCGTCGGAGAACTAAAGAGGAACCTGAATTTGAAATCATAGATACCGGCGTATTTGACGACAACCGGTATTTTGATGTAATAGTCGAATACGCCAAACGCACACCTGAGCATATTTTAATTCGAATTTCCATTCATAATCGGGGATATGAAAATGTAGCCATTCATGTCCTTCCTACCATTTGGTTCCGCAACACATGGACCTGGGGATATGATACCTATAGGCCCCAACTCAGTTCTGGAGCTACCGGAATGATAGAAGCGTATCACCAATCGTTAGGGCAATATTACCTGCAGGGTGAAGGCATTCCTGAAGTTATCTTCTGCGACAACGAAACCAACACCGCCCGCCTGTATGAGTACGATAAAAACACGGGCTATTATAAAGATGGCATCAACAATTATCTGATCCACGGTGCCAAAAGCATTAACCCTTCAAAAAGTGGCACCAAAGCCGCTTTCAATTATAACCTGACCATTCCCGCCGGTGAACAGATGGTTATTCGCTTATCGCTGTCGCAAGACCCGAATTTTTCTTTTGAAGACTTTGATGAAATTTTCAACGCCAGAAAAAAAGAAGCTGATGACTTTTACCACGAAGTTTTTAAAGAGGAAATAAATCTTGATACTATCAATATCAAACGACAGGCATTGGCAGGCTTGTTGTGGAACAAGCTATTTTATTATTATGATGTGCATCAATGGTTAAAAGGTGATCTCGGACAACCTTCACCTCCCCCAAAACGATTGTCTTTACGCAATGACGGCTGGGAACACCTGCACAGTAAAGAAATCCTTTCAGTGCCGGACAAATGGGAGTTTCCTTGGTTTGCCTCTTGGGATATGGCCTTTCACTGTTACGCCTTGGCCTTAGTGGACAGGGAATTTGCCAAAACACAATTATTGAATTTGGTAAACCAATGGTACATGCATCCCAACGGCCAGCTACCTGCTTACGAGTGGAAGTTCAGCGATTCCAATCCGCCCATTCATGCAATGGCCACCTGGGAAATTTACAAAGCCGAAAAGGAAGCCAATCAAGGCAAAGGCGATGTACTGTTTTTGGAAAAAGTATTTCATAAACTCATGCTCAATTTTAACTGGTGGGTGAACAGAAGAGATACACAAGGGAATAACATATTTGAAGCGGGCTTTCTGGGATTGGATAATATTGGCGTAATTGACCGCAATGATGTATTGCCTGGCGGCAGCTATTTAGAACAATCAGATGCAACGGGTTGGATGGCTATGTATGCGCTCAACCTGCTCCACATTGCCCATGAGCTTTTTTGGCATAATCCAGCGTACACCGAAATCACTTCAAAGTATTTTGAGCATTTTCTGTATATCGCTGGTGCCATGAATGGCATAGAAGCAAATTTGTGGGATGAGGAGGACAATTTTTATTACGACCGGTTGTTCCTACCCGGCAACCTATCTATACCAATGAAAGTAAGAAGTTTGGTTGGCCTGATTCCACTTTTTGTGGTTGAAACCATAGCCGACAAGGACATCAAGCAAGATGAGTTTTTTGAGAAACGCAGGAAATGGTTTCAGGAAAACCGGCCAGACTTGGCTAACCTTGCTTCGCACTGGGATATTGTCAATAATAAAGGGATGCGTCTCTTCAGCCTGATGCGGGGCTTCCGGATGAAGATGACATTAAAACGCTTATTGGACGAAAATGAATTTTTAAGTGATTACGGAATTCGCTCCCTTTCAAAATTTCACCTGGCACATCCCTATCAATTTACATGGAACGACCAAACGTTTACGGTAAAGTATACACCGGGTGAAAGCGACAATAATATGTTTGGCGGCAACAGTAATTGGCGGGGACCTATATGGTTGCCGATGAACTGGTTGGTGATTGAAAGTCTAAGACGCTTTTATACGTATTATGGCGATGACTTTAAAGTGGAATGCCCAACCGGGTCAGAGAGATATATGACGTTAAACGAAGTGGCCGATGAATTGAGTCGGCGTGTTTTGCGAATCTTTGAACGGAACGAATCGGGCTGTCGTCCAGTATTTGGCAACTCGGAAAAAATGCAACGAGATGAGCATTTCAAGGATTACTTGTTGTTCTACGAGTACTTTCACAGCGAAAGCGGTCGGGGCTTGGGTGCTTCGCATCAAACAGGATGGACAGCTTTAATTGCAAACTTTTATATTAAATCGCAATCCAATCATTAACAGAATTGAAAGCTGTTATACGAGTATACCGACCGCAATGGCACCACCTACACCCAAATGATGAGCCTTACCAATTTAAATACAGTGGTTATACCCTTTACTGTAATACGAGGTATTCTTCTTTGAGCCGGATTTTGAAGAATGAGAACTTCACCCAATAGTAAAACACTTCCTTAGAGGATGTATCGGTGTCAAGGCAGATTATTTCGCCAGTACCTTTTTGTTTATAGACTTCTTGAAATAAATGATGATTAGCCTTTTGGGATGGATCTTCTAAAATGGCAACATTAACTTTCACTTTATTACCGGGCGCAAACAAACTCATGCGGCAAACTTACAGCAAGTTGATGACCTATCTCACGTTATCTACACCTAAACCGCACGTTTTTAAATAGCTGCTATTTATCCAAGGAGGGTTTAAGTATATTTTTCTGCCGCTCGCTTAAGAAAAGCTCGTCCGCAATTTCTTTACCAGGTCTATTTCTAACACCTTCCATTCACTCCAACCCTATATTGAAACTTCCATCCATCACCAACTTTCCATCAATTTCCTGTTCATTGCCCGGTATTTTTAACCCTTTTATTTTACCAGTTTTTCCCTTGCTCAACAAGTCAAAGATTTGCTTATCACTTAACTTTTTTCCCAGTATTTCAAAAGGTATTTTGAAACCGCATACCTGGAAATTGGCACATCCATAGGCACTATTCCCTTTCTTCAATAAATGCGTTTTACATTTTGGGCAATACAACTGCTCTATGGATATAGATTCTTTTTCGGCCTTAGGTTTGCGCTCTTTTTTGGCGCCTTCCTTTTTTTCATCAGTTACTGGTTTTGCCACCGGTTCTGGAGCAATACTAATCGACTTGCCCCTGCTTATCTTTACTTCCCTGGTAAGCGCCACCACCATATCAATCAGTTCCTGTTTAAATGTGGCCGCCTCGTAAGCTCCTTTTTCAATCAATCGCAGTTTTCGTTCCCATATTCCCGTCAGTTCTGCACTTTTCAACAATTCATTTTGAATCGTATCTATTAAGTCGATACCCGTTTGGGTCGCAAAAAGGTTTTTCTTTTTCTTCTCAATGTATTTACGGCGAAAAAGAGTTTCAATGATATTGGCCCTGGTAGAGGGGCGCCCAATGCCATTATCCTTTAGCAGCTCACGCATTTCTTCGTCTTCCACCTGTTTGCCGGCTGTCTCCATGGCCCTTAGCAGACTGGCTTCTGTAAAAGGCTTGGGGGGTGTGGTCTTGCCTTGGTGTATCCATGGTTCGTGCGGCCCACGCTCTCCTACCTCAAATACAGGCAGGATCCTTTCCGCTTCCTCCCCTTCTTCTTTGTCCTTTTTGGCTTTAGCATCATTGGCATACACTTCGCGCCAGCCGGCTTCCAGCACCTGCTTACCAGTAGCTTTAAACTCCACTTGCCCCACTTTACCCATCACAGTAGTATTGGCCACTTTACATTCGGGGTAAAAGGCTGCAATAAAACGGCGCGCCACCAGGTCGTATACCCGCTTTTCTTCGGGCGACAAATTATTTGAAGGTGATATATCGGTAGGAATGATGGCATGGTGATCTGTTACTTTTTTATCATCGAATACGGTCTTTAGTTTTGGGATGGGTTGCGCCAACACTGAGGCCGTTAATGTTTTATAATGAACCATGCTTTGCAGTATCCCTTTAATCTTGGGGTACATGTCTTCCGGGAGGTAAGTAGTATCCACACGGGGATAGGTCACCAGCTTTTTCTCATACAGGTTCTGGATATGCTTCAATGTTTCATCGGCCGAATAAGCAAACTTTTTATTGGCTTCCACCTGTAGGGCCGTTAGGTCGAACAGGCGCGGATTGCCCTCTTTAGCATCTTTCTTTTCTACTGATATGATCTCGAATAAATGTTCTTTCAGGTAAGCCAGGCCCTTGTTTGCTTTTTCCTGGTTGTGTAGGCGGTCGATCGTTGCCACAAACTCTGTTTCGCGGTACAGGGTTTTCAACTCCCAGTACACTGACGACACAAAGGCATTGATTTCTTTTTGCCTTTGTACGATCATAGCAAGAGTGGGCGTTTGCACCCGCCCAATCGACAGCACTACTTTAGGCTGCGCAAATTTTTTGGTAAAAAGCCGGGTAGCATTCATTCCTAGCAGCCAGTCTCCAATGGCGCGGGAGCTACCGGCAGCATACAGGTTATTGTATTGTTCACTGTCTTTCAGTTTCTGAAAACCTTCGCGAATGGCTTCTTCAGTAAGCGATGATATCCACAGCCGTTTTATGGGTTTGTTGCATTTGGCTTTTAGCAGCACCCAGCGCTGAATCAGTTCTCCCTCCTGTCCGGCGTCACCACAGTTAATAACTTCCTCACAATCCTGGATCAGTTTTTCGATGATACCGAATTGTTTTTTTACACCATCATTGTTGATGAGTTTGATACCGAAACTGGCGGGTATCATGGGCAGGTCATCCAGCCTCCAGAATTTCCATTCAGGTTGGTAATCTTCCGGTTCTTTGAGCGTACAGAAATGCCCAAAGGTCCAGGTGACCTGGTATCCTGCGCCCTCATAATAGCCATCTTTGCGCTGCTTTGCCCCTAATACTTCTGCAATATCTTTTGCCACACTGGGTTTTTCAGCAATACAAACCTTCATAATCTATTCAATATTGACAAGCGAAAATAAGTTGATTGCAATTGGTGAAAAAACTCTGTGGAAATCTAGGACGACATTTACTTTCCACCGTTTGCTTTTAAATCTTCCAGGCAGGCTGCATCCAGCTTTGGATTTGTTTTGCGTAACAAAAAGCTAGGCGACTCTTCGGTATCAGTGAGAAAATACATCAAACATTGTTTGTTAATACAATGTTTACCATGATCATCATCTTTATGTGCGCTCTGTAACGCAGACCCCACATTAACCAATCCAAGTAAATGACACACCTCATGTTGTAATACTCTTGTTTCCAAATCCGAACGATTCAGCTTTTTAAACTTGTTGGAGTTGTCATCCAGATTTCGGCCAAATAACACGGCAGATGTATTTAAATACGCATATCCGAGCATTTGCCCCTCTATATAATAGCCATTGGTATAGAGAATGTAAACAGTCAGCTCTTTGTTTTTTGTAAATGCGGTGCGGTTAGCTTTCTCAATGCCTATTACTTCTTGCATGGTAAGAGAGGAATCAGCAGAGGAGGGAATTTCTTTTGTAACGATACTGATTCCTCCCGGCTTATGCAGGTGATCATAAAGGAAATATTTTAAGTTAAGCAACGCTTTTGCATCGGGTTCATAGCCTGGCATGTACTGCACCTCTATTCGTAGTGAGGTAAAATTTTCATCTGTCAGGAAATCCCTGGCGGAAGAGCCAACTCTTTGTAAGTGATAGTTTTTCTCAATAACATTTTGATCTTCGGCAGCAATTGACTTGGTGCAACTCATAAAGCCTATCGATAAAAGGCACAAGAATAGCATGGGTAGCTTCAGAGCATGTACGATGGTGTTATTCATAAGATAGCGATTGTTAAAGTGAAAGCCTAGTAATCAAACAAAAGCCTATTGCCATTATAATATTGAACAGTAATTTACCCCTGTTATCAATAATTGTAGTAACGTTTAATAGGGATTTAACAGTGATGCCTACTAGCATCCACGCTACTTCCCGACGAGTCTTACCTCATAGCCTAACTGCTATCACTTACCCGCCGAGAAAAGGCCTGGGTTTTATGAAAAAAGAGGCTAAATAGCCTCTCTTTTCATGCTGTAACATTTTTCTTATGGTAGCTGATCCCCCTCGGGAAACATACCAAAACGGCGGTTAACTGTCTATCCGATGGCTATTGCAATCCACCCTGTCCCTTATATAAATGCAGCGGACCGTCCAGTTCTACTGCAAGGACTGACATATAGGTATCCTGCACCGCTGCTGGCACGTCTATGTACACCAGTCCAGGAACCGGGCTCCAGGAAATCTTTCCAACGATTTTATGTGGTAGCGTTTGCTCCGTACCAACAACTCTGATATTTTTGATCTTATTACTTAATCCTTTCACCACCACCGGGCCATTAACTTTCCCTGGCAGGAAAAGATAAAGGGTCGAAGAGTCTTTTGAGAGTGTAGAAGGGCCATAAAAATGTCCTTGCGACATACCGCCCAGGGTGCCAAAAACAGCTTCCTCGTGTTTATGGTTCCATTTACCCAACTCTTTTAATACATGTACCTGCTGGGCTAGTATAGTCCCATCTTCTTTGGGTGCAATATCCAGCAATAGGTTACCGCCATTGCTGATCGCATCGGCAAAGATGGTAATCACTTCGTAGGGAGTTTTCCAATTGGTATCCTGTGGCTGATAGCCCCAGTTATTATTAATGGTCATACACAACTCCCACCAGTTGAATTTTGGTCGGGTTACCGGGAAGTTTTGTTCCGGGGTATCGTAGTCGCCATAACCTTGCAGGCGGCCATTTATAATAGCATCTGGCTTTTCATTGAGTATACTCCTGCGTATCGTTTCGGCTTTCCACTCTTCCGCACTATGTTCCCAGTCGCCATCAAACCACCACAGATCGGGCTTATAAGCTTTATTCAGTTCAATAATCTGAGCTAGGTTGAACTTCAAAAACGTTTCCCAGCGAGCAGGATCATCGGCTATTTTGTAACGGCTGCTATCCTTCAAAAAGCCTGGATAAGCCGAATGGCTCCAGTCTATCAACGAAAAATAAGCGCCGCGCTTGATTCCGTACTTATTCAAGGCCGCATAAAAAGGTGTTAGCACATCACGGTGAGCCGGCGTGTTTTTGGGTACACTATAATGATTTTCTTTTGTGGGCCATAGTGCTACACCATCATGGTGTTTGGTCGTCATCACCGCATAGCGGGCACCGCTTTCTTTGATAAGAGCCGCCCACTGATCCGGATTATAGTTACGGGCTGTAAACCCTTTTAACTGATTCATGTAATCTACGTGGCTGATCTTACGGTTGTGAAAACTCCAGCTCTCATCAATGCCATTCACCGCATAGATACCCCAATGAATAAAAATTCCAAGTTTGGCATCCGAAAACCATTGCATCTTCGACCGGATAGAGTCCGGATTTATTTTTGATTGCGCCTGACTGACACTTGACATAGACAATAGGCAACCGGCAATAATCCAATTCTTTTTCATTTATATGCTTTCCCAATTAATTTATTAGACTCTTTGTCTCACCGAAATAAGTACTGCTTAAAAAACGCTTTAATTTCCTTATTGCACAATGGATTTTTCACTGCAACTAATGGATAATAATGCGTCCTCATTACTAGCCTCAATTACTGCCTAAATTGGCAACAAACACCAGCTACTTACATGCCGGCAATTTAATAAATATAGTTTCGAAAATCGGGCGTGTCTATTTAAGATCTATTAGACGAATTTGCAAATGCCTAGAATTTCTACAGGCAGCAATCAATACAATAAAAAAGGATGCTCTTTTCAGAGCATCCTAAGATGAAAAGCTTTCAATTAATAAGGCTATTTGATACTGACAAGTTTGCCAGTTACCTGCTGATCACCAACCCGGAAAACGTACACCAGGTTCGTACGTTGAGCCATTGGCACAGCGTATTCGACATTAAGTGTCTGACCTTCTTTCACAAAGCCCTGGTAAACGGTTTTCACTTTTTGCCCAAGCATATTATATAATTCCAGGGAGCCATGACCAGAAACAGCCGACTGCAAAGCAAATCTTATTTTGCTGTTGAATGGATTTGGTGCTGCTAAAACTTTAGATTGTTTGGGGTCGATCCTAGCCGTAACGGTTTCTACAGATTGGATGTTAGTGGTTGCCTCCTGCGTTAAAGGAGCTGCACCTGACGTCTTATAATTACTACAATCCGTAGCTAACGAACTGCAATCACCTACCGTAAGCACAATACTAAAGCCTTTTCCAACCACTAAGCCGCTGATTACAATGTTACCATCCGCATCTTTATTAGCAGCCGTTGTTCTTGTAATTGTAGGTGCACCCATATAATTTTGGATGAGTGCATAAGAACCTCCGTCTACAACATTTTTAATTCTTACACTAAAGGTTTCTTCATTACACTCAGGAGCTATGTAATCTACTGCAGGTCGTGTAGGATTAGCGGTGTAGTTAATTTTCACAGCATCGTTTGCTGTACCGCATGGGCCAGTTGGATCATTAGTAGTCAAAGTTAGGGTTACTGAACCTGCTAATACTTCTGCTGCAGTTGGTGTATAGGTGGCATTCAATGCATTTGCATTTGGAAGGAAGGTACCATTACCTCCACTCCAGCTTCCGGAAGAAGCACCACCACCTACAGAGCCATCGAGCGTTACCGTTGGCGAACTCGCACATACTGTTTGATCATCCCCCGCATCAGCTGTTGCTGGATCATTAATGGTCAACAGCATGAAGTCAGAAACAGCACCACATGGTCCGGTTGGATCATTGGTAGTTAGTGTCAGAGTAATTGCTGACGAACTGGCTTTGTCTTGAGTACCTGGCGTATAAACGGCATTCAGCGTAGTAGCATTGGGACTGAATGTACCATCACCACTGGTTGACCATGTTCCTGAAGAAGCACCGCCTCCTACTGAACCGGCAAGTTGTACCGTACTGCCTTCACATATAGTTTGATCGATATTGGCATTTGCTGTTGCTGCCTGGTTTATAGTACCAGTTTGCGTACAAGGGGTTCCGGCGCCGCCCAGATTGGTAACTGTTAACGAGACGGTGAACGTACCGGTTGCAAATGTTTGACCGGAACCTGGTACTATTGTTATTGAAGTAACATTAGCGCCAGATAGTGTTGTTGTAGTGGTACCGTTCTGTATGGTAGCATGTGTTGTACTTGGTGTAAGCGTCCATGCATAATTAGTGATGCCTGCTGTAGAACCGGTGTAAGAATAGGTTAAACCAGCAGTAGTACCCTCACAAGCTGTTTGCGCAGCCGAAAGTGTGCAACCTTGTGTTGGCACCAATACGGCAGAGGCCTTCAAAGATCGGTCTTGGTTACCGCCTTTGCCATCAATGGAGATCAGGCGCATATGGTAAGGTGACCCGCTTACTTTGGACGCCCCTCTTCCCAAACCCCAATCGTATTCAGCAGCTATATGACCTCCCCAGGCTATCAAGGCTGTACTACCATTATTGGATCTAAATCTTATTCTAAGTTGGGTTTTGGTACTGGCCGTTGTGGCATCTTGGTTATCCTGCTTAAGGTATAGAAAATCGACAATGGTACCACCCCAAATGGCCATCTTAGTAGCATTGGATCTGTTGGCGCGAGTTGAACCAGGCAAGTCGTTGAAGCTATTCGCAGGTTGTCCTGTTTTTTCAGCACCAGTACTGGAAGGAGTTGGAATTTGGTATTCCAAACTGTCAGTAAGGACAAAACCCGTACCGGTTGTTGGATCAACAGCTTCCGGTCCATGGGTATAGTTTTTCTGGTGAGAACCTTCTGGATTATCGAGGTTATAATAGTGTGTGATGTAGTCAAGAGCATGGCCATTTTGGTCTTTGGTATCCCACTCAATTATCAAGGTATGTATGGTTGTTGCATTACCAACCAGCCCCGAAATCCGCATACGGTAGGGAATGGAGTAGCCTTCTGCAAAGTGTGCGCCGGAAGGGCCTAAATTACCATTTTGCCAAAATATGGTTTTGGGTGAAGAAGCCGATCCGTTTTCCCCTTGGTCCAGGTCAGCGCTGGGAGACTGACTGATAGCCTGACTAGAAAGCATCAATAAAATGGAAACAAAAAAGATACTAATACCATGCTTTCGCTGCTTGCTATTACCGCATGGATTCAAAGCCACCCAAAGATGGCTGCAAGATTTTGTATATCTCAACATAAGAGTTGTATTTGTGGTGAGAAAGTTTTTATGATACGATAGAAAATGGGCAGATGCAGTTAAATGCATGGTGGAGAATTACAGCAATAACATTGCAGTAGCTTGCTAACAGGCAATACTATATTGGCTATTGTATCCGCATAAATACAACAGAGCATAACATGGCGTTTAGAGTGGGAAAACACAATTTCCGTTACACCATCTTCAAAGCGTATGATTACAGATTAGATAGGGAGAACTGATAAAAAACAGTTAAGCGGTAGCAGTATAAAACCACTTACCCAATAATCAAGGAAGCAGATTAATAAAGTAGAATTGTGATAGATAAAAGGTCAAAGGAATGAATCAAAGGGCCAAAAAAGGTGTTTAAACAAAGAGTAAGAATTAAATCTGTTCCAACAGAATAAAAGTCAATACAGAGAGTACAAAATTGATTATTACTTAAAGGTCTTATATAATATTAATAAAAGCAACAGTCTAATTTATTTTTTCCTTTCCTAACGCGTTTCACCTCCTAGCATAAGTGCTGTTGTAAATATGGCAGCCTTCCAGTAACAGACAAACGCTTGCAATTATTGAATTCCAAATCCCTGGCATAATTGAATTTCTGCATCCGCACAAAATCAAGACTCGTATCAATAAGTTAATCTATATCCGCTAACATAAGTGTAATTAAAAGACCCTAAAGAAGCAACACCTTTATTCAAGGAAACAACTCTACAGTTATAGATAGTATAAAGGATACAGACCAACGCAATAGGTATCCTGCAAAAATTTGTGTAACTTATAATTACCAAAGACCCTGGTTATGGGGAATCACCTAAAAATACTAGGTCCAAAACGGGTTTTTCTATTTTTTACGCTACTTAGATCATTACTAGTTTTTGGACAAAACCGCGCAGAGGAAGGCCTTCCTTTCATTACAAATTATACCGCCAAAGAGTATAACTCTTCACCACAAAACTGGGCTATTGTAGAAGATAACCGAGGGGTCATGTATTTTGGGAATACATCTTGTCTTCTGGAATACAATGGTGTAAAATGGCGTAAAATAGTATTTAACACCGACGCTATTGTTAGGTCATTGGGTAAAGACAAAAACGGTACTATTTATTATGGTGGCTATAGCGATTTCGGATACCTTGCGCCCGATAGCCTGGGTCAACCCAAAATGCATTCGCTTTTAAAATTCGTGCCTGTAGCCTATCGCAATTTCAATGACGTATGGACTGTAATTGCCACAGATGAAGGAGTATACTTTCAGTCTCGTGAACGCATTTTCAGGTTTCAGAAAATAAATGAAGGTGGCAAGGAAAGCTGGAAATTAAGAATTTGGAATTCGCCCCAAAGATTCATGTACGCTTTCTACTTTGACAATACGTATTATGTGCACCAGCAGGGCGTAGGCATTTTAAAATTGGTAAATGATAAATTGGTCTTTGTACAAGGTAGCTCCTTTTTGGGGAAAGAACGCGTACAGGTAATGCTACCTTATACAAATAAAGATCAGGCACTAAAGCAATACCTGTTTGGCGCATTTAACAGTGGATTGTATTTATATAATGGCAGCTCGTTTACTCATTTCTCAACTGATGCTGATTCTTTATTATTCAACAACACCTTATACAAAGGCATTACGTTAAGAGATGGATCATACGCTTTGTCTACAGCAGGAAGAGGCATTGTTATTTTAGATAAACAAGGAAAAAAACTTCAGCAATTAAACAGAGAGGTTGGCTTACAGGATGAATCAGTGTACGCTGTTTACACAGACAAGAAAGGTACATTATGGATGGCATTAGATAATGGTATTTCCCGCGTAGAAGCAGCTTCTCCTTTTACACAATTCACTATACAATCAGGTATCAGCACCGCTACCATTAATGTAAATAGATTTGAAGGCGACTTGTATATAGGTACAACAAACGGACTTTTAAAGTTAAACCCCAATACGGCAAAATTTGGACAGGTAAAAGATATACCAGCCAACCAGGTATTTGCCTTGATACCAGATAGCAATAAAATGCTTGTTTCAACAGACGGACTTTTTTCCTTAGAAAATAATAAAATACATACCATAAAAGAGTCTGTTGCGGGTGACTTTTTAGTGAGTGGTCTTTACATTTCTAAAAAGAACCGAAACATACTGTTTGCTGGTTTAAGTGGAGGAATGGCTGTTTTGAAACGAAATACATCAGTCTCTCCATCCGGCAAATCTGCTGCATGGGTCTATGAAGGTCTTGTACCAGGCGTAACTGAAGATGTCTGGACTTTTGCAGAATCCAGGGATGGCTCCATATGGGCTGGTACACAACAAGGATCAATAAGGCTGACCAATTTCACTGATAATAACGGCCACCTATCATTAGCTAACATTCAGGTAAAAAAATTCGGTACAGCAGATGGCTTATCGGAAGGAAGCATCTATGTTAGCTCCATACAGGGAACGGTCTTCTTTGTATCCGGAAAATCTGTTTTCAGGTTCAATACAGACTCACAACGATTTATGGTTGATACAAGTTTTGGGAAAATGGGTTTTGGTAACGACCCCAACCAGTATGTTGTAAAAACGGATTACAAAGAACGCGTATGGTTAAACTTTGGTAAGGAAACCGCATTGGCAACACCCAAACCAGGCGGTGGATACCTAATTGAAAAAACTCCTTTCCTACCGATTGCTGACCATGTAGTTGCCAACATCTTTCCTGAACCAAACGGTATTGTATGGTTTGCAACTACCGATGGATTAATACGATACAATGAAAACCTTAAAAAAGATTATAGTGAACCTTTTACCACCCTGTTACAAAATATAATTGCGGAAAAACAGGCACTGGCGTTAACACTGTCTAGTAGTCAAAAGAAGACATTGCCCTATAATCAAAACAGTCTTCGTTTTGATTATGCAGCACCTTTTTTTGAACAGGAAAAGAAAACGCAATACCAAACCTGGTTAGAAGGCTTTGAGCCGGGCTGGTCTAACTGGGATAATAATACTTATAAAGAATACACCAATCTTCCTGGTGGCAAATATCATTTTCACGTAAGAGCAAAGAATGTTTATCAAAACATAAGTCAGGAAGCCCAATATAGCTTTACCATTAAGTTCCCTTGGTATCAAACATGGTGGGCCTATCTCCTATACATTCTTGTAGCACTGTCTGCTATTTATCTTTTTACCCGTTACCGCACCAGCAAGCTGCGCAAACAACAGATTGAATTGGAAAGAAAAGTGCAGGAACGAACCCGTGAAGTGCAACAGCAGGCAGAGGAACTAACAACTGTAAACCAGATTAGCCAGGCCCTGGCATCGCAAATAAACTTAGATGACCTGATTAAATTGGTGGGAGAACAGATGCGACAACTTTTCAAGGCGAATATTGTTTACCTGGCTTTGCTGGATAAAAAATCCAATACCATAAGCTTTCCCTATCAATATGGTGAAGCATTACAGCCAATGAAATTAGGAGAAGGCATTACTTCAAAAGTTTTAATGAGCGGTCAGCCGATTTTAATTAATAAAGATGTACATGAAGTAGCAGAGCAAATGGGTATTCGCCGTGTAGGAATACCCGCAGCGTCTTATATAGGCGTCCCCATTCCTATAGGCGATGAAGCAATAGGCGTGCTGAGTGTACAAAGCACGGTGCAAGAAAATCGTTTTTCAGATAAAGACGTACATCTTTTAAGTACAATAGCAGCCCATGTTGGAACAGCTTTACGAAAAGCCAAGCTGTTTGAAGAAGTAAAACAGGCCAGGCAGGAGGCCGATACTGCACGTAAGGCTGCAGAAGCTGCCAACGAAGCTAAAAGTGCTTTTCTTTCTACTGTAAGTCATGAATTAAGAACACCACTTACATCAGTGCTTGGTTTTGCCAAAATCATTAAAAAAAGGTTGGAAGAAAAAATACTTCCATTAGTAGATAGTTCAGACCCAAAAATAGACAAGACAGTTCACCAGGTTTCCGACAACTTAAACGTAGTGATTACTGAAGGGGAGCGGCTAACAAACCTAATTAATGATGTACTGGATCTAGCCAAAATAGAAGCTGGAAAAATGGAATGGAATCTTGAACCCATTGAAATTTCTTCAGTAGCGGAAAGGTCTATTGCAGCCACTACTTCTTTGTTTGAACAAAAAAAACTGGTACTGGAAAAACAGATACAAACTGATCTACCTGAAATTATGGGCGACCGGGATAAGTTGATACAGGTAATGGTCAACCTGATATCCAACGCTGTAAAATTTACACCTGAGGGGTCTGTTACCTGTCGTGTATATAGAAAAGACGATGAGATCGTTGTTGATATTAGTGATACAGGCATAGGCATAGCTTCTCAAGATCATGCAGCTGTTTTTGAACAATTTAAGCAAGTAGGTGGCGACACCCTTACAGATAAGCCTAAAGGTACTGGCCTAGGATTGCCCATTTGTAAAGAAATCATAGAGCACCATGGTGGCCGTATTTGGCTAGAAAGCGAACCGGGTAAAGGAAGTACATTTTCGTTTGCACTCCCCATCATCAAGTCGGATGTTAAGCTTCTTCACTTTAATGATCTGGTGAGACGACTAAATGAACAAATGAAGCAATCTACTTTAAATAGAAAAGGTAGTAAGGCAACTATTTTGGTAGTAGATGATGATGAATCAATCCGTTCCTTATTGCGTCAGGAATTAAGTGATGCCGGGTATATAATTGAAGAAGCTACAAATGGAAAAGAAGCTTTATCAAAAGTAAGGGCTAATCGGCCAGACCTTGTCATTCTGGATATTATGATGCCGGAAATGAATGGCTTTGACGTGGCAGCCATTCTTAAGAATGATCCCTTCACCATGGACATTCCTATACTGGTATTATCAATTATTCAGGATAAAGCACGTGGCTACCGGATAGGTGTAGATCAATATCTTACCAAACCGATAGATACAACCAAATTGTTTGATGAGGTAGGGCACCTTTTGGAACAAGGTAAGTCGAAGAAAAAAGTAATGGTAGTGGATGAAGACAAAAACGCAATACACACCTTGACCGATGTGTTAGCAGCAAAAGGTTACCATGTGGTTGAATCTGATGGTAAGGAATTGATACAAAAAGCAATTGATGCAAAACCAGATATTATTATACTTAATGCTTTGGTATCCAGAAAACAGGAAATTGTTCAGAGCTTAAGATTTGAGAAAGGACTAGAGAACGTATTGTTCATCATATATCAACCACCTAAGTAGGTTTCAATTTCATTATCTAATTAGTTAGCAAAAGCAATGGAATGCTACATAAACGCATAAGATGGAACAAAAAATATTAATAGTTGATGACGAAGCGCATATACGCATGCTCATTGAGCAAACATTGGAAGAACTGGAGGATGAAGGAGTAGATTTTTTTACTGCAGAAAACGGTGAGCAGGCATTACAAATCATTCAGGAGGAAGAGCCACAACTGGTTTTCCTGGATGTAATGATGCCTAAAATGAATGGTATGGAAGTCTGCAGCCGTGTAAAAAAGGAATTAGGCTTAGAAAAGGTCTTTATAATACTGCTTACAGCCAAAGGCCAGGAATTAGATAAACAAAAAGGCCAGGAAGTTGGCGCAGACCTATATATGACCAAACCATTTGATCCTGAAATTGTATTAAATAAAGCCAAAGAAGTGTTAGCACTTTTGTAATAGCCCTTTTATGCAATAACATGGCCAGGTTAACTCTTAAAAATATAATTAGCAAAAAGAATGATGTTTCTATACTTCTTTCCTCCTTGGTCGAGCAATTGAAAACGAGCGTAAAAGTAGAAGATGAAAATGGCAATTTATTGTTTGGTGATAGTACGGCACCTGCCAATGTTCAATACCCAATCACAATAGAAAATGAAGTATTCGGTTGGGTCAAAGGCAATGAAAAAGCAACAGTAATTAGCGAGTTCCTTTCACATCTCTTACAAATGGAAGCTGAGAAAAGAAAACTTGGTAGTGAAATTTTAAACCTCTATCAAGAAGTCAACCTGATCTTCAATTTTTCAGAACAGCTGGCAACAACTATTGACCCTCTAGCTATTGCTCAAACAACGCTGAATGAAGCCAGTCGCGTGATCAGATCTGATAATGGAGCCGTTCTATTGTGGAATGAAAAAAGCAACCAACTACAAATATTGGCTTCATCGGGAGATAAATTATTCAGTGAAGAAAAAATAAATACTAATCTAAGTTTAATATTTAAAATGGTATCTAGTGGGCGATCGGAGATCGTTAGTGATACCATTGCATTAATAGAAACCGGTATACTTTTGCAACCTATCCAATCCCTTTTATATGCTGCCCTAAAAGTAAAGCACCGCATAATGGGCGCCATTATACTAGCCAACATTACCCCTATTCATTATACCGCAGCGGACTTAAAACTCCTTACCACACTAGCGTTGCAATCTTCATCTGCCATAGAAAGCGCGTTACTGTATGAGAAAAATATCCGTGAAGCAAAAGAAAGGGAAGAAACAATGCGTAGCATTTACAAGGCCACAGAAAAATTTGTTCCTTTTGAATTCATCAAATCATTGGGCTGTAGTGTAATTACCGATGTGAGACTTGGTGATCATGTTGAAAAAATTGTAACTGTTCTTTTTTCTGATATCCGCGACTACACTACGCTTGCAGAACAAATGACTCCTGAAGAAAACTTTAGTTTCGTTTGCTCTTTCAATAAATTAATGGGACCGATCATTAATGAACACAATGGTTTTATAAACCAATACCTGGGTGATGCCATAATGGCTATATTCCCGGGTAATGCCTCAGATGCACTTGCCGCTGCTATTGAAATGCAAAAAACAATACAAGAATTCAACAGGAAACGACAACTAAATAACGAAACACTTATTCATATTGGAATAGGAATGCATACCGGTCCTCTTATCATGGGTATTACTGGCGATCATGATCGAATGGATGCCACAACCATAGCTGATACCGTGAATACAGCATCGCGATTAGAAAGTCTTACAAAACATTATAAAGGGAAAATTATTATTAGTGAAGATTCTTTACAACAAATGAATCATCAAAAGGAGTTTCAGTTCCGTTATCTTGGAAAAGTTCAATTAAAAGGCAAACAAGTGCCAATTGGTATTCATGAATGTTTTAGTGGAGATACTACTGAAGAAATCAAAAAAAAGACAGCATCACTCGTTTCTTTTAACCAAGGCATGCTGCATTACTTACATAAAGATTTTGACAAGGCGTACGGTCACTTTCAAAAGGTAATAGAAGGCAACAGCAATGATTTAACTGCAGTTTTTTTTATGGCAAATGCCTCCCATTTTATGAAGAATGGAATACCAGAAAATTGGTCAGAGGTAGAAGAAATGCATATTAAGTAATTGACATCATATTCTTTAACCGACTCTTATTATTCATTAACTCCGCCGCTTTTTCTTCCAGTTATTAGAATAAATAAAAGGCTTTGAAATACCATTACTCTTCTACAAAAAATCAAATTCTTTTTTAATATTGTGCAGCTATACACCTTAAACAAAAACGCCTGTAGATGATCTACAGGCATTTTTGTTTAAAATAGGTTGACTAACTTTTCTTTTCAACCTGCAACAGTAATTCTTTCACTGCAGTATCCAGTTGCTGGTCACGACCTTTCTCACCTAAAGTATTAGATACAGGTATATCTACAGGGCGTGGTGCCAACTCCATATTTTTCCCTTTATTATCTGTGATCTTAATAAAGGGCAGGCGTACAACGGTACCATCAAACAGCGTTATG
This sequence comes from Flavisolibacter tropicus, assembly GCF_001644645.1. Taxonomy (NCBI): domain Bacteria; kingdom Pseudomonadati; phylum Bacteroidota; class Chitinophagia; order Chitinophagales; family Chitinophagaceae; genus Flavisolibacter; species Flavisolibacter tropicus. The sequence continues at coordinate 5,891,639 of NZ_CP011390.1, read as the reverse complement.
TTGGAAGTATAAATGATCCAGCCAGCCGTAGGCTCTCCTACTACTTTTCCCAAACCTAAGGAACGATATCCTTCTGAGAAATCTTCTGCGTCGGAAAGGGAGTGCTGGTTCGTTACCAGAATGGTAGGTGCATCAAGCGCCCGCTGTCCTAATTGTGTGCGGGCAGGCGCCGGTGGCAGGCCTCTAACGGTCATGGTCATATACCCTTTGCGTGATAAAACATCTAGCGCATAAGCATTTACAAAACCACCATTGTTATTGCGGATATCTACTACTACACCTTCTCGTGCGTGGTTTTCGGCATCCATATCCAGGTACAATTGGTCCAGCGACCCTTGCCCCATATCAAACATGTGCACATATCCCAGCTTGCCTCCACTAGCCTTAGCTACATATTCCCGGTTTTGCTGTACCCATTGCTTATATAGCAACCCTTTTTCTACGGGCTGGCTTACCGGTTTTACAACTACATCCCTATTGTTACTGCCACTACTTACGCGCAACACAACCCTTTTTCCCACTTTATTTTCAAGTTGTTGTTCCAGGCTGACGTTGCTATTTAAACTAACTCCATCTACTGCCAACAAATAGTCCCCCGGCTTTATACTTCCAGCTAATGCGGCCGGGCTAAGTGCTACTACTTCACTGACCAGCAGTTTGCCCTCTTTCTCATATACGCTCCGGTCAAAACGCAAACCAAGGCGCCCCACCTGGAAAGCAAGTGGCGTAGAGCCTGACACTCCGGAATGTGAGGCATTAAGCTCTCCTACCATAAGGTTTAGGATACGGCGTAATTCATCTGGGGTTTGCGCTCCTGCGGCCAATGGCTCATAGGTCCGCTTCACAGCCTGCCAATCCGCACCATGAAATTTATCATCATAGAAACCATCATTCTGTAATTCCCATGCCTGACGGAACACTTCTAATTTCTCCTTGTTGAAATCAACAGCCATTTCCGCTGTGACGGCAACTGGTTTTACGTTTTTTGTATCAAGATTCACTGATTGTATACGTCCGCTTTCTAAAAAGTAAACCTCTTTACCATCTGCAGACAATTGTACATTACTCTTAAAACCAGAACTGAAAGTTACTTGCTTCAATACGGGAGCCTCACGCGACAATTCATCCAATGAATAAGTAAACAGGTTGGATTGACCACCAATGTTTGCTGTCAATACCAGTGTATTGCCATCTTTACTTAGATCAATACTTTGCACATCTACACCTAAAGGTAAAAGACTTAGGCGTTGTCTTATACCTTCCCATACAATGCCATCAACTTGCTTGGTAACACTGCTCATTGAATCGATAACAGGGTCAGATTTGACTGCTGGTGTTGGAGTAGTTGTTAATGGTTGTGGTTCTGTAAAGAGGTCTCTAAACTGATCCTCACGGAAACGAGGCTGGCGCGGCTGCAGATCGACACGGGCAACTGAACTATTCTCAGTACGTTGTCCTGTGATAAATAAAATTGACTTACCATCGCGGCCCCACAATACTTCACCGCCAAATACATTCGCAAGGAAGCTCACAGGATGCTCCTCACCACCTTGGGCCGATACTACGCTAATGTTACGTAACGACTTTTGACCATAACTAGCAAAAGCAATCCATTGTCCATTAGGAGACCAGCTCAACGTACCCCCAGAACCTATAGGGGAAAAATTAAAGTTGCCCTTGGTCAGCAACACGTCTTTTTGTGTAACCAGGTCTAAAACATGAAGCTCGTTTCGGTTACGGATAAATGCTAGCTTTTTGCCATCGACAGAAAGGGTCAGCCCTCCCTCATCACCCATGGCTTTGGTCAACTGTGTCTCCTTTCCTGTAAGAAAATGGTATTGGTAAATATTGGTCTGGTTATCCCGATCCGATACATAGATAACAGCGTTACTGTTTTTCGTCCATACTAACTCAGACTCCATTCCTGCTGTATTGGTAACACGAGTGGCATCGCCGCCATCTTTAGTGCCGGCCACAAATACATCTCCGTGCGCTACAAAGGCCAGTTTTTTTCCGTCCGGAGAAAGTTCCAGGTTGCTAAAGCCACTGTTCAATCGCACCTGTTCTACAGCAACCCCTGCCGGAGCTCCTCTCAAACTAAGTGCAATTGGCTTAGCTTCTTTAGTGTTCAGATCATATTTCCAAATGGCAAAATCTCGCTCAAAAACGATCGTATTGCCATTTGCGGCTATTGAAGGCCACAGTACCCTTCCTTTGGTAAAGGTTGTCAGTTTGCTGGCAGTACCACCTACCGGCTGCATCCAAAGGTTTTGTTGTCCATCGCGATCCGATACATAGTACAATGTTTTACCATCGGTACTCCACATCGGCCACAACTGACGGGCGCCTTTTTCGGCCACACGCGTATACTTGCCCTCTTTTTCATTCAACAACCATATCTCGGATTCATCCAGATGACTACGCCCCTGGCGCCACCACTGGTGCGATCCAAAGCCCCGAGCAGATAAGGCTATTGTTTTGCCATCAGGAGAAGGAGTAGCAAAATATTCATTGACATAGCGATCACCAGAAACAATCATGGGGGTGCCACCAGTAACCTTTACACGAAACACATCACGCATACCGGCAATATCCTGGCTGGTAGAGGAAAAGTAAATGTACTGCCCATCTTTCGACCAAGCGCTTAGTTCCTCATTGCCGTCATCAAACGTTAACCTTGTCACCACCCCTGTTCCCATATCCAGAATGTAGATATCGCCGTTGCCAGAGCGGGTAGAGACAAAGGCCAACTTTTTACCATCGGGCGAATACATAGGGCGTGATTCCATAGCGGGGTGCGATACTAATAACCGAGCTTCACCGCCTATGGCAGCAGCTGTCCAGATATCGCCACCTGAAACAAAGGCTAGTTCCTTTCCATCGGGCGACAAGGCAGGATCTGAAAAATATGTTTGTGTCTTAATGTTAGAAGCCACTTGTGCTTGTATGTTAGTACCTAATAGTACTACAAAAGCACCCGTAAATAATGGGAGTCGCAAATTCATAAATGATAGTGTGAAGGCCTAATATAAGAATAAGATCAGCCGCCGCCAACTTCATAGCACGAGAAATAGATGCAGCACTCCTTTGCACACCCATTATTTTACCAGTAGAATTACTGCTATTTGCTGTTTACTTTCAATACTCAAAATAAAAAACGAGTAGTCTAAATGACTACTCGTTTTGCCTTAACGATGATCTTTACTGAATTTACTTTCTACTGGATTCAAAAATTCTCGCGTCGAATCCAATCAATAGGACTATAAACAACTAGTTAAGTTGTGGAATACTTACCTTCAACTCACAGCCATTTCCGACAGAAGAATCGATGGTAACTTTACCATTATAAACCTGCGCTCTTCTTCTGATATTCTCCAAACCAATACCTATTTTTTTGCTTTCTATATCAAAGCCTTGCCCATTGTCTTTTATCGTCATGATGATTTGACTATTGGACTCAGTAACACTAATTGTAGCTTCAGATGCTTTCGCATATTTTAGAATGTTACTAAATTGCTCCTGTATAATTCTATAAATAGCTAACTGCAAGTCATTATCCAGCGATTTTGGAAATGCATCAATTTGCAAGTTTACTTTTAAGCTATTTGCTACATTCATAGTGCTGATCAACGACCATATCTTTTCCTCTAACAATAATGTAGAATCAATAGAGGGTGCTAATTGATGTGAAATGCGTCTTAGCTCATGGATCGCTTCGCCCATATACTTTTTAGCCTTTTCAATAACACCCACTGCCATTTCAGGATCATCCATACACATTTGGGCATAATCCATGTTCAATAAAGAAGCAGCCAGTATCTGTTTCACATTATCATGCAGCTCCATGCCTATTTCCTGGCGCTCCATTTCTTGCATGTGCGTAACGGCCTTATTAATTCTCATTTCCTCCTCAACCTTTTGTGTAATGTCAATGATCGTTCCTAACACAGCTAGTTCGCCCTGATAGTTTATGGTTGAAACAATCAGTTCTACATGCACTACCGATCCATTACGATGCTTAGCCTTTAGTAGGTAATGATCGGCAACCTTTGGCCCATTGAACCTGTTTTTATATTTTGCCCATACTCTTTGCAAATCATCATTGTGAACCAGGTTATCAAATCTTAAATTTTTTAGTAGCTGCTCTTTAGAATAACCGGATATTTTTTCAAACTGTAGATTGACATACATGAACTTCTCCTGATGCAGTATGAATACACCTACCAACGACTCTTCAACCAAACGCCTAAACTTCTCTTCACTTTCTCTTAATTCTGCTTCAGATTTTACCTGCAAATGTTTAATTCTTACCTTATCAAGCGCGTAAGCAATATTATCTGTTACTTTTTGCAGCAGTTTGATTTCTGTTTCATTGAAAAAATTGGATTCGGACATCATAATAATGAATGCTGCTACGACTTTGCCATTTACAAGAATGGGCAACGATATCCCTGATTGGTAATTTCGTTCCAGCATCAATTCTCTTAAATCAGCAACCCCAGGATTATTTGAAACATTATTGAAACAGTATGGCTTTCTACTTCGTATGGCACGCGCCACAGGAGTTGTGGCCGTAGATACTGGAAGTGATTTATAATTCTTAGCCTCTAAAAAACCGTTTTCATTCCCAGCCCAGGCAACTGGGGTTATGGAATCTAATACCTCATTATATAATCCAACCCATGCCATTTGAAACCCTCCATGATCAATAGCAATTTGACAAGCCTCAGCAAATATGGTTTCATCATCGGCTGCTCTAAGCATCATTTCATTGATATTACTCGTAAACTGGTAGAGTCTATTTAATTTAAGCACTTCACCCTCTGCCATCTTTCTTTCAATGGCATTACTTAGAATCTCCGCTATTGAAGTAATCAGGTATCGCTCTTCATTCAAGAATGGCCCTTCGTCAAAAACAGGGCGCTCTTCTGAATAATAGACGCTTAACTTGCCGATCTTGTTTCCTTTAATTGAAATGCTAGCCTCCTGCTTCCATTCTGTTTCAAAGAATTTTTGTGATTTAAAACTTTTATCCCCAAATTCTAATTTAACATAGGTAATATCAGGATATTGGTATGCTGGCGGAATAATAGCGACACATTCTATCATTATATCTTCAATGGCAAGCTGTTTTGAATAAGACAATTCAGACAACTTATACAAACATCTTAACTCTTTCACCCGCTCGTTATTCTCCCAGTTCTTTTTTAATAGTGCTCTTTCCGTTTTTTTCTTTTCCGTAAAATCAATCCCGATACCAAGTATATACTGTTCGTCATTATATAATACTGGCATAAACGTTATATAAAAGATCAGCCGGTGCTTTTGTTTTGTCAAAATCGGCATCTCTACACTGGCTTTACCTCTGAGAAAGGCTTCTTGTCGTATACTTAAAGCAAGATCAATTTCACTTATCTCTACAAAATCGGTAGCATACATCTGCCCTACCTCCCTATGAGTATAGCCAGAAATGGTTTCGAAATTCTTATTCCAGCGAATTAAGCGGCCTTCTTTATCAGCCATATAGAAAATGCCAGGCAAGCCGTTAATAATCGTTTCTGACAGTTTTTTCTCGTGTAAGATCAGCGATTCAAATTCCTTCCGCTCCGTGATATTTTTCATAACGCCAATAACAGCTTTTGCACCCATAAAGAGTGTTTCAGAGCCATTTACTTCTACCCAGATGATCTTACCATCTTTTCTTCTGCATCTTATTTCATATTGAGTATTTTCAGTTTCGCCCTCTAATCGCAACTGCAATTTTGCTTTGACAAGTTCTATATCCTTATGGTATATTACCGAATAGATACTATCCATTTGCAGTAATTCATCATCAGTATAGCCAAGCTTTTCTGCCAAACGAGGATTAACGTATACAAATCGTTCATTTTGTATGATCCAGATACCGATCAGGGCTTTTTCTACCAGGTTTTTAAAGCGTAGGTCTGTTTCTTTTTTCTCTGTTATCACTTCGGTTAGCATGATTATACCACCTATCTCACCTGAAGCTTTACACCAGGGATGTATTTCCCATTTGATCCATTCCAAAGCGCCATTCTTTCCAATAACGGTATCTTCTTCGCATTTCTCAATAGTACCTGTAAGGCAACGCTGGTGAATCTGTTTCCAGCGTTCTGGCACATTTGGAAATACATCGTAATGGCACCTGCCAATTACCTCCTTTTCTTTCAACCCATAATCCATTAACCATCGGCGGCTAACTACCATATAGTTCATTTCGGCATCAAACATTGCCAGCGATGCAGGGCTATGTTCTACAAAAATGCGGAGCTGACCTTCCCGTTCTTTTAACTTGGCCGTATTTTCTTTTTCTTCAGTAATATCAACATTGATTGCAATAGCCCCATTTATTTTACCATTGCTATCCGTCAGTGGAATGGCGGAGTTCAGGAGAATCTTTCGGCTTTTGTCAAACCCTTCAATCGCTATTTCCTGGTTTAAAACGGGGATCCCTTTTTCAAGAGCAATAGTAGCTCCCCATTCATTTGGTTGTATGCGCCGGTGGGTTACTGTATTCCAGGCTTTGTACTCGCTATATACTTCTATAGCCCCATATATTGCACCGCCCCAAATTTCTTTGGCTGCGGCATTTGCAGAAACAATATCTCCTTTTTCATTGATGATCCACACACCAACAGGCATATTCTCCAACATTTTTGAAAGCAATCTTTCATTGGTACTTATCTCATCCAGCATCTGGTTTAAGGCCATCCCTAGTTCGTCAATTTCAAAACTATTAGACCCTGCAACTCTCACATTACGATCGCCATTTTTAATTTTCTTAGTGACGTCAATAAGCTTGTAAAGCCCGTTACTCAACTTTCTTCCAATTAAAAAAGCAAAAAATGACCCTATTACTAGAGCCAGTACTATATACAAAATACCATTTCGAAGGATTATAAAGAGATTATCATAAATGTATTCTTGCCCTACTCCTACTCTTGCCCAGCCAACTATGTTCCTATTCTGTAAGATAGGAACTGCAATATCCAGAATTCGATTGTTTTCAATTAGCGTTTGCGTTTGGCGTACATTTCTTAATCTAAGACTAATACTGTCTGAAACATTTAAGCCCACAAAAGCGGTATTGGTATGCGCTAACACCAATCCGTCCGGAGACAAGATCATGGCATATTTCAAATTTGGGAAGTTGCCATGAGAGCGCACCAAACGTTCAAGTCTGTCAAAATCATTTGAAACAATGAACGAATTAGCGTTAACGGCAAAATCACTTACAAGACTAACTGTCTGATCATGATTTTGCTTTTTCAAGAATGTGCGCTGTCGCTCGACCATGTCAAATACAAAAAACGCCATCATTCCTAAATGGACTAATGCAATTCCTAATATCAACTGGGTTCGAATCTTAGCAGGCCAAAGGTTTTTCAACATGGTATTTGTTAGGCAGCGGATTAGTTAATCGAGATGTATGGCAGCATGATACTTTTTCACAAACTCATTTAAGGTCTGATAATTCCTGGTGTTAGCCGGAACAAACTTGGTGGCATTTATTTCTTTCAACACTTCCATACCCTCCTTACTATTCTGTAAGTTAAAAATCAGTTTTTTTATTTCGGCTGCTATTTTCGCATCCATATCATTTCGAAAAAGCAGTGCCACATTCATTAAAGGAAATGTTTGCCACTTTATAACAACCTTCGATTCAATTTCTGGACGTTTGCTAACAAACTCTTTCCAATTGGCAAGCCAGGACATAGCAGCGGTACTTTTTCCAAGATAAACACTGAGTATCGCTGATTCAAACGAAGAATGATAGCTAATACGAATGTCTTTATTAACGTTTATGCCATTAGTATGCAGAAAATACAAGGGCATCATACTACCGGCTAAAGCTTGCTTACCGGGCGATGCGATTGTCTTACCTTTAAGATCAGCGAAATGATTTACCATTGAATCGCGGTTTACTAAAATCACACCACGATAATTCTCATCATTGTCTTCCTTGCCTACAATTGCATATCCATTTTTTTCGCATTCAAGCGCCTTCATCCCATTTATTAATGTAAAGTCGTAATATCTCTTATCAAGCTTTTCCAAATAGGCGTCAAAATTACTTCCAGCAACAGTTTGAACCTGTACGTCTGTCAAATGTTTATTCAGGTATTTAATTAAAGGATCTAACTTTTCATAGTAAGCAGGATTGACAACGCCAAAAAACAGTATTTTCTTGCTTAGATGCTTTGTCGAATAACTGGGAGCATAATCAGCATTGTTGGATGCAAGTCCATTACAAGAACTGAAGAAGAAATAGGCAATAGCTCCTAAAATTATTACAGGATTTAGACTATAGATTTTGCTTTTCAGATCCATGATTTAGTAGAATAGTCACATTTCGATCAAAATGATGCTTATTTATTGATTGCAATAGGTTTGGCTTGCACACACTTTGACCATTAGAGTTCAGGAGGCTAACAATCGGACTATTTGTTTCTATAAGGTAAGTCGTGGTTAAATGATGGTTAACAATAACCAACATTACTAAAGGTTTTTCAAAAACTTATTTGGACTTACTAGGGGTAAAAATGAATTCTACCATAAAGAAACTAATGATAAGAAATGGTAACAATAGTAGAACGCACTATTTACTTGTAGACTTCTTACTACAAGAAATAAGCACTATAGAAGATTATGCTGAAGAGCATACTTTGTCAGGTCTGCATTTGTTCTTAAATGCAGTTTTTTTAAAAGTCGTGCCCGATGCGTGCTTATGGTAGTAGAACCAAGGGACAATAAGTCTGATATCTCTGAAATAGATTTACCCTCTGCAATCAGCTTAAATATATGAAACTCGCGATTGGATAAAGCTTCATGCAAACTATGGTATGGAGAACTTAGACTCAAGGTTAATTGCTCTGCCACAGAAGCGGGAATAAATTTTCGGCCTTGCAATACACGTTTGATAGCTTCTATTAAAATATCAGCACCTCCCGTTTTGTTTAAATAGCCCCATGCGCCCGCTTTTAACGCTCTCAAGGCATACTGCTCCTCTGGATGCATACTTAAAATAAGTATTGGCATATCTGGGTGAGTTAGCTTGATTTGTTCAACTACATCTAACCCACTTCTACCGGGCATTGACAAATCGCAAATAACAACATCATAAGACGACTCCTTTAGCTTGCCAAAGACATCTTCAGCATTTTCCCCCTCATCACAAATGGAGAAAGGGAAGCTCTTTGACAGTATTTGCTTAAGGCCGTCCCTTATTATCTTATGATCGTCTACAATTAAAAATTTCATAGTACAGTTATTTCAATAAGATCAGCATCCCCACCTAATAAAAGTACGAGTGTCGCACGAATTCTACAAACCAATCATAGTTTGATTTATGGTAACACATCAGAAAGACTCCTTTATTTGATTTGATTTTCTCCTAAGCTCATTAGTTCAACAAAAACTAATACGAAAGCAGCCATCCAACAAGCATTCAACATGAAGAAAAAGACGATCTTAATTGCAGATGATCATATTTTGTTTAGAGACTCATTAAGACAAATTCTATTTACACATCAACTTTATGAAGTTATTGACTGCTGTGCCAGTATGAACCAGGCTATTGAAATTGCAGAGAAAGCCCATCCCAATATTTTTATCATGGATATTAATATGCCCGATCTAAGTGGCACAGAGGCTGTAGATATTATTCGAAAATGCTCCCCTACTACCCACATATTAGTATTATCCATGCACACGGAACCAACTTATGCGCGTCAGCTTTTAAAAAAAGGAGCACTTGGCTATATGACCAAAAGTTCACCGCTTCGTGAATTGTTCATAGCACTTGGAGAAATAAGCGAAGGCAGAAGATACATTTGCCATGAAATAAAAGACAATATCACACTGCAATTAATTGAAGGTAAAGGGAAAAGCGTCAAGATCACCCAACTTTCAAAAAGAGAATTTCAAATTGTTGAAGCTGTTAAGGAGGGCCTTTCTTCAAAAGAAATAGGAAGAAAACTAGGCATTACTTTGTCGACAGTAAATGTGCATCGCACCAAAATCCTGAAAAAGTTAAACCTAAGCAATGCAGCAGCCCTGGTTGATTATGTCAATAATTACAACTTGAATATTGAATAGTATACACGAATTAAACGAATGACACAAATTCACAAATTTCACTAATTACCACGACAGTCGTCCTTTGTTTCTGACTCCAAATTAAAAAGAAAACGAGCTTCTTTTGGAAGCCCGTTATTTATCTTGCCTTAGTTTAATTGTGATTCCAAGTCTGGGCACTTTTCATCTTGCTGCTGAACTAAATCATTTACAAAGGCATCAATGTGTGATTTCGTTACGCCAGGCATACAGATAAGATGCGACATCTCATTTTCACTTGCTAGCTGCCATTTCTTGCAGATATGTTCATTGGGTTGAGGAAATACCACGGTTAAAGCATTTTCGTTGCGCCAGGCATTGATTCCAGCCTCTTCTAAAAGTTGCAAGGCATAGTCTGCTACGGTCAGACAATTTTCTGCTCTTTCTAACAATCCCTGCCTTCCCAGCTTTTGAATGGTATACCATAAAAAGAGTGGTGTTATTCCATTACGGGAGCCTGAGATAGTTGTGTCTAGTGTTCCGATATAAGGAATGGAACGTCCAATTCTATCCTTATATGATTTTTTGACTAACACCACACCACAAGGTATAGGTGAACCAATAAATTTATGCCCGCTAATGGCAATGCTATCGGCACCATAGGAAAAGTCAAAAGAGCCTTGACCTAATAAGGAAAGATATGTTCCTGCTAACGCGGCATCGCAATGAATGTAAGAGCTTTTAATAGCCAATCTCTTCAGAATATCTTTTATTAAAGGCACATTATCTTTTGCCTCTGTCATGGTGGTTCCAATGTTGGCCAAAATGATCACAGGTCGGTGCCGTTGTAACTGAATCATTTCTTTCAGATCGTCGTAATCCATCTCTCCTTTATAATCGGTGCGGATCACGATGCTGTCCATGTTCAGTAAGTGAATGTTCTTTTGTACACTGTAATGGGTTGATTCGGAGTAATACACCATACCATTCGGGTATAATTCCCTGGCCAGATACAAGGCATATAAATTTCCCTCTGAACCACCATTGGTAACATAGCCCCACCAATTGTTCTTGGGTGCATGAAATTGATCGGCAAAAAAGTTCAATACTTCACGCTCAAACTTTTTGGAATCCATATCACAATTGGACTCCACAAACGGATCTCCTACATTATTTAAGGAATAATCCAAAAAGGGAAATAATTCCTTATAATCATAATCTACCGATGCAGGGTATCCGATAAAGTTTTGAGAGCGTTGTTTGATCCTATTTAAAAACAGCTGTAATTGCTCTTTGTATAATTCTTGCATTGGTTTAATTTCAATTAGGCGAATCTATATTGTTGGATACTACTTTAGGCTGATTAATGTCATAAATTTATTTGCGCATTCGTATGCTTAAATAAAAGAAAGGGTAAGTAGAAACAAACCCTTTTTTACACGATGAGAAAAAACACCAAATGCACATTTTTAAAGCCTGAACGGCCAATATCTTTCATTCATTATCGGAACCAGTATTGAATGATCAAGCCTTTCTTTTATTGTATTCTGCTTTTACTTTATCCAACAGTTCAATAAACTTTGGAATACTGGGATCATAGCCATAGCCCTGATCAGCCAGCTTTGCTTCCTTGTCGTCCACAAAGAAATAATAGGGCTGTGTGTTGGAGCCAAAGCGTGAAACCTGCAGATCAACATTGCGGTCGCCTAAAGTTTCCACCTGCTTGTCTAAAGCCTTGGAAAAGTATTGTTCTCCTTGGGGCAACTCAATGTTGTGCACATCCACATAAAGAGACACCACCACAAAGTCTTCTTTTAAGCGACGCATTACTTCCGGATCGCTCCATACCTGGCCTTCCATCTTTCTACAGTTCACACAATTCACCCCGGTAAAATCCAGCAACAAGGGCTTTTTTAATTTGCGAGACACTTCCAAAGCTTCCTGGTAATCGAAATAGGTGACCATGCCATATTTGGTTACCGTTTCCGGTTCATAAATATGCATCTTGTCATAATATTTGTTAGGATGCGGCAGTTCATCTTGGTTACTAACTGTACTACTACCAGCACCAGGCTTTGATGCTGCAGGAGAGGCGATGAAATCCTGTGTTCCCATTGGAGGAACAAACGCACTGATTCCTTTCAGAGGTGCACCCCATAAGCCAGGGATCATATAAACAGAAAACGAAATAGCTGTAATAGCGAGTAATAGCCGGGTAACACTTACATACGGCAGACCAAAATCGTTTTTAGGCAATTCATCATCATGATGAAACTTGAGTTTACCCAACAGGTATACTCCCAGTAAAATAAAGATCACTACCCACAGAGCAATAAAGATTTCTCTATCCAATAAGCGCCAGCCCTTAGCTAAATCGGCATTGGAGAGGAATTTCAACGCAAGGGCCAACTCCACAAACCCCATCGTAACTTTTACCGCATTGAGCCAACCGCCCGCTTTTCCAAGTACATTAAGTTTAGAAGGGAAAAAGGCAAATAGGGAAAAAGGAAGGGCAAGTGCAAGGGAAAAACTAAAGAATCCAACCAGCGGTCCAAAGTAGCCACCCTTGCCAATAATAGGCAACAGGTTACCAATGAAGGGCCCAGTACAAGAAAAAGATACCAGCACCAGCACTAAGGCCATAAAAAAGATGCCCACAAAACTGCCGGTATTGGCTTTCGAATCGGCTTTATTGGTCCAGGCGCTGGGCAATGTTATTTCAAAGGCCCCTAAGAACGAGATGCCAAACAGCAAAAACAGGGCAAAGAACACCAGGTTGGCCACCCAGTTGGTAGCCAGGTTGTTTAAGGCTGCCGCCCCCCAGATCAGGGTAATTAAAAAGCCAATAAAGGTAAAGATGGCAATGATAGAGGCCGAGTACATAAAGGCATTCACTTTGCCTTGGGCCTTGGTTTGACTCCGCTTGGTAAAAAACGAAACGGTAATAGGAATCATGGAAAACACACAAGGTGTCAGCAGGGCGCCCAACCCATTTAGAAACCCAATCAAAAAGATCCAGCCTAAGGATTGATTAGCAATATCGTTTGTGGCTGTTACAGAATCAGTTTGTTTGGAAGAAACTTCGGGCTGAATGTAAAATTTGAACGGGTGTTCTCCGGGCAGGTACTCCTCCCCTTTTTTATACATATAGCTCACGGCTCCTTTCAATAAAACACTATCCGTAGTACCGGCCAGTACTTTCTGTTGCCAAAGTACAGAGTCTGCAAAATAAGTTACCGTAGCATCCAGGGAAGGATCCTTCTCAGTGCGGGCACTTCCTTTTTCAGTAACCGTATTGGCTAAATACTTTTTAGCAGCCGAATCAAACGTTATGGTGGAGTAAAGGGCATCATTCTCCGACTTTTGTAATCCATAAAGTTTTACACCACTCGGTACAGAGGCTTTGATGGTCAGCAGGACTTCTTTTTCATTGATCCGCTGTTGGTCAAAATTCCACTTTAGGTCTGTAGAATCATTTGCATGAAGACAAATGCTAAGAAACAGCAAGCACAGACACAAACTACAACAAAGAAACTTTTTCATTGGAACGGGAGAAATTACTTAAGGGCAATGGAAAACTTCTTTGTTTGAGGAGGCAAACACTCCTGGTTATTACAGGTCATGAATTCAAGACTACCGCTCAAAAATGTTTTTGCTTTGCCTTTCACTTTTACTACCTGCACAAACGACACTGTGTTGGAAAATTGCTTTACATCTACACCAAATAAGGGCTCATTCTTTTGCTCTAGTTTGCCCACTTCTTTTATATCACCATCTAAAGAGAGCAATGGATTTTTAGCAAAGTTGATGGCTGTAGGAAAAGGCCCACCTTCTGGTGTTGTCTGGGAATACAGGTGCCAGCTTTTTTGTAGCGTAGCAGTCAAGCTCACCTCGTAGGTTGTTTCATTTATTTTCTTAGAAGTAAAACTCCATGCCACAGGATCTTTTACCTGGGCGCTTACTATATTCAGAATTGCAAGACAAAAGCTTAAAGCAATTAACTTTTTCATATTAGAGCGTTTGATTTATTTAAGATCACTGGATAGGAAATTTTACCCCATCCCAATTAGAAATATTTTTCAAGAACCCTTGGAAGATTTTTACTCCTTTACTATTCAAAGCAACTTGCATTTTTAAAACAGATAAAAAGAATTACACCAACGAGGCAAAAAAACTTACCAAACCGGCTTCCACTGGACTTTATTAACAAATAGAAGTACTTTATCCATTTGATTTCAAGCTAAACTTTCTTAAGTCTAAAAGGCCGTCGGTTAATATCGACGGCCTTTTAGACTTTTACTTTTGTATTAAAGTTTGATCAGCTCTGTTAATTTTTCTTCAAGTGCCTCGCCTCTTAAATTTTTAGCCACAATTTTCCCTTGTGGATCTATCAATAGGTTTTGGGGCACGGAATTGATACCGTACTGGACAGCCACTTCATTTTTCCAAAACTTCAGGTCACTTACATGATTCCAGGTTAGGCCATCATCATGAATAGCTTTTATCCACCTGCCTTTGCCTTCTGGGGCATCAAGGGAGACACCTAGGATCGTAAAGTTTTTATCCTTGTATTTGTTATAGGCTTTTACGAGATTGGGGTTTTCTGCCCGGCAGGGTTTGCACCAGCTGGCCCAGAAGTCAACCAACACATACTTGCCCTTAAAAGAAGAAAGTGAAACAGGATTTCCCGATGTGTCGTTTTGTGTAAAGTCCATAGCATAACGGCCAATCGATGTGTTTTGGTCAACTTTTATTCTATCCTTTAGGGCGACACCAGATGGATACTGCTGAAGGTTAGCAGGCAATTTTTTAAATAATGCTTCTGTCTTGTCTGGATCGTGTCTAAAACTCCTGTACATACTTACAAGATATAAGCCTATTGGTGTTTGAGGGTTTTTCTTAAGGAAGTCTGCGTAAACATTCTCGGCATAGGCCTGTTTAATCTGGTCCATATCCGCTTCTAACTTTTCCATTTCGTTCTTGTCTCCGGCTCTGCGGGCAGCGGCATAATTATTCTGCGCTTTTTCCAAACTTTGATTGTATTCTTTTTCCTTCTTCTTTATTCTTTCAAAATCGGGCTGGCCTTTTGAACCGGTAATCTTTGCGTTCTTTAAAGAGGAAGTGGCAGTCAAATTAATCTTTGCAGGTTCTAAATAGAACTGCAAAAAATCGTCAGTAGCTGTTTCTCCTGCATTAAGTACATATTTGATCGACATAAAAGCTATAACAGGCTCTGCTAATTTTCCTTTTATTTGAAAAACACCATTTTTTACCTGTATACTGTCGAAAATGGAACCTTCCCCGTTGTTGTAAGTAAAGTAGATTTTTTCAATAGGCTTAAAAGAGTTCAGCCTACCATCCATTTTGAATTCCTGTGCGGACGCCCGGGTTAGAATAAAAGTGGGCATCATTAATAATAATGCTAGTTTTTTCATTTTAAAATTTTATGCGTTTAAGATTTTATCAACTCAATTAGCCCTGACTTAACAATAATTGCTGAGGCAGATACTAAAAACGAATAGTGTGACAGCTCTTCTAACAGGCACATCCGTATCAATGAAAGAGCCAATGTGTTTTGACCATTTATTTCTTTTATCATCCTGTTATCCTTCATTGGCCTTTTCTATCTCACTAATGACCCTATTGGATCCAGAAAACTTTTGTGTGACTAACATTATATAACGTACATCCACACAAATCACTTTATGCAGATTTGCCTCATAGTTAAACTCCCTTGTCATGGATTCCCAGTTGCAGTCGAATACCAGGCCGATGATCTTTCCTTCTGCATTCATCATAGGGCTTCCTGAATTTCCACCAGTCACATCACCATTGGTAATAAAACAAACAGGCATATCTCCATTTAAGGCATAAGACCCATAGTCTTTGGTTTTCCAGATATCCTGTAGTTTTTTATTTAACAGGTAGTCCTTATTGACTGTGTCAGCCTTTGCTATCAAACTATTTAGAGTAGTTTGGTAAGGAATGGTTTTATCATCCACTTTCAGATCCGAAATTGTACCGTAAGACAGCCGGATGGTTCTATCAGCATCAGGGTAGTACCGACCTGCTTTAAAATCAGAAACACTGTTGTAATAAGCGTAAATAATCCTATTAGCTTTGTCTGTATTGGATTGGGAGGTTTGAAATAGTTCCCACTGCTTATTTTGGATTGACTTACTTAATTGCATTAAGGGGTCCTTCTCCAAAGTTCCGGATGGATTCTTCAACCAGTTTTTCAACTTAACCGAATCACAAAAAATAGAAGTGCGGTATATATCCTCCACATATTGATCAATAGTTGCTGCGGACTGAAGGTTTTTTACCGTATATATATCCGGCAAAAGGTCTGGCGGCAAACTATCATTCAAAAGCTTTAGAATTTCTTTGGTCACACGTTTATCAACATCCATATTAAAACCTTTGTAGTAATACCTGGTATTACTTAAAAGATCTTTTGACAGGGAAGGTCTCTTTTTAACTTCGTCTGTATAGGTTTTAAATGCGTTGCCAAAAGCACTAATGAATTGGATTACTTCACAAGCGGTCGAAAAGCTCTCAGAATAATAAGTTAGTGCCCGCTTATATTTAGCGTTCGTTTCCAATGCTATTTTCAGATCATGGAAGGTTGTAGCATAAGTTAACTTTTTGGTTTCATCCTGCATTACCCAATTCATCCATTCCCTTTCAAAAGCTTCTTTCTTAGATAGAACGTGTAATTTGTCAATCCAGGCATTCATGCCCACCGCGTTTTTGTAATAGTTGGCTGAAGTAGCATATTTCTCAAAATAGAGCTGTTTGATCTGAGGACTCTTATTCATTTCATCTTCTAAAACAGCCTGACGCAGTTTGCGCACCGCAATCAGTGGGCTATTTAAGGTCTGAGCCTTATCCCATACCTGGTAGGATGTGGCTTCTCGGTTGGACTGGGCCGGGTAGCCCATAGACATAGCAAAATCCCCCTTCTTATATCCCTCTTTTGATATATGGAGATAAGCCTTTACTGTCAGGGGCAGATTGGATTTTGAATAGGTAGCCGGTGCCCCGTTCTTATCTCCATAGACCCTGAAGAAAGCAAAGTCAGCGCTTTGACGTGGCCACATCCAATTGTCGGTCTCCCCTCCAAACTTGGCTACATTCTTTGGAGGAACGCCCACCAGACGCACATCACTGAACTGTTGCTGCAGGTACAATATAAAGACACTGTTATTCTTATAGGGTTTGATCAATACATTGTATTGCGGGTATTTCTGTTGGTACTTTTTTGTTTCCGCTGCCAATACACTTCGCATGTTATTGGCAGATGAATTTTTATTAGTAACCTGGCTATTTACTTCATCTGTTATATCCAGGATCTTTTTATTAATCGTGATGGAAAGTCCTCTGACTGGTAATTCCTGTTCGGCCGCATTGGCCCAAAAACCCGTATTAAAAATATCATTATCTGGACCAACATACTGCTGGATTGCACTATAAGAACAATGATAGTTGGTTAAGATCAATCCGGTGCTGGAAATAATTGAACCGGTGCACCCTTTATCAAAACCTATTACAGCTTCACTCAGTGCATCTTCGCTTTCACCGGTAAGTTTTTCAATAGGAATGTTCAATCCCATTGCCTTCAATTCCTTTGCATTGTATTGCTTCAACAGTGCCAGCAGCCACATCCCATCATCAGCTCTTAACTGGGCAGAACAGCATAGCATGTAAATAAAGAGCAATGACCATTTTATAATGGACTTCTTCAACATAATTAAATTTTATTCGATCGTTTAGAAATCAGGCAGGATCTACTTCCTGGCTATATGGCTTTAAAAAAGCGGTTATGCCTGAACGTACCCAGCATAACCGCAGCCGAAGTTTATATTAATGAACAAACAGGGATGATAGTAATTTATCCAAGCTCTCTCCTCTAACGCCTTCCGCAACGATTTTACCCTTGGGATCAATGATCCAAACAGCCGGCAAACCATCAATACCATACTTCTGTGCCACTGGAGATAATTTACCTCCTACCAGGTCTGAAGCATTGTGCCATACCAAGCCATCTTTTTCTACAGCTTTTTTCCAGGCGTCCCGGTCGGAATCCAGAGAAAAGGAAAGAATCTCCAATCCATAAGGATGATATTTTTCATATAGTTCTTTGGTATGTACATTTTCAGCACGGCAGGGCACACACCAGGAAGCCCAGAAATCCAGCATTACGTATTTCCCTCTTAAAGAAGACAAGGAAATTTTTGTAACGCCGTCCGGTTGAACCACTGTAAAATCTGGTGCCATAGCGCCCGGCGCCACTTTGCGCAATACATCGGCCTGCTTCTTCATTGCCAAGTAATAGTTGTGCGTAGCGAAATAAGGCTTGAAGTGGGTAAGCAGCGAATCGATCTGGTAGTACTTTAGCATAGGCAACGGTACTTTAGCCAGGTACAGGGCTACGACCGAGTTGGGATAGTGTTGAATGATCGAATCTTCGAAGTGCTTTTGCTGCGCATCCAACTCAGTGAACAAACGGATGCGTTCTTCTTTGCTGGTTGAGCCCATATTCATATTCAGGCTATTTCTCTTGAGGGTAATGGCCAAAGCGTATTTTTGGTATGCATCCCAGCGTTCGTTTTCGGCAGTGCCTTTAATATCAGCTACATACAGCTTGTTTTTATCGCTGGTAATTTGCACCATACCTTTTTCGGCAAAAAATGAGATCGCGTAGCGTACGCCTTCAACGCGTATTTCCAGCATCTGGTTAAATAGCGTAGCAGGTAGCGTAAAGGAAAACTCCCCTTTCTCTTTTGTTTTCGTCGTTTTCACTGTCTGGGAGCCATGTTCTCCTGAACGCTGCACTACTGTTAATGTCACATCTTTCCCGAGGCCATTGATCTGGCCGTTAACCGCACAATTTATTTCTGTTGCCAGTAGCTGCCCTTGGAACACCAGGAGACTTGCCAACGTGCAGAGCCATTTTATCCGTTTCATTCTTGTTTTATGTTTAAATATTGAAAATGAAAGGAGTCTGGCCCCAAAGGGCCGACATCCTTCTATGAGACTTAATTAGATATTATTTGGCTTTATAGTTCATGCCATAGACCTGGCCAAACCCGGTATAAGCCTTTGTAGTTTTAAACACACCGCTTACCTCATCGATATCGATCTGCAGCACAACACCCTGCTGATTGGAAGGGTTGTACAGGGCCACGTACAGGATCTTTCCATCGTTGGCGTGATTGGTCACCTTGAACACTTTCATGCTGGTGATCACGTAGCCAGGGTAGTTAGTTGCCAGGTTTAATCGCTCTGTTGAGGCCAGGCTACCGGCATAATCGTTCTGATAGATCTTAGTATCGGTAGCATAATACATGATATTGCCACGGTTGCCAAAAGCAAAGTATTTGGCATTTGCCAGTTCGGTAGCCGCACTGATGTTATAGCGAGCCACGGCACGGTTACCGTCGTCCGCTACATTGAACTTACAGACAAACAGCTCGCGGCTGGAGGGAGCAGCATCATTTTGCATTACACAGAACCAGCGCGAGTCGAAGCCATGCTCAGCATAGACCATTTCCTTACCTACGTTAGTCATGTTAAAGGCAGCCGTAGCACCGGGTGCTTTAAACGGCTTTACTGTCCGCTGGAAATCGATATACAGGAAGCGCTTATTCTTGGTATCATAAATCACCCCATAGTAGGAACCCAGCATAATAGTAGCAATGTAGGGTGATGCTACATAGTCCTCGCCGAAGCACTTCACGCCAAATTTGTTGTAGGTGTTAGGTGTAGGCTGGGGAATAAAATACAGGTCGCCTTTGTTAACCAGAAGTTGGTTATAGCTCCACAATCCATAGCCCTGGAACTGGATGTCACTGGCCTGCATGGGGCTAATGAACATATCGCTGTAAGTGTTCAGTATGCGAAGGTCATTACCACTGGCCCGGTAGCCGCCCATATTGGTTTTAGTATATACATCTACCCAGTGCTGACCTACGTAGTTCAAGGCCGCGCCTTCGCCTTCGATCTTTTTGCCGTTGGTTTCAGAAAATACATTGGCCTGCACATAATCGGTCGAGGCTGGTAGCAAGGTGTTCATCTTACTGTTCACCACAATACTAATATCGCTGCCTGCAGCACCACCGTGTAGCACCATCCATCCCTGTGAGGCGTAGGAGCTGACATTGAAAGGCACTTTGATCATTTGCGTAATATTTCCGTGGCCCTTATCGGTCACATAAAGGATCAGGATATAATCGGCCGGAGTCTCTGTTACCTTGTAGGTTAGGTTCTTTTCCGTACCTATCTTCTTTTCGAAGTAGGTGCCGGTGGCTGGATCGGCGGCAAAACTGGCCTGTACCAACTTCCACTCATAAGAAAGGTTGAGCCCATTAGCAGCTGTCGTATTAGCCGGCGTGATGGTCACCACATCGTTTTGCTTGATCACTATAGTTCGGGGCACCGAAGTGGTGTCCACAAAATAAGAACTTGAATTTTGATAGTTGTAGTTCCCTTCGTCTTTCATGCAGGCCATTAGCAACAGGCAGGAAGACAGCAGAAGCACCAGTATATGTTTTAGTTTATTCATTGTTTAGAGTTTTCGATTGGGAATGTTTGATCTCTCTCTCTGTGATTTTAGCCTGCTCCGCCGATACCGCTATAAATTGGGAACGCTACCGTGCCTAGTTCATCGGTTAGCGGAGTGTTGCCTGGGGTGTTGTTGTAATCGAGCAAGGCTTTACGCACCATTGCATTATAATAACCCAACATGGGCAGGTTCAGCGGGTCGGGTAGTTCGGTGATGTTACAAGCCTTTAGAATAAATGCGTAGCGTGTTTGGGTAAATTCACCAAAGGCTGTTTTATAATTAGACTTATCCCAGATATCGGGCTTCAAGAACATATCGCCCCAGATAAAGATGGCTTTCTTGTAGCGTTCGTAACCCACCTTGAAGTCCTTGTTCTCAGCCACTTCAATCTCCAAGCGCACCGACGTGTTTTTTAAACCCTTACGGTAAACCACGAGAGGTAACCTTACCGAGAAAGAATCGGCCGGTAACACTTTGCGCTCAAACTTAAAATGCTCTCCTTCACGAGCGGTAGAGGAAGGGTTAATCTTAATACCGATCTCACGGTCGTAGGGAGCAGTTTCTCCCATAATGCAGGCCTTGAACCACAGCGTATCCTGTTCGCCCACATTGGGCTTAGCCGGAAAGGAATACATCAGCGAATCGCGCAGGGCAATACTTCCCGAACCGGGAATCTGGAAAAATAACCGGGGGTCATTGCTGTAAATGGCTATATCTTTTTTGGCGCAGGAGCTGAATAACATCCCACCCAAAAGCAATCCTGTCAGTGATTGTAATACCGTTCTCATAAATAGAATCGATTTAATGTTAGAAATGGGTTGACTACTACCTATCCTCCAAATTCAATTTCATTGGTGGGCTTTGGTAGCACGTAGTGTACGTCGGTAAGCGTTGTAAAAGCGGCCGGGAACTTGGCCTGCTTAGTTCGCTTACAGTAGTGAAAAAGCTGTCCTTCACCCTGAAACTCCTTGCGGTATTCTTTCAGTATCTCGGCGGTAATCTGTGCATCAGTCAGGGTACTGGCTAGCGGCGTAGTGATACCCCTGTTGGCACGCACGGTGTTCAGGAAATCGATGGCCTTTTGGTTATTCACTCCTACGTTACACTCGGCAGCGATATAATTCATCTCAGATCGACGCATCAACGGGATCATAGAGGCATAGCTGGCAGTATAATTATCGGGTTGGTAATACTTGTACACGATGTAGTTGGAACCTACCAGCTTTGATGTAAATAGCAGGCGGTAATCGTTAGCACCCACGGTGGTTTTCTCAAACATCTGCTCGTAGTTGAACGAACTGCGCTGCAACTGAACATCAGGGAATGCTGATATAAACCAGGCATTGGCAATGGTGCGTATGTCATACACGTTCAAGGCAAAAATGTTCTCGGTAGAAAAGGTAAAATCTTTGTCCTTGTCGTTGGTGGCTGAAATGTTGGAAGTTTTGATCCATGGGAAAACCTGGTCTGCCACATTGATCACTTCCATTGCGTTCTCTAATGCTTTGATTTTGTCGCCCTTCCACAAGTAGGCGCGAGCAGCCAAGGCTTTTACGGCAAAGTAGTTAAGACGTTGATGACGGTTATTCATAAACTCGTCAGCACCATACACCAACTTGTTACCCTGGCGAATAGGATCGGCGTTTAGTCTTGCGGCAGCTGCCTCCAGGTCTTGCAGCACCAGGGACACTACTTCGTCTCCGGTTGAAGAACTTACGACCTGTGTAGATAACGTTTTTACATATGGGATGGCAGGCTTTGTTAAATCGACGGAGGCAAACAGTCGCAACAGGTCGAAATGAATAAACGCACGCAAGGCCAACGCTTCACCTTTAATGATATCGTAATTGCTGCCAGTAAAGATGGCCTTATCTTGATCGATGTGATCCAAGATGTTGTTTACATTGGCTACTA
This sequence comes from Flavisolibacter tropicus, assembly GCF_001644645.1. Classification (NCBI taxonomy): domain Bacteria; kingdom Pseudomonadati; phylum Bacteroidota; class Chitinophagia; order Chitinophagales; family Chitinophagaceae; genus Flavisolibacter; species Flavisolibacter tropicus. The sequence goes on along the minus strand of NZ_CP011390.1, from coordinate 5,869,081 downwards.
CATTATACATCCGTAACCACATATTGTCGATCTGTGTGCGCACGTTGGCGTCAGTAGTGTATCGGAACTGCGACACACTGTTGTATGTCTTGTTGTTGAATACGTCGTACTGCGCGGCTACGGCGTCCATAAAGCCAAAGGTCAGTTCTCGACCATAGAGCGACTGTGACTTCATCAACGTGTAGCAGCCGATCAGTGCATCGCGATAACCCTGCTCGGTTTGCAGCAGCACATCGGACTTGATCTTAGTGCGGGGCTGTACATCCAGCCATTTTTTGCAGGAGGTGGACGATAGTACCACCAGTACTGCCAAGAAACCTACGATTAATTTATTTCTCATGTTAACCAGTTCTTTTTATTAATTGAATATTCTCTCTTAAAAATTGGCCATTACGGTAACGGAACCGAATCGGGCAAATGGATAAGAGGTTCCTCTTTCGATGCGCACGGTGGAAAACTGATGGATGTCATTCATGTTCACCATCACCTGCAGGCGCTGCATTTTGAGTTTTTTCACAAAAGCATGGCGGTAAAAGTCGTAGCCTACATTAACTGCCGAAATATTCAGTTCACTCAGGTCCTGTACAAAGCGTGATGTGGCCAGCGTAGTTGCATTAACAGTTCCAATATTTTTGAACAATACTTTGTCGCCAGGCTTCTTCCAACTATTGTAATACGCCCGCTCGTCCACATTATAATTCAACTTGGCGTTCTCTACTTTGTCAACCAATGTTTGGTTGTAGATCTGTCCACCTATACGGAAGCCTGCTACCACCGAAGCTGTAAAGCCTTTGTATTCGAAGTTGGCGCCGAAGTTGCCTAGTAGCTTGGGCTGATTGATCCCAACTACCACTTTATCAGCAGGATCCCAGAGTTCAGTTAGCGTACCATCTTTTTTCACGAAAATCTCTTTGCCGGTTGCCGGATCAATCCCCATGGAGCGTACAGCCCAGATGGCATCCATTGATTGGCCTTCTTCAAAGCGGATCACCGGACGATTCACCGTTTTAGATAATGAGTCCTGAGAACTGGTCAGGCTTTTCAGTGAATTAGATATCTTCTGGATCTTGTTTTTATTGGAAATACCGGTAACAAACAAGTTCAGTGATTGACGGTTGGCGTTGTTCACCAGCATACGGTAGTTTACCTTAAACTCCACACCGGTATTCTCCAACTCGCCAAGGTTGGCCTTATATGAATCGAAGCCAAGGGACGGGGGCGTAGTAATATCCGTTAACAGGTTGGTAGTGATAGAGCGGTATAGGTCAAGGCGCAGGTTCAGGCGGTTCTTCAAGCTGGCATCGACACCTACGTTATAGTCCAGTTTTTCCTGCCATTTCAGGGCGGGGTTTGAAAGCCCATTGAGGTAGGTACCCAGTAAGCCCTGGTAGGAATTATCTACAAAATAGTTGTATAGCAGCATGGCCTGGTAGGAGTTGAAATTCTGCGAACCGGTATACCCTACTGAGCCTCTCAGCTTCAACATATCGAGAGAACGGATGTTCTTTAAAAACGACTCGCGATGGAGATTCCATCCCGCTCCAGCAGCCCAGAATGAACCCCAGCGGCTTTGGTCACCAAACTGAGAAGAGGCACTGGTGCGCACCGACAGGTCAGCAAAGTAGCGGTTGTCATACGAATAGTTGGCCAAGCCCAGTGCACCGATCTCGCGGTTGATGGATTCACTTCCTGTTGGTTTGCCGTTTTGAGCATACTGCTTGGCAAAAATGATATTGTTCATGCGGTCATTGGGAAAACCAGTAGCCGAAAACAAGTAGCTCTCCTCATTGTCTTCACGGATGTTGGCACCTACGTTGGTAAATACCAGGTGCTTACCCCAACTTTTTGAATAGTTCATATTCAGATCACCACTGACCATAGAGGCCTTTCCTGTTCCTTTATCATAGGTACCACGGAGGAAAAGATTATCGCCGGTAAGGCTAAGGAACTTGGTATGGCTACCTGGGAAAAACTCCTCCGATCCCTTAACGGTATTTACAAAACCAATACGGCCTACCACCTTGAAGTTGCGGTTAGCCGTCCATTCCAAATAAGTATTATTGGTTACATCGGTATACTCTGAGGTAGAAGAAGTATTCAGTGTAGCATTATACATAGGATTGTACACTGATTCTGTGTATACTGGTCCAATGCCGAGGAACTTACGGATAGTCCCGTCTTCGTTATCTTTTCTCCAATAAGGATTCAAGCGGGCATAATCAGAAAAGTCGCCATAGGGCGAGTTGGCCGCCTTTACCCCTGTGTATTGAAACAGGTTGCGAAACAGCACCTTACCATGACGATACACTAATGAAAAAGCACCTCCGATATTACGACGCTCACTGCCTTTCATTACCCCCTCAGTATTTCCGGTAAAGAAAGTAAGCCCTGCACGCAGGCGCTCATCACCAGCTTCTAAACCAACTGTTTGTTTATGGTTGAAACCCATGCGCACCGGTTGTGCCAGCCAGTAAGTATTCACACCACTTTCAACTTCTTTCAAGTTAGCGTAGTAAAGGCTGTCGAGAATCAGTTCTGCTGCAGGCTGGGTACGGTCGTATGCTCCCAGCTGTTTTTCCAGTTCCAGCTTTTCGCGGGCATTGGTCAAGTGGTAACTGGTCAGGTCGGGCATTTCCACACCATAAGTACCGGTGTAGCTCACACGCAACTCGCCAGGTTTTACCTTAACCGTTTCAATCACCACTACCCCATTGGCCGCCCGAGAACCGTAAAGAGCTTTGGCGGAAGCATCCTTCAGGATGGTAATGGACTCAATGCGATTGATGTTCAGGTCGTTCACTTTTTCGATGGTCATTTCAAAACCATCCACGATGAACAACGGCTGGTTGGGGTTGGAGGTATACTGGCCTTTCAGATCGGGAAAAGAAGACGTACCACGAATCTGCATCTCGGGCATCTTATTAGGGTTGGAACCTGTCAACAGGTTATCGAAAATATTGAGTGAAGGATCAATGCTTTTCAAGCTCTGAAATACATTCAGTGTACCATTGCGCATCAGCTCCTGGCGGGTAATGCGGGTGCTAGCCCCGGTAAAGCTTTCGTAACGACGGTTAAAGATACCTGTTACTACCACTCCTCCCATCTGTTCACCCAAGGGCTTCAGCCTTATGGATAATGGACGGCTTCCGGAAATAGTAACTTCCTGCGGCGCATGCCCTACATAGCTTACCTGCAATACGTCCCCTGTATGTGCCTGAATGCTGAAATTACCATCAGCCATACCTATAGTGGACCCTTTAGCGTTCTTCAGAAGAATAGAAACGCCGGGAAGGGGCAAGCCTTCAGCATCATAAACAGTACCTGTAACCGTAATGGGGTCGCCTATGGTTACAGACTTATTAGCCGGGTGCTCTTGCGGTAGAACAGCAGCCGTGGTTGTTTTTCGGGATAAAAAAATTTCTTTTCCATTGATCCGGTATTGCAGGGGCTGGTCCTTCAGGATCAGGTCCAGGAAAGCTGACAGCGGCATTAGTTGAACCGATATAGTTACGGGCTTGGCTTCACGGAACAACTCCTTTCGGCCAAAAACCGTATAATCGGTTTGTTTTTTGATTTCGGCAAATACCTTTTTGAGCGGCAAGTTCTGTCCGGAAAGACTTACCGACTGCGCGCGAAGTGGACCGCACACACTAAAGAGTACAGCAGTGAGCAGCAGAACAGCCAACTTCACGCCACTCAGTCTTTTAAAGGGACTTCGCAGCTTTCCATTGACCATACTGCACCAACAAGCAATTTTTTGCATAGACGTTTGGTTTGTGGTTTATTAATAGATGTTAGTTCTGTTAATTAATTGATCCTAACGGACCATTCCCGATTAGGCTTCCCTGTGATTGTCGTTTGTTGGGGATTCAGTGCCTTATTTGAGTATCACTAACTTTCTTCCTTCTAATCTGAATTTTATATCGGCTTCCTTGAAAGCTTCCAGGATTTCGGTCAATGTATTTGTTCGACTTAGTTCCCCATAGAACTCTACATCCGGAACAGCACCCTCAAAGACTACCTCTATATCATACCATCGTTCCAGCTGCTTCATCACTTCGGAGAGGGACATATTTTCAAAGTTGAACAAGCCGTCTTTCCAGGCCACTACGCTACTTACATTTACATCGTCCACTACGTTTATTTGTGCTTGAATAAGCTGTGCCTGCTGCCCAGGCTTCAGCACCACAGCAGACGTTGACAGTACGCTTGGCGATATTTTTACAGCACCTTCCAGTAGCGTGGTTTTAAGAATACTTTCATCCTCATAGGCATTGATATTGAAATGCGTTCCGATCACTTCTACTTCCGCCTTACCGTTCACCATTACGCGGAAAGGCTTGGTTGCATCCTTAGCTACTTCAAAATAGGCTTCACCTGTAATAAAGACCTTACGTTCTGAACCGGTAAATGAAGTAGGATACCGCAAGGAGCTGGCAGAATTCAGCCAAACTTTGGTACCGTCTTGCAGCATCAGCATAAAATGTCGCCCCTTAGGGGTGGTCATCGTATTAAAAACAGTTTCGGCATTGTTCAATCCGTTCGCATCATAGGTCAACTGTCCTTTTTCCAGTACCACTGCCATACCGTTCTGATAGGCCACTACTCCGCCCCCTAGGCTATCGAGTAATACCTGATGCCCATTAGCCAAAGTAAGAATGGCACCCTCCTTACCCGGTGGAATTACTGGCTGTATTAATGCCTTATTATCTCTTGTCTTGGAATAGGAGTCAGACATAAAGAAGTATAGCCCGATGCCCAATAAAATGATGATGGAAGCAGCGGCCCACCAATGGCGCCATAGGGGAATGTGATAGAGGGATATTACTTTACTTAATTCAGCATCAGCCTCTCCTAACCTATCTGTACTTACTATTTGTCTGAATATGCTTAAAAGCTGGTCATCATCTAGCGGTTCAGGGCACTGTGCCCCTTTCTCTATATAATCAAGAAAGACTTTTTCCAAGTCATTGTTTTCAGGCAACAGTAGTTGTTGATAAAGCTCGCTTTGCTCATTTACCGTTAATTGGCCTGCAATATATTGTTCTAGTAAATAGTGTATTTTCTGTGGTTCCATTCTTTAGCGTCTGGGCTTTAAAAAGCGACTATGCTTATTTGTACAGCCCATACTTATTGATAAGAACCGGCTAAAAGAAAAACGTCACATCCTGAAATAAGATTTTCAAAAAAAATAATAGAAGTGGTAAAGAAGGATACTTAATGGAATACCGGAACGTACCAGATGTTCACGTATTTCTTTAAGTGCTAAGGACAAAACATTTTTTACTGTACCTACTGACAGTTCTAAATGGTTTGCAATGGCTGATGGCTTAAGACCTTGATCCCGACTCATCTGAAAAATCAACTTTCGTTGTGGCGGCATTGCATTTACAACCTTTTTTACAACCCCGTTAATTTCGTTTAGTTGGACAAAATCTAAAGGAGAAGTGTTCTCCGATTTTAAGGAGTGCGTTTCCGACTCTTTGACTTTTTTCTCGTACGTTAATTTTTGGCGCATGTACCGCATACATTCATGCGCCGCTACTGTAAAAATCCAGCTTTTAAGATTATGAATTTCAGGTAGTTTATCCCGGTACAGCCAAACCCGCATAAAGGTCTCTTGTAAAATATCTTCGGCCCCTTTCTCACAATGGGTAATGTGACGGGCAAAGGGCCGTATCAGGGGCGCAAATCTTTTAAAAAGCATCAGAAACGCTTGTTCATCACCTTCGGCAATGCTTTCAAGTAGCTTTTTATCATCATTTATTTTTTCCGTTGTTAACACCGACTTTGTTTCTAAAGATTTGGATAGGCGCACCTGTTGTTATCCCATTGGATGCATAGAACTTAAATTAGACTAACACTGGTCTCAGAATTTAACGATGGGACAAACCTCACAAAGCAATTGACCAATGCATCAATTTAAATGACCAAATTTTTACAGGATTTACCTATGGCATTAGTAAGAACCCGCTCGATTGAAAACGTCACATTCTTTTCAGAACTTTTTTTGAAAAGGTGAAACGTGAGAAGCTGCAAGCTATAAGCCACAAGCTGCAAGCAAAACAGCCATAAGAGGAGTTGGCAGTTGGCAGATGACAGTTTAAAGAAGGGAAATGCAGGGATAAGTGGTGAGTTGTGAGCTATGAGAATGATGATAGATAGTACAATTGTGCAGATATGTTTCATAAAAAACGGGCCCATTAAAAGGGCCCGTTCACATGGATCAAGTTAAATAAAAAGATGCTAGCACTACCTATTACACAACACGCTGCTTAAAACTTTACTGTATATCTTCTCGGGCATATTAGCTTATGGTTTTTCACTTAATGCTTTATCCAGGTATCTTTTCAGGTTTTCTTTTGACTCAGGTCTAGGACAACGTATTTCAATCCACTTGCCTTGTTTATCTATCAACAGGAACCGTGGTATAGCGTTAATTTGATAAGGTCTGGCAAATGCTTTCCCTGTATCATCCAGTAGTTGTAAACCACCCAGGCTTTCTTTTTTAATCATATTGAGCCATTTTTCACGATCTTTTTCACGGTCAATAGAAATACCCACAAAAACAATATTCTTATTGTCTTTATATTCTTCTTCGATCTCTTTGTAGAAAGGGAACTGTTCCTTACAGGGGCCGCACCAGGTTGCCCATACATCAATAAACACCACTTTACCTTTAAAATCCTTCATATTCACCATCCGTCCACTGGTATCGGGAAGCGTAAAGTTGTAAGACGATTTACCAATGAAGGCCGTATCGTCACTGAATAAGTTATAGATACTTTGATAAGTAGCTTTAGCCTCTCCCGTTTTTGCGTACTTCTTAAACGGCTCAAAAGTTTCCCTAAACTCACTAAGATTATTTACTTCTATTTGCCCCATTAGATCAGTAAATAAAACTGATTTCAGCGTATCATTGGATATGCTATTCATCATCAATCTAAGCTTTTCGCTTTGCGATAGCTTTCCTCTCTCCTCTTTAGACAATAGCGCAAGGTTGAGTTTAGCATATAAATTCATGAATTGCCTTGCCTCTCCAAGCACTAAAATAGAGGCATTTCCGAATTTGCCCGGCTGAATCAATTGCGTATAAAAAGGTGGCACCTCATTAAACTCTTTTGGCCTTGGCCTAAACCCTTTTACTTTTGGAACAGATAAATAATATAACAAGTTCATGGGAGCCAACTCCCTGTCTACTTGCATAGCATAATTAAATGCTTTTAAGAAACGAGGATTTGTTTGATCTAAGTTCTTAGAAAAAGCATTCAAAGCCGGCTGCAACTTTTCATTAGTATTGATATAGGCATTCAGATCAATAGAGTCTGAAGGTGGCATGGAAATATTATAGCCATAGTTAGTGATTGGTAAAATCAGTTGTTGCCATTTATATAGCTGCTGCATTTCTGGTGATCCGTTAGCGTAAGACAGCTCACCCGTTTTATTATCAATAGTTACTTCCAGTTTATCGGCGGGCTTTATATAAATCCTGGTACGAGAACGAAGTGTAGAAAGATAATAAAACCCTTCTTGTTTCACCTGGCAGCCAATTTCAAAATGATTATCACCCGTTGTAGCAAAACTGCCAATCTCTTCTAACTCACCATTCACTACTTTTTGTAGAGAAAGCGTCGTATTCATTTTCAGGTTCACTATTCTCCCGCTTATTAAAGCAGTAGTCGGTTTTGTGAAATCCTGTTTTAATACCCATCCCACTTTTTTAGCCGTATCAATTTTAGACGGCGTAATGTTTAATAGGTAGTTTTGATTGGCATTAAGCGACAATGGAAGAACAAAGATCTTTTCAACCTTCATATGCCTGCCATTCGGCTTTAGCAGATTCAATTGAAACCGGTAAGCAGCGTCTGCATTTTTTGGTATAGCAAATACAAAACTCTTATTATCTGGCGTAATAGGATATTGCGCCAACCGTTGCAGCTTGTTATCTACGATCTTAAAAACATGAAGCTCAGCATTTACCTTTTCAGTAATCGTTCCAGTTAAAAAGTGGATATTGTCTTGCGCATTAGCAGCAGTAACAATAGCCAAACAAATGATAAAGGATAAAAATTTTTTAAGGATTGGTAACACGATCAGAAGTTTTCAGTGTTTGATCAATTAATTTTTTAAACTCCGGACTGGAAGGACGGGGAGCATCTACGGTTACAATTTTGCCCTCTTTGTCAAATATCATTAAGCGAGGTATTCCTTCAACTTTATAATACTTGCCAATTGACTCGTTATAATTAGCAATCAACTCTATCCCCTCCCATCCTTTCCTGGCAACAAATTGTTTCCAATTTTCTTTTCTTGCTACTCCATCATGCGATACGCCAATAAAAACGATATCACCCCTGTCCTTATATTCTTCTTCTATCTTTTGGAAGAAAGGCTTTTCCTGCAGGCATGGTGCACACCACATAGCCCATATATCTAATACCACTACCTTTCCTTTAAAATCTGATAGAGAAACGGTTTTGTCTTTTGTATCAGTTAACGAAAAGTTATAGGCAGGCGCCCCCTTGGCATATACCGTTAGTTCATCTTCTTTATGCTGATAAACTAATTTCGTCTCTGCCGTATTAAAAAGCTTTTTAAAGGGCTGTATATCGGCTTTAAACTGCTCGTAATTGGTAACTCCTTCCATATGGTCAAGAATAAAAGCCCTTCTTATGGAATCATTACTAATAGCATTCGCCTTTTCAATAAAAGAAGCGGCTAACATTTTTTCCTGTTGCCCTAGTTTCAAAAACAGTTTATAACCTAACCAGTATTTCACCAATTGTAAACCATGCTCTGACTGCAATACACAGGCATTTGTGAACTTTTGTTTACCTAAGGCCTGGTAAAAAGTCTTATTTAGTGAGTTGGTGTCAACATCACCATTCATGCGTTCTCCGTAATTGAAAAAAGCCGCGGCTTTAGCATATAGGAGTTCTGCATTTACTTTAGAAGCAAATAAATAATTAAAGTACTGATTTTTGGATACCGCCTTTCTTTTTAACTCCTCTGCCTGCTTTACCAAGATGCTATAATCTGCAACATATTGGTCGCGTTTGTTTCTGAAGAGCCCTTGCTTACAGTAGTTGTTAAACAAGTCAGTCCATTTTTGCAAAGACACAGTTTCACTATTGGGGCTGATCACTTTGCAACTGTCGAAATCAACTGCCACAAAACTATTATAAATAGTTACGGTTTTATTATCTCCCGGTTTCAGGTAAATAACATAGTTAAAAGCTGATTGCTTGGAGGCCCCTTTACGAATCAAGTAAATACCTTCTTTTTCCATGTCGATTGAAAACCGACAGGTATCCATGTTACCGGGACGTCTAAACTCCAGGCGCTTTGCTTCGCCGTTTTCCACTTTATATAGAGAAACAGCGCTTCCGGCATGATTATAAACCTTACAGGTAAGGGTCGTGTTTTTAGGTGCCGCATTTCCCGCTAGGCTGACTAGTGTAGTCAACACTATGGCCGTTATGCTTTTGAATTTAAACATCCTTTTCAATTTTTAGAAACGTTTTTCCAGTCCTGATTTGATCTGCTACACCACGTAGTTCCAATGGTCTCTTGTTTTCTTATCTGAAACCATTGGAATGGCAGCAACAATTTCATCTTACTATTTCTTCTCCTAGATTTAATTTATCCCGGCCTTACGGCCGGGCATTAATTAAGGTTTATTGGAGGATTATTTTAAAGCTTTTTTAATTCTCTCAGCTACAAACAACAAATGCTCTTTTGAGTCTTTATCTTTTATAGTTGGAACAGCAGCTAATATCTCTTTTCGTAAATTCTCCAAGTGCAAACGCAGTATAGGACCAACGTCAGTACCCACAGTAACAGGCTGCTCTTCCGCTGCATTCGGCATCATTAACAGAGCAACGATATTCTCTCCTTTTTCAGATTCCTGCAATGCTCTAAAAAGACCCTGGATATAAAACTTCTGTACATCACGACGGAAAATCTCGATTGGTTTATTGGTTTTTAATTCGCTGAAAATGCCAGCTTTTAAATCCGACAAATACTCAACCATCGAATAGGTCTTTCCTTTACCGAAACGCTGTTCCGCCATGTTTAAGGTATTGAACACCCTATCACTTGTCAACTGCATTATCGTACTTTCCTGAACCGTACTAACAGAGCCGATACGAGCAGGGCTGCCAATTTTATTTAGCAAGTTTTCATCCAGCAACCAATTTGGGGTTTCAAAAACCTGTTTGTTTAAAAAAGCCACCGCTTCCTTTTGTGTTTCTCTTGGAGCCGGAGCATAACAATCACCAGGTTGATCAGGCGTTTTAATGGTTTCGTACGTGCTGGCTATGTTTCCAACAACATGTTGCACGTAGCGTCTATATTGAGTTACAACCTGAATGTACATTTGGGTTAGATTTTTATTTAAATCATTTTCCTCCTTAGTCCATTCAGGAAGGTGAGCTATTACGTATTTCAAATTTTTAATACCGTATTCACTCGCCTTCATGCTGTTATCACCCATATCTTCCGTTTGACAACGCCCATCATGATTCATTCCTTCACCACCAAACCATAATCTAGGGTTGGCAGCCAAGCTGTCAACAATCCATTTTGATACAATTTTCTTATCCTCTTCATCATCTTTGGCACCAATGTAGGTATATCCCCATTTAATGGCCCATTTGTCATAATCATTAATACGCGGCATAATCCCTGCAGAGCCAATGCTGTCTTCTGGCTGAGCAACATAATTGAAACGGGCATAATCCATAATTGAGTTACAATGACCGTGTTTTTCAACCCATTCTTTGTCTCTTAATTTTTCAACAGGAGTTAAGCTGCTGCTACCCATGTTGTGGCGTAAACCTAAGGTGTGGCCCACTTCATGCGAGGATACAAATCGGATCAACTCACCCATTAACTCATCGCTAAATTTCATTGTACGCGCTCTGGGATCATTTGGACCTGCCTGTATCATATACCAATCATGCACCAAGCTCATTACGTTGTGGAACCAACCAATGTAACCTTCTAAAATCTCTCCACTTCTTGGGTCATGGATATTCGGGCCATATGCATTAGCAACATCTGAAGGCAAATAGCGCAACACTTTATAACGTTTGTCTTCCAGGCTCATGGTGGTATCATTTTCAGGCCATTCTTTACCAATAATGGCATTTTTGAAACCGGCAGCTTCAAATGCGACATTCCAGTCGTTGATACCTGCAATCAGATACGGTCGCCATTGTTTAGGTGTAGCCGGATCGATGTAATACACAATTGGCTCTTTTGGCTCAACCAATTCACCTCTTTTGTATTTTTCCATATCCTCAGCTTTAGGCTCCAGACGATAACGAACAATAAACGTTTTACCGTCAATTTTTTGTTGATCATCAGCGATTGGAATGTAGCCAGCATTATCAGCAAAATAGCCTACGCGCATATCGAAATGGCGACCCATCATTGGCTTTTCCGGCATTAGTAAAATAGAAGTTGATACTTCAAGTGTTACGGCTCCTGCGATTCTGGCCGCTTCTGTAGCAGGAATATCACGACCGCCCGGGCCTTTCGTAGGTGCACCTGAAGCTCCATAGGTACGTACCATTCTTAATTCCACATTAATAGGATACGCAGCTACACTTTTCACCCAGCTTCTATCTGCAGCCATTGAGCTAAGTCCCAACCTGCTTTTAACCTCAGGTCCTATCATTGTGAAAGAATTTTCATTTTTCAGAAAATCTGTCGCCTCAATGATTGAGCTTTTACCACTTTCACCTCTTGCTTTGATATCATAAAGCGTTGCAATAGGGTTAACATTTGAATTTTCAACGGCTTTTGAAATGGCATTGCTTGAGTCGGCCTTGGTAAAGACATCTACCACTCGCAACATCAGCTTATTATTGAATCCTTTTTCAAAACAGATCGTTTTTTGGCCCATCATCTCACCACCAAACTTTGGACTACCACCCGGCACTTTTACCAACCAGTTAGTTACTAATAACTCTCGTTTTAATATTGAATCAGGAATTTCGAAATAATACTTATCACCCGTTTTATGAATACTGATTAACCCTATTTTGCTCTCTGTATTCTTTGTTATGATGTTACTTAACGGCGAAGCTTTTTTAACGGTATCAGCTTTAACCATAGGTTGCTGAACCTTTTTGGATTGTGCCATTAGCGTACTACTGCACAGCCCCAAAAACACTATAAACGTTATTTTTAATTTCATTACCGGCTTTATTATCGTTCTAATAAAAGTCTAATTAATTGTTCTTTGGATTTAAATAACTGTCGATTTTTTGCGACATATATTTAAGGTGTGCAACCATTACTGGATCTGTGTACGATGGAATAGCTGCCTTAATTTGAACCAAAATATTTTTTAAGTGAGAACGCATCACTACAGGAACATCAGTGGTAGTTAAATTATCTGTTTTCCCATCAGGAAGTTTATCGCCCAATTGTGCAATTTTAAGCATATAGCCTACAGCCTGTTTTTGCACAAAGCGTTTATAACTATCAACAGATTGGCGGGTTTGCAATTCAGCAAAAAGACCTTTATTCAAATCAGTGATAAATTCATCAACCGTATAAACCTTCTCTTTACCAAAACGCATTTCTGCGGTATGCATTCTTAATAGACGATCCTCATTAATTACATACATTAGGGTATTATCCTGGAATTTTTGATAGTTTTCTTTTTTGGCAGGCTTTGCCCACTTATTCAATACATTCGGATCATATAACCAAGTAGGCGTATTAAACACTTCTTTATTTAAAAATGCCACCGCCGCTTTTTGAGTCGCTTTAGGAACCGGAGCATAAACATCGCCTTGTCCTGAATTCGCGATGTTTTCACGAACGCCACCAATTTGTGAATACGCCTGACGAATAAGAAAAGAGAACTGATCACATATAGTATAATACAGGTCTGATGTAGTATAATAAGTGCCATTTTCGGTCTTAGTCCATTTAAGCAGGTTGGCCATTGCTATTTTTAAATTTTTAACGCCATACTCACTTGCTTTAACGCCATCATTACTCAAATCTTCCCATTGTGCAGCTGGATTGATCGGATCACTTGGATTTCCACCCTGATCTCCCATAAAGATTAATTTTGAACCTGGCTTTACGTTATCAGTGATCCACTTCAAACGAATTTTTTTGTCCGCTTCAAAATCAGTAACACCTGTATAGGTATAAGCCCATTTAATGGCCCATTTATCGTACTCACCTATTTGAGGGATCAATCCCGTACGCGAAACCTGATCACCAGGTTGTGCTACGTAGTTGTAATGGTTGTAATCCATAATGGAGTGGTTAAACGGATGAGTAGCCAGCCAATTTTTATCTCTTAATTTTTCAACCGGAATAGTTGAGCTGCTACCCAAGTTTTCACGTAAACCAAGTGTAAAACCTACCGTTCGGCTAATATCAGCACGTATCAATGCACCCATTAACTCCTCATCAAATTTCATCGTTCTTCCTCCAGGATCACTGGCACCTGCTTGAACCATGTACCAATCATGCAAGGTTTTAATCTGGCTATGTGACCAACCGATATAGGATTGTAAAATTTCGCCGGTACGTGGATCATTCAACTTTGGTCCATAAGAGAAAGGAGTTACAGCAGGAAAATAACGCACTACTCTGTAACGTGCATCTTCCAAACTCATTGAAGGATCATTCTCTGGCCATTCTTTTCCAATGATTGCATTTTTAAAGCCAGCCGCTTTAAAGGCTTCATTCCAATCATTAATTCCTGCAATAATATATTTACGCCATTGCTTAGGCGTTGCCGGATCAACATAATATACCAAAGGCTCTTTAGGCTCCACAAGTTCACCAGCTTTGTATCGTTGCAGGTCTTCTGGTTTAACCTCAAGTCTGTTACGTATAATAAAACGTTTTTCTTCTACACGCTGTTGCGCATCAGAGAACACTTGATAACTATCGGAGAAGAAGCCTACGCGAGGATCATATACCTGGGCCGCCATTGGAGTTTTAGGTAAGATCGATACCGAGTTGCTAATTTCAAATGTAACCCCGACAAAAGATGAAACAGCTGGAGTAGCTTCACCCTCTTTTGGAGCTCCACCACTGAGGCCGTAAGTTTTCATTGTTTTAATCTCAATGTTTTGCGGATAGGCATCCATTGACAGGATAAATGATCTATCAGCCGCAGGCGCTCCTGTTCTGATTATTTTTTTAGCTTCAGCACTGAAGCCCGAAATCAGGTTTTCTTTAAGATAGAAGTCAGTAAAATCAATAACGGATGATTTATTGTCTTTTCCTCGTGCTTTTATATCGAGCACCATAATAATAGGATCAACCGTTGCATTTTTTACAGCACGATAAAGTGCATCTGATGTATCACATACGGCTACGCTGGTTACCGCACGCACAAATAATTTATCACCTGGCGCTTTTTCAAATGATACAATCATCCCGTTCATAAGCTCTCCACCAAACAATGGGCTACCAGTAGCAACCTTAGATAAACGTGTGGTAAATAAAAACTCCCGTGACAATAAATCATCCGGAATTTCAAAATAATATTTTTCATCCACCTTATGTACAGTAAACAAACCTTGGGTGCTTACCGCTTTCGAAGTGATCACTTCCCCATAAGATTTTACTTTCGCTGCTTCCGGCTTCTTTACTGAAGCCGTATCCTGTGCCACTGCTGTACCTACCAGCAAACCCACAAACAAGGAGAGAACAATACGTTTTGATTGCATATTAGTTGACTTTTTCAATGATCGCATTAGGCTTTAAATAAATGCCTTTAAAGCTACCAGTTACTTTATGCGTATCTAAAACATATTACACCAACTATAGAAAATGGTTGACAAGTTTGAGAATCAGGATTTAGTGTTGTAGAGATGTTAACGGCAGTGAGAGCTGCACGCTGTAAGCTATACGCTGCACGCAGGGAAAAGCCATGAGCCGTGAGCTATGAGCTGCGAGCTGTGAGGAGACAGCTACAAGCTACAAGCTGCAAGCGATAGGCTTCACGCTGCAAGCTGCAAGCTAAACGCCAAGCCGCTTATTAGAATACCTGGCCTTAGGTTAGCAGTACCTGTTGCTTTTTTGTATCTTTAGCCTCTTCTCTTTTAGCACATTTCCTGTTCTTCTTATTACGCTTTTCTCTACTATTTCTAATTGTTTGTAAGTAGGTTGCCTAGTTAGTGTACGGACCTGGGAGGGCAGGTAGACCGGATGTAGTACGGTGGTGGTACGGAGTTACTGAGGGGTGGATACGGAGTAACTATTGGGGGGTAACGGAGTAACCAAGGAGGAGCAGCGGCATGGCATAGGAGGAGCGGCCGAGTGGCAGTGGAGGAAGGATGGCTGAACCGGGATTTGGGGAGATTTAGGGATTTGGGAGAAGAGATATTGGGATTTTAGGGTATGTGTTCCTGTGGGGTTTAGGCTTTCTTTAATGTGAAAACAGATGCTGAAACGAGTTACGCCTTACAGCAAAAGGCATTACATGTTGTGGTCATTTCCTCCACTTGAACATTGCGCATTGACCATTCCCCTCCCCTTCTTTCTTCATTCCTTGTTCCTTGTTCATTATTCTCCTTTCTGTCAACTTATCAACTTGTCAACTAGTCAACCTGTCAACCCATTTCTTCCTAATCCCTTAATCTCCCCAAATCCTGGTTCAAACAAAAAACCTGCTCCCATAACAGAAGCAGGTTAATAGCAAGCGTAAGTTTATATAACTTATAGACCTAAACCTTTCTTAAAGGTGATATCCACAATATTATCAAATCCGGAATATACCTTGAATGGAGTTGTAATTATTCCTCCTGCATTTGTCAGGTTAAAGAAATAGACATTATTGCCATTACCAATAGCCGTTTCATCGGTAGCTACCACCAGTACTTTGCTTTCTGTTGAAGGCAAACCAGTAGCGCTATAACCTGACTTAAATACCTTCATGGCTTTGATTATAGTTCCAACTGGGAAACTATGACCCAAACTAGAAGTAGTGGTAGCAGGCATAGTACCCGTATAAGATGGCGAACAGACATAAATACTGTTTTTATTCGTACCATGTACATAGTAAAACACACCGTAGGTCGTTGCCAATATGGTTAAAAATGTAGGCATGGCAAAAATGGAAGCAGTAGTGATTCCAGGAACCTTGCTTTCACTTAAGTAAAAACGGCCTGTCGCAAAATTATTGGCATATCCGCCACCGGCTCCTGAATTTGCTCCCGGAAACTGGTATAGAAAGGTAGAATCACCAGGTGTATTTCTGAAAATACAATCGTAATAAATGGGAGTTGTTGTCATTGGGCTTACATTTTCGGCATATACGAGGTTATGTCTCATATTGTTCAAATCAAAGCCTTTGCCTGTTGGCAATAAGTTAGCAGCGCTGGCTGCTGGATAAGGGGCATAATGGCGATTAGCCGTATCCGCTCTGGCAGACGGAACAAGTGTCGGCGTTCCACTATTGTTCCAAATGGTGAAGAAGCAACGGTTGACCTTATCAAAAACGGTAAACGTACCATCTGCATTACCCATAAGTACAGAAGGATGTAATTCGGACCATGTGCCCAAAAAGGGTACGCTTAATTTTATAGGCGGGGTTTTTATTGATGTGGCATTTACCTGCTGGAAATGAATCTGGCCGTTATTGATAACATATTCATATTGCCCTGTAGCCGGGAATACATTATTCTCCTTAATATTTACTACAGAAGGAGGAAGGTAAAACCAACCGTTATGATTACTAGAATCAAGGTAATCCAAAGAACGTACCTGCGTTCCCCCGTTAGGATAAAAAAATGAAACTTTCTGAATACGCAATGTGCTGCTATAGTTTAGTACGGCTGTTTTATATGTCCCTAGAGGTAATTTATGACCGTTCGCCTGGAAATATAAATTATTGTATACTGTTCCATTTCCTTTGCCATCACGATCTGTAATGATCGATAAATCACAACCTGCTTGAGTAGGTTGTTCCTGTAATACTAACCAACCTTCACCACCCCAAGGTGAGGTATCAACATTGATGCTATAATATTTATAAAACGACACGCCGGTTTTCTTATCGGTCACTTTTAAAACCAATCGATAAATATTGGGTGGCACAGTGATCTTTGTCCGCAATTGTTTTTCGTTCCCTAAAATGTATTGCGCTGGATTGACCTCACTTGATGAAGACTGTGTAATGAGCCATTGATACGATAGATCATCACTTTGCTGCGTTTGCGACAATAGGATATCCAGTTTCAGACTATCATTTTGCCTTAAAACAATGGAGTCATTCGTAACTACCACTTGCGGATCAACATTTGCCATGTCCGTGGTAATTGTAATGGTGTTGACGTCTGTATACTTATAATTGCCTAAATCTTTTTTACAGGCAACAAATGCAAATAAGATCAGTACAGATATGCTTGCAGGTATAAAGTGCTTTTTCATATTTTTTCTTCGTGAATGAATGTTTTCAAGAGAAACGAATTAATAATTGGCAGGTCCTACCTTGATAACAGGGTTATTGGGTATATCTGGATCGGTAAGTGTAGCACCCGTACCAGTATAGTTGCCTGGATATTTTGTTCGGATATAGTTTATTACTGCTTGCAAGTATTGTGTATTTATAGCAGGAAACTGTCCGACGGTACGATTACCTGCAAATTCCGTAACAGTAGTGCCGCTAATCGGATCATACAACGCCTCCAGGATTAATTTATATTTTGTTTTGGTCCAGGTACCAAAATTGGTACTAGCACCTGCCCAGGGAAAACCGGTCGGATCGCCCCAAGATGGTGGCTTTTGTAAGTAACCCACTTTGAGTTTTATAGATGACTTAGCAGAAATCCCTAGCTGGAATTGGTCATTTTCTTTTAGCTGCAACTTTAAAACAGCCGGTGCATTATCTAAATCAGCTGAACGATATATTACGACAGGCATCAGTGCCGTAGTACTATTGGCTAAAATCTTATAGGGTGGCAATAGCTTATAATGTGTATTTTCTATTGCATTTCCCTCTGTATCAGCAACAGCCATTACTCCTATTTCGCGATCCTGCGTAGCAGGTTTGCCTAACACTGAAACGGGAATGTTTATCGTATCAACTAACCGGTTAGGATATTTAGCAAATGAATAAATAATACTATCAGCAGCGGCATTAAAGTAAATACCGTCAGCTGTTTCAAATCGCAGGGGTTTATCCGGTTCACAAGAAGTAAACACACTTAGAATCCCAGCTACTAAAATGGAAGCGGTCCATTTTTTCATATCGTGTAATTTAAAATTGTCTTTATTAAGCATTTATCAATGGTTGTACTCCAGTTCTTTGTCCGGCAATGGGAATACGTACACATTGGCAGGTATGACAGATGTAGTAGAAGTAACCTTTGATAGATCTTTGTTCAATCGCTTATAATAAAAGAACGTTTGTCCTTCCTGCATAAATTCTTTTTGATATTCGCGCATAATCTCTGTTGAAACGCTATCGGTAGTACTTATGCCTGATGCATTTAAAGCAGCTAAACCGCGACTCAAACGAACCTGGTTCAACAGGGAAACGCCAGTACCAATATCGCCCTTACTGTTAGCAGCTTCTGCAGCTATATAGTACATTTCCGATACCCTCAAGATGGGCACATTACTTTGCAACTGATAGGGCAGGTTATTATCCTGGAAAAACTTGGAAGGCACCTGTACACCTGCCTGGTTATTGTCGAACCAGGAAATGTTACGATAATCATTAGCGCTTCCACTTCCTGTTGTATACAACGCCGTCTTACCTGCCGGCATTAAGCGAAATGGCGTACCTGAACTGACATCAAACAATCCATTGTAGTTCTTAACATTTTTGGAGTACACAGAGAACAATAGTTCTTGAGAAAACAGGCGATCGCGTGTAAGGTTAGTAGCTGCCGCCACATTGGATGTAATTAAGGGGAATTTATTACTACCAATTACTGCCGCTGCATAATAATTAGCGCTATCCAGGTTGCCCTTGTACATATGTGCCCTGGCCAGTAAGGCTTCAACAGCCCAGTAATTGATATGGTTTTGGGTATAGCCGGTAAACAAGTCATATGAAGCATGGGATAACGCTGACGTATCAGTTAATGCCAACAAACCTTTAGCCAGGTGCAGATCTTGAATACAAGAATCCAATGCTTCACTTACCGTAGAAAAAGAAGTTGGACGTATATCAAAATGGCGCACATAGGGAATGGCTTTTTCATTGAGCCCTGTAGCTGGCGATTGACCGAATAAACGTAGTAAGTCAAAATGCAGCATTGCACGTGCACCTATAGCTTCACCTTTTACCCGGAAATAATTATCCCTGGTAAACACATCTCTTTTATTATCAATCTTGCTTAATAGGTTATTGATATTGGAAATGGTATTGTACATACCGCCCCAGATACCTGCCATTTCAGCCTTAACTCCAGCATCAGCATAATTATAGGATACTACATTGCTATAAAATCCATTATTTCCTACAGAAACCGTTTTTGCATTATCATAATTATAGGCTAATGTAGAAAGCATGCCCATCGTAAGGTTGGTCGTATATAATCCATAGGTTCCACCGTTTTGCGGCTTATCTAAAGCCAGGTATACGCCCAACATGGCATCCTTAAATCCCTGTTCATCATTAAACAGGATGGATTCAGGCACCTTGTCTTTTGGTTGCACATCCAGAAACTTTTTACAACCAGTAATGCCAGGTGCCAATAGTAGTAACCCAATAGCCACCTTCCATAACCTTGTATTCATACCTGTATTTCGCAAGTGTTTTATATTGAAATGAATCCGTTTCATATTGTCATTTTAAAAAGTCGAGGTTAACCCTAAATTGAATCGGCGGGTGAATGGATAAGCGGTACCTCTTTCCACCTCTATGGTTCCCCAACGAAAGACCTGGTTTTGAGTAATAAATAGTTTAGGCGTTGATAACTTCAATCGTTTCACCCAGTTTAAGTTATTGGGGAAATTGTAACCTACTGTAATACTGGACGCTTCAATAAAGTTATCGCGTTGCACAAAACGGGAAGTAGCATTGGTCATTAAAACCCCTGTGTTACCATTTGCCGTCAAGGCCTTATACGAGGTTACATCACCAGGTTGCTTCCATCGCTCCGTTAAAACACGTATATCTGCGTTGGTACTTTTCAGATCAACGTTTTCTATTTTGTCTGCCAGGGTTTGGTTGTATTTATATCCACCAAGCTGGTAAGAAAGGTTTATGTTGAACGTGAAAGCTTTAAAAGTCAGGTTAGACGCAAACATACCTTTAAACTTAGCCTGAGCATCAGCCACCGGGTATTTATCATTAGCATCCCAATCAAACGTTTTACTACCATCCAATTTCAAAAAAACTTCCTTACCTGTAGCCGGATCAATTCCTAAAGACCGTACTGCCCAAATGGTACTCATAGACTGCCCTACCACAAAACGGGGCAATGGTGTTTGTTGCTTCTTTGCACCATCTATGGTATTATCTTTCTCATTATTCTTCTTATTGATCGCATCAATAGCCGGAGAAAGCTTAGTAATAATGGTTGTAGCGTGGCCTGTATTAAATGCAAGCGACCAGAAAATATTCCTTGCCCTATTGCGAATGATCGGCATACTTACTGATAGCTCGTAGCCTTTGCTTTCTACAGCACCCAAATTATCCTGGTAAGTAGCAAAGCCCGTTGATGGCGCCACATCAAGCGGCAGAATCAGGTTGTTTGTCTTTTCAACAAACAGTTCAGCATTCAACAGGATGTGCCCATTTAATAAAGAGGTTTGCACGCCCAAATTATTCTTCAGTGTTTGTTGCCATTTTAAATTGGGATTTGCGTACGCATTGGTGTAAGCACCCAACTGGCCACGGTATTCATTCGACAAATTGTAATTATAAATTTGCTGAGCCATTGATGCTGCAAAGTTTTGATTACCTGTAATACCAGAACTACCCCTGAATTTTAATTGTTGAATAAACCAGTTCTTCTTAAAAAACTTTTCTTTATCTACATTCCAGGAAAGGCCACCCGCCCAGAAAGGGGCAAAACGATTATTAGATCCAAACTGGGAAGAGCCGCTGGCATTAGCCGTTGCCTCAGCTGTATAACGATCATTGTAACTATAACTAACACTTAAAAACTGGGAAAGACTGCGTGTGTTATTAATCAAGGAAGAAGGCTTGCTAGTAAGGCCATAGCCGTTGGCAGCTCCCAATTCCCCTAAATAATCATTAGGGATTCCCGTTGTTTTTAGGGTAAGAGAATTACCGCTCGTTTGCTGGCCCGAAATACCAAGCGCAGTAAGAATCAAATGTTTACCAATGCTTTTGTTGTAAGTCAGACCAACTCTACCATCTATGGCAGAATTCTTACCTGTTGATTTTGTATAAGAGCCTAAATCGACAAACCGGCCTAAAACATCGTCAGCGAAATCGGTATGGTCAGCTGGCAAAAACTTTTCAGATTGAGGCAAATTAGTTGACAACCGGAAGTTGGCTTGCACCTTGAAGTTGCTGTTGATCGACCAATCGATATTGGTAGCATTGGAGTACGACCAATAATTGGAATAATCAACCATATTCAGCGTGGCGTTGTACATACTATTCGTATATGTTTTACCGCCAGGAGCAGGTATTAAAAAACCCAGTTCGGCTGCTGTTGGCTCAAATAGCTTAACGATGTTACCAGCATCATCATAAGGGCGGAAGTAAGGAAACTGCTTCGCATAATCTGAAAAAGAGCCCCATGGCGAATTATTTCCTCTACTGGAATTGATGGAAGAAGTATTGGAAAAACGAAAGTTTGGCAATACATAGTTAAGGTTGTAATTCAAGCCAAAATTCTTTCTCCCTGAACCTTTCATAACACCACTAGCGTCATTGTAGTTTAAAGAAAGACCATAACGGAAGTTTCCGGATCCTCCTCCTACTGACAAGCTATGCGACAATGTATGCCCGGTTGTTAAAGGCTGTGATAGCCAATACGTATTCACACCGCTTTGCACCTGGTTCAAACGATAATCGTACCATTGCTTCAGTGCCACATCATTATAATGATTATCCGGATCGCTATAAATACCTGCCAGGCGCTGTGCCTCTAAAAAATCTTTGGCATTTAGCAAACGATAGGAAGATAAGTCAGCCAATTCAACACTTCCATTAACAGAGTAGCTGATTTGCAATTTTCCAGGTAAAGGTTGTTTTGTTTCTACAACAATAACACCGTTGGCAGCTTTGGCGCCATAGGCTACCGTAGCTGCTGCATCTTTCAAAACGGTGATGCTGGCAATACGGTTAATGTCCATATCGTATAACGATTGCAAGGTTGCTTGAAATCCATCTACAATAATGAGCGGTTGATTGGGGTTCAACAAATAGCTTGACATCATATCACCATTTGATACAGGGGTTGCCGCACTTGATGTAGTTCCCTGTGTTGTAATGGGTAAATTGTTCTGACCTCTAAGCTGCAAAATGGGCAACTGGTTAGGATCATTACCCAAGGCATTGTTTTCAACAATACGCATAGATGGCTCTACTATTGCTAAAGCTTGTAATACGTTGGTAGGATTCACGGATTTCAATTCTTCTCCGCTAAATGATTTGGCAGCACCGGTGAAGTTTCCTTTTGGACGCTTATACAATCCCACATTCACTACCACATCAGACAAAGTAGCAGCATTACTACTCAAACGTACTTCTATAAAGGTTTGGCCAGATTTTAATTTAATTTCTCTAGGCGTGTGACCAACAAATGACACCCTGATGGTGGCATTGGCTGCAACATTTTTCAGTATAAAAGAACCATCCTTCCCTGCAGTGGTCACTTGCCTGGTACCTTGTACAAAAACACTGGCTCCTGCCAACAAATCACCATTATCGCTTTTAACTACACCTTTTAGTTCCTCAATAATATTTTCCTGGGATTTTGCCTGTACAGCACCCAATATCAGCGTCAATGCCAATAAACAACACTTAATAGTTGTTGAAAGGAAGAAAGTGTTAGGTTGACTATTTTTGTTGCTACGAAACATACAAATCGATTGTGCTATATTGTTATATCTAAATTTCTTTTCCGAAATCATATTATTCAGGTCTTACAAAAACATACGATGCACCGGCTACAACTGGCACCCTGGTAAAGGGCAAGGCCGAGATCGGTAGATTTTTACGTTTGAAATAATAGAAGGCCTGTCCCTCTCCCAGGAACTCTTTCTGGTATTCTTTTTTGATCTCCGTATTCAGGCTATCAGCAGGTAAGCTTGCCAACGTATACTTTGCCAGGTTGCGGTGAACCCGAACGGTATCCATTAAATCAGTAGCATAGCCAAGATCATTGTTACCAGCAGCACATTCGGCAGCGATATAATACATCTCGGTCATTCTGATCAATGGAGTGATGTAATTATTGGTAGTTGCAGAGTTGACAAACTTACGCGGTTGTATTAGCGTACCCGAAAAGGTACTTCCTGTTGCAGGGTCAACAAAGGATTTTCTCCAATCTGCAGTGGCGGAACCTGCACCTGTCACAAACAAGGCGGTTTGTCCATTAACAGATAAACCCAGCGGCGCCTTTGTATTAAAGACGGTTTTATACAGTAAGCCAATATTGTTTTGAAACGTATATAAAGAGAATAGATATTCTTTGCTAAAAAGGAAGTCTGAGGTGGCGGTGGCCAATGGAAACTTACCGCTGTTGATCAACGCCTTCGCATACTGCAAGGCGCTGACGTTATCGCCCTTATATAAATACAGTCTCGCTAATAATCCTTTTGCTGCCCATACAGAGAAACGAGATGTATTCATATCCGTCTCACTTAAAAGCGCTTCAGCATTTTTCAGATCAGCAATGCAGGAATCCAACACGACCCCTGTTGTAGAAGAGGCCACAGCATAGGGGCTAAACTTTGTCATATATGGAATGGCAAGTGCTGTCAATCCTGAAGCGGCAGGCGATGGTGCATATAAACGCAATAATTCAAAATGCAAAAACGCACGCAGTCCTAACCCTTCCCCTTTGATCGTATTATAGTTATTGCCAGTGAACAGCGCTTTATGGCTTTCCATATTTTCCAGCATATAATTGATGTTGGCAATGCTGCTATAGGATGTTTTCCAGATGTTGCTCATTACCGATCTTACACTGCCATTCTGGAAATTGTATTGAGCAGCCTGGTAATACAGTTCGCCTAGCTCAGGCTTTATGGTGGTGTCATAGCTTCTACCCAAAACAGATAGCATTCCATAACTTAAGTCCCGGCCATACATGTCCTGCGTACCCATTTGCAGGTATACACCATTTATCACTTCTTTAAAACCCTGCTCAGTGGAAAATATCTCCTCCTTACCAACTTGTAATGGAGCGGATTCCTCCAGCAACTTTTTACAAGAGGTTATTGAAAGTGATAGTAAAGCTGCCACTATATATATTGATTTCGACATTCTCATACTCTTATAATTTGTTATCAGCTTTAAAAGGTGGTGTTAATTGAAAAAGTATACTGGCGCTGGAAAGGAGAATAGATGCCTCTCTCTGCCTTCATCGCATACCAGCCAAATAGGTTGTTACCCATTAATCCTACCTTTAAATTTTGGGCTTTTATTCTTGCACTAAAGCTTTGTGGTAAGGTGTAGGCCAATGACACTGTAGAACAATTAATTTGATCATTGCGCTCTATAAAACGAGTGGTAGCATAGGTTGGCGTCGCGCCCATAACAGGCTTGTACAAGGCTTCGCCACCCGCTGGTGTCCAACGATTAGCAGCAGCGCGCTTATCCACATTGTAGAATAGATTGGCATTCTCTACTTTATCAGCCAATGTTTGATTATATCCTTCAACGTCAAGTTGATAAGTAAAATAAATTCCTGCAGATAGGTTCTTTATCGATAAAGATGTACCCAATGTGCCCTGCAAATGTGGCGTCCTATCGCCTTCCATTAACTTGTTTGCGGCATTCCAGGTGGTGGAATAGGTATCACCAAGATTCTTAAAGACCTCCTGTCCTGCTTGTTTGATACCAATGGAGCGAACCGCCCAAATACCAGACAGAGGTTTACCAACTACATAACGCTGTTGTGGACGTGTTTGATCAAGCGAAAGATCATTTTCCGCATTCAGTCTATCAAGGTATTCGTTTGTCTCTAAAACAAGGTCTTCATTATGGATGCCATTGAAGATCAAATTCCAGTAAATAGACTTTTTAGCATTGCGGATGATGCTATAGTTTACCTGAAACTCAAATCCTTTATTTTCAATAATGCCAGCATTCTCGTAGTACCCAAAGTCCTGGAATCCGGTATAAGCAGGTGAATACACCGGCAGGATCAGATCGGTTGTTTTTTGACGATATGCATCAAAGCGAATGGATAAGCGCTTTTGCAGCAATACCGCATCCAGGCCAATATTTTGCTTAAATGTTTGTGGCGCCTTCAGATTCTCATTGGCAAAACCAGTTAAGTAAGCACCTAAACCAATACCTCTTGTGCCGAATCCACCATTCGTTGGTATATATTGCCTGTCTGTGTAATAGTTGTAAGAGGTTTGGCCCAGGTAAGATAAGAAAGCATTCGTACCGGTAGTTCCTACACTGGCCCGCAATTTTAGCAGGTCAAGTACTTTATTGCTACGGAAGAAGTGCTCCTGGTGTAAGTTCCAGCTGGCAGCAGCACTCCAATGGGGTGCTATTAATTGATCGCTACCAAACTGAGAGGAGGCATCGGCATTGCCTGAAACCTCTACCTGGTAACGGTTATCATAGCTATAAGCCATGTTGCCAAAACCCGAAAGTAATTTTGTATTGATCTTTCCGGAGGTAGGACGCGCATTGGCATAGCTATTACCAAATGCAATATCGGTCAGTTTATCACTGGTGAATCCCCTTACATAAATTTCCTCAGACTCGCTGTTGGTTTGCTGACCAGTAGCACCAGTAGATACATATAATTGATGCTGTCCAAACTTTTTTTGATAGTTCAGTCCTAACGCTGCTTCTATATTAATGAACGTATTATTTACCTGGAAATATTCGCCGCGTGAGAAAAACTGCTCCGGCGAATAATCGGCATATTCGGTATGGCCTGGAGGCAGGAAAAAGTCAATCTGATCCGCTTGCCGGCTATACCCCACTTTACCGTTCATTTTAAAACCTCTACCCATATGCCAAACCCAATCGGTGGTATTGGCTATTCTAGTATAATCTGTAGCATCTTTCGTTGATAATGTACCATTATAGGCGGGATTATAAACCTTACCTCCTCCAGCATCTTCCATCAGCTTGGTCATCTTCCCGGTAATGCTATCATATGGATTCCAGTAGGCATTTTGCATAGCGTAGTTCTGGAAACTTCCATAGGGAGAGTTGGCACCGTTAACTTTGTTAAAGGTCAGGTAGTTGTTTAAAAAGACATTCTTTATTCGGGTGCTGAAAAAGCTACCAAAGCTGCTTGTTTTTCTATAGCTCCCTTTCATGGCCCCTTCTACATCATTGTAAGAAAAGTCCAATCCATATCTCATTTCGTCACTTCCACCGTCAAGGGCCAAAGCATGTTTACTTCCAATGCCCTGACGCAATGGCAAGCGCAACCAATCGGTTTGTACTCCTTTGTTAAGCACCTGGTTTTGACGAGCCTTGTATAATTCAGGATTGGCGGCATATAAACCATTTTGCTCCTCAAATGCCAGCTTTTCCTGTGCTGTCATTAAGTTATAGGAGGAAAGATCAGCATCAGTCACCTGCACCTGGCCATTGTAGCTAACCCGCATCTTGCCTTCTGCTGGACGTACTGTTTCAATAAGCACAACACCGTTACCACCTCTTATTCCATATACAGTTGTTGCAGCCGCATCTTTTAACAGGGTTATTTTTTCAATACGATTGATATCGATATCCAGGGCTGAACGCAATGCCACCTGAACGCCATTTACAAAAAAGAGCGGTTGATTGGGATTGGCAATAGTATTAGCCATAAAATCGCCGGAAGAGGGATTTACCTGCACACCAATATTTTCAGTAGTTGCAGAGCCGGCCACAGCTGCTGATGCCGGGAAACTATACGAGCCTCTGATTTTAATATCAGGACTTGCATTAGGATCATTGCCATTATTATTATCTCGTGTAACCACAAAGGATGGTGCATAGAATCGTAACGCTTCAGAAAAGTCCAGTGCATTGACCTTTCTTAATTCATTCCCGCTAACAACAACAGTTGAGCCCGACGTATGTTCTGCAGGCCTTTCAAACAAACCATTATTGATAATAGCAACACCAGACGCCTTTTCTTTCTTTAAAAGAAATACCTGCATCTCTGTCTTTAGCTTTTTGACAATAGGGTAATAACCCGTTTTATAAATAGAAACCGAGTTATATGTTCTCACACTATCCAGTTCTATATATCCTTTATCATTGGTATAGCCTTTTTTTGAACCAACAACAACAGATACACTGTCCAACAAGGCTCCATCTTCCAGATCACGTATAGTGAGTTTTAATTTTTGTATTGAGACAGCTGAGACGTTACTTGGTTGCCCGGAAGAGGGCAGTTTTTGAGCAGAACTAGATTGAGCTGTGCATAAAAAAAGGCAAAGGGCTGCAGTGGATCCCGACAATACGCTTCTCATGTGTAATACTATAAGGTTTATGTCCGCTTTACTTGTAATAACCTTGAAGGGTTATTTCCGCCCATCATTCTTTTACCTTTCACACAAGTTTATTTCAGCATTTCATCTCTACTTTTTAAAGAAATAGAGATGGTAGAAACATATCATCTAGCGCTGACTTACGCTTGTTTTTGGGTTGGCTTAGATAGGGCCGGGTTATAGCGAATTCAAAATCAACGCCTTTAAATTATTTTATAGTTCAGCTGCTTTGGAAAGAATAACACGTATTGAGAAGTTGAGTTGACGAATGATTAAAAACAATGGATATAATGAATGTGTAGTGCCCAAATGAATTCGTCCTTTAAATTGTCATGTTCGTCAACGCGCCTAACCGTAGAGCGCGATTGAAGCATTTTCGTAATGCATTGTTCAACAAGTTTTTATGTGTAGTTAGTACATCTCTTACCCTTTTTGCGCTTTTACGCTGCTTTGTGCACCAACTCCTTTCAAATTGACAATTGATTGGCATCAATCAGGATGGAAGAAAATGAACCTGGTATTTCTATAAAAAGAGAGAGGGATGTAGAAACACCCCTCGTTTTTGGCTCAACACCACGTACACATGAAAACTTAATTTATATTCAATTCATTGCTATTCTTTTTTCTTCATTTCATCCCTGCCTCGAACCCTGTCTCATCACTCACTACTCCTCACTCATTACTCACCACTCACCACTCACCACTCACCATTCACCACTCACCTTTTCTGTTACCAGATGTTCCTTGGACAGGAATCATCATATTTATTTCCGATTAAAAAGCCCAGCACAATCTCGTGATTGCCTTTACTAAACTGGTTAAGTCTTGAAGTAGTATAGTCATACGAGTATCCGATATTAAATGTATTGGAGACATTCAAGCCCAGCATACCGGCAAAACCATCCTGGGAGCGATAGGACCCGCCTACCCACAGCAGGTCATGGTACTGCAGCTTGAAGTTTACATCCACTTGCGGTGGTGTGGGATTCACATATTTTACTAATACGGATGGTATCAGGTTAAAATCCTCGCCCACTAAAAACCGGTAACCGGCTGAGGCAAAGAAATGCGGTACCAATTGTCCTCCCGGAGTAGTGCCTCTATCAGAAAACGACACGGTGGACGGAATTAACTGTTGGGCGGAAATGCCAATAAAATAGTCAGCCGAATACAGGTAAAGACCTGCATTCAAATCCGGTTTTATCCGGGTAACATTACCCCTGCTGTTAGCTACCGGATCACCCGGTGTAGCAAACTGTAGTTTCGAGGTATTTAAGGTCAGGCTGGTGGCACCTAGTCCAAAACCGGCAGAGAGGCTCGTTCTGGGGCTTAGACCCAGGTGATAAGCATACGTAGCGTATGCCGATAAATAATTTAAAGGGCCGGTCTGGTCGTTTATTACCTGAAAGCCTACACCATGATGGGGTTCGGCTGCCGTATAATTTTCCCAATAACGCTGGCCGCGTGGGTTTTCACCAGGCACCTGGTAAGAGGTGGCGGTAGTGCGATAGTCCGATTTATGGATGGGTGTGTGAATGGTAAAATAGGTAGTTACGGGAGCATCTTCAATGCCCTCCCACTGGCGGCGGTGGCCAATCTTTACATCAGTATAGTTTTCAATCCCCGTAAGTGCCGGGTTTAAAACATACTGGTTTAAAATGTATTGTGTGTAATGTGGTTTTTGTTGTCCCTGAGCCAGGTGGCAGAATAGTATGCCCAGCAGCCCGAACGCAATCTTTCTCATACTATCTTGGTTTTGAAATATTTTTCTTAAAACAGCGAAAAGCTTTTGAAGTGGGAGTCTTATAGAAGTCGTTAAACAATTCTGAAGAAACTCTATATTACAGGTAAGCCTTACTAGTTTCTGCCTTTAAATAATGTTGTTTGTACGTGTGTTTAGTTGGGGGGGAATAACCCCGGCTTTACACCGGGGTCATATAAAGAAACCAACCTAAAGACCAAGGATTCGAAAACTGCTCTGTTTGTGTGAATAACAGCTTCGCATCCATAAGTTGAATTAATCTTTCAAGTTTAGGGCTTTCTTCACCTGCGCATAATCGTTCCAGTTAATATCAGTACGACCTGCAACACCACCTGGGATCAAAACATAGCGGTATTGGCGAATCTTTGCATTACTAGAATTGGTTGTACTGCTTGCATTGAAGTTTGCGTTCATAACGATGGATCCTATAGTAAAACCTGCATTGATTGTTATAGCATCAGGAAACAGCAAACCAGTTGTTTCGATATATGGTAATGCAACAATGCCAGGAGCAGCAGCAGTACCTGCATTCCAATATAATTTAACAACACCCTTGTTAATAATATCTGCTGTAATTTTTGTATCCTTGATTTCGGCTTGATAACCAACAATTGTACCGCTACTTGTTATAGCAGTGAATGGAACATCTGTCCATGCAGAATAGATCACATTAGCTGTACCAACTGGACCCGCCGCACCTTGAGGACCTTGCGCACCTGCTGCACCTGTTGCACCAGTATCACCTTTGTCACCTTTAGGACCTACTTCACCATCTTTTGCGCAGGATGTAATACCAATTGCCACTACCAGGGCTAAACCGCTGAAAAGTTTCCACATGTTTGTTGTTCTGTTTTTCATGTTGTTCGTTTTGTTTTTTTGTTGAAATTTTTGTTTGTTTTTGGGGTTAATAAATTTCTGATGGAAGGGGAAAGAAAGGTGTTCCAGCAGTAGAGCCAGAACACGCTTCTACTTCGTTATTAATTATTCAACACTTTAAATTCTGTTCTACGGTTTTTCTGACGGCCTTCTGCATTATCAGTGCCATCTTCATTAGTGTTTGGTGCAATTGGTTGCGTAGCACCATAACCTTTGGCCTGCAAGCGAGATTGTTCAATACCTTTTTTCACTAAATAAGCCACTACGCTTTGAGCACGAGCTTCAGAGAGTTTTTGGTTGTAGGTATCAGTACCCTTGTTATCGGTATGGGCGCCGATCTCGATCACCATGGCTGGATTCTTCACTAACATGTCAACCAGTTGATCCAATGAAGGATAAGACGCTGGCTTCAGGCTGGCCTTGTTGTAATCGTAGTATACATTCTCCAATACGATCGCCTTAGGAACAGGATTCAAACACAGGGCAGGCGTAGTAAGACTTTCAGCTTCCTCATCGTTTGGTGTGGAAATAGCTAATGTATTAGAGATATAACCTTCAGATGTTGCAACCGCTTTCAGGTTCTTATAATCTTCCAATTTAAAAGTATAACGGCCATCTGCACCTGTAGTTTGGGTAGTTACCACCGCATTGTTAGATGGGTCTATTACTTGTACATTGATACCAGCCAAAGGTTGTTGGTTTTCGCAGTTCAGCACCACCCCACTCACCTGCTTTAACGGACGTTGCTTGTTTAGAGCAAACAGTTCCAGGCAGCACTCAGAGGCGCGGTCAGAACTTAAAATAGCATCTTCCAAAATGTTTTTGGCGCTGCCACGGCTTACAAAATAGATATCGTCTTTAACAGAGTTTACAGGATAGCCAAAGTTTTTAGGCGTAGCCCAGTTACCAACTGTACCCTTGCTATAAAAGAAGTCATAACCACCCATGCCTACTCTTCCATTGCTGGAGAATACTAAGGTCTTGGAGGCGGCATGGTAGAAAGGTGCCTGATCATCACCAGTAGAGTTGATGCTGCCACCTAAGTTGCGAGAGTTGGTTGTTTGTCCATTGGCATCCAGGTCTGCTACCCAAATGTCAAATCCGCCTTGACCACCCGCTTTATCACTAGAATAATAAAGTTGTTTACCATCCGGTGTTACAAAAGGCTGCTGTGAACTGAAGCCTTCAGCATTGATATCACCGCCTACTAAAGCAGGTTCGCTCCAGCCGGTATTGGTTTTAGTGCTGCTGTAAAGAGCCGCGGTCTTCTTACCGTGGTTGATGGTCCAGCGCGTTAAAAACATCGTGTTGCCATTGGGCGTCAGGCTGATCACCCCTTGGTGCATATCGGAGCCCTGTGGCAAATTGGTTTTGCTTATGCCCGCCAAAGCATTATCATTATACGTTGCCTCATACACACGGTTGATATACGACTGGTCTTTTCCTTTATTACTATCAATACGAGTAGAGGTAAACAACAACGTATTACCCAACCAAACAGGGGCATAGTTGGCACCTTTTGCGTTTAAGCCATTGGCCTTATCGATAGCATACAGGTGTAAATCCTTTTTCTTTAACTCGCTGGCGATATAACGCAGGCTTTCCACTTCTCTTTTAGCGGCCTGGCTGTATTCATCCGCCTGGGTATAACCATCCAGGAACGCGCTAAAGGCACGCTCAGCTTCTCCGTACTTTTGAAGGGCTTTCAAGGTCAGACCATAGTAATAACCCGCCAGCGGATACTGCGTCTTATCAAAACTCAACGCCTGCTGGTAATAGGCTTCCGCCTTGCCAGGGAAATGCAGTAAGCGATAGCTCTCTGCCAGGTGATAGATCACCTGTTCCTGGCTGCTTAATGCACCACCCTTCTTTTTAGAGGCAGACGCATTGGCTTGTGAAGTATATGGATTATAAGAGGCTTGAGTGATCTTATTCTTGTTCGCCTCCAGCCATTTTTCATAGTATTGAGTAGCGGAATAATAATCGCCTTTTTTATAGTAACTATCAGCAGCTTTCAGGTAGTCATAACTATACTGCGCGTGCATGGCTTCACAACTGAACACAACAAGCGCCGTAAATAATATTTTCTTCATGCTATGTCGGATTAGAGAATGTTTAATGGTTTAGGAATTGCCAGATGTTTTTGTTCTTCTTTTGATTATAATCGTGGACACACAAAATCTACTTCTTCTGTTTTGGCACGCTTGCGGCCAGTGATAGATAAAGAGATCTCAAAGCTGTTGCCACCCTTGGTCATTTTACCCAGGTCAGAGCTGTTAACATCATAGCTGGCACCCAACAGCATGTTCTTATAAGTAAAGCCTACATACGGCGAAATCGCATCTTGAAAGCGGTAGTTGGCACCTAATAATAAATCAGTTCCTGGAGCCGCTTTTAACTGTGCATAAGCACCCAGCATTTTTTCTTCGGCAGTTCCCTGCTTCATATATAACGCATTAGGTGTAAGTGATACCACATCTGAAAGTTGAATTCTTATACCACTGTGTACGGTATAACGCATTGGCATTCTAGCATCACCACTGGCACTAAAGCGGTCTTCCGGACGCGTTAAATGCGATACAGAAAAGCCGCCATAGAAGTTGGCTTTCTTACCCGGCGTAGCATCAAAGTATAATACACCAGCCCCTACATCAAGCGAAGAAGAGGACGTACGGCTTAGAGCTTCTCCAGAGGCTGTACCCGGTACATAACCGGTTGTTGGATTCCACTGGTCACCGAAACTTAATTTAGACACATCAAAACGACGATCGATCACGCCAGCCTGTAAGCCAAAGGTTAAACGATGCTGATCCATTTTGCCCCACTTTACACCCGTGTAGGCAACGTTGCCATACGCAGTAGTGTAAGTATAACCGGCATCTTTTACAGTCTGACGGAGAATGCTAGCTCCCAGGTTTATATTTTTATTTGTATTTACATCCACAGAAAGACCCGGTGTTACAAAAGGGCTCACACCACCCCATTGAGAACGATACAAACCAGTTACACGGTAGTCGCCATCAAATGCACCCGTCAATGCCGGGTTCAGCCAGGAAGGGTACATATAGTACTGGGAAAAATGCGGATCGGTCTGCGCCTGCATTTGTTTTCCTGCAAGGCCAGACAGTAGTAGTAAACCGAGAACTTTAATGCTCTTTCTCATGTCAGTTGGCATTTTGTGTGTTTAATATTTTTTAGTGTCACATTATTTTAAAATGGGAATTGAACCGTGTAGGGTTAAAGCCATTTTGGTTTTCTATTTCAATTAGACACTCGTGGCAACCAGCTCAATTGGGCTTACTCTCTTTCAGTAGATTTTTTCCTTGTTGTACCTGGTAGTGCCACATTTCTTCTCACATTTCCCTTTGGTTTGTACTGCTATACAGGTGTAGCAATCCTTCCCGAAGGAATTCCGACTATTTAAATACATCGAAGTAGTTAAAATGGGGGAGGGCACACGAAACTTTTTTCTTTTTTTAAGAGATTTTTCTTGGTTGACTGATTTTTTTCGCACAGAGCAAGGGAGAATATTGAACAAGGAACAAGGAATGATGAATAATGAAGGGAGGAAATGTTCAATGCTCAACTCTCAATAATCAAGGTACAAGTGAAGAAGACAGCAAGAGATGTTATAATAGCAGTTTGTTCTATAGTCGAAGTCTCTGAGATCCTTCACTGCGTTCAGGATGACAAGTGCAAGAGGCATTATGATAGTTGACAGCTTGCAGGTGTAAGTGTAAGTTGAAACTTGAAACGATCTCTGCGTCGATTTGCGCCATCTGCGGGCCAAACATTCTCTGTGCCACTCCCTGTCCCAGTGTCTCCTATGTTTGTAACGGATCGTTTACTGTTTGGTGAGTCAGGAGTTGATCTAGCCCTAGATTTGGTTTTAAAAAGTGAAAAAGGAGTGAGAGCCTTTGGTGTCTAAACAACTGTTGAAGTATGTTCTCACGGAGAAATGGCCTCACTCTTTTTTATCTCTTCGAGTTTGAACAGAATCTAAGGAATAGTGCTATAGGCCTATATCCAGAATATCCAGCCAGGAGACAAAACGAAGGGAGATTTTTCACTTTCCCCTATTTAAATGCAGTGGTCTATGAGAAAAATTGTAAAGCAGGTAGCGGGCATTGATGTCGCTGCCAAAGAGCTGGTTGTAACCCTGGGACGGATGTATGATGACTGGACGCCCGAGATCTATGCCAGCAAGTCCTTTGCCAACAATCAAAAAGGCTTTCTAAGCCTGGTTTTGTGGGTAAAGAAGCTGACCGGTGCGGTTGAAGCCGTGCGTTATGTCATGGAGGCGACCGGGGTCTATCATGAGGCGCTGGCTTATTTTCTGGAGGCCCAGGGTCACCCGCTCACCATTGTGTTACCCAGCAAGATCAGCAACTATTTTAAAACACTTGACGTCAAATCGGTTACCGATACCACCGCCGCCGAAGCCATTGCCCGGTTTGGATTGGAACGGAAACTCGATAACTGGAAAAAGCCCAACGCCGTGTTCAAAAAGCTCCGGCAGTTAACCCGTGAGCGCGATCAGGTTGTTGAGGCCCGCACCGTGGCCAAGAATCAACTGCATGCCGAGGCCGCTGAAGCGGAACCTGGCCCAAACACAGTGGCCCGGTTGAAAAAACAAATTGCCTTTTTCACTAAGCAGGAAAAAGAAATCAAAGAAGAGATCAGGGCCCTGGTAAAAGCCGACCCACAGGTCAGCCAGGCTGTTGACATCATGAGCACCCTGCCCGGCGTGGGTTCCTTAACCGCCGCCATTGTGCTGGCCGAGACCAATGGTTTTGAACTGGTCCGCAATAAACGGCAATTAAGCAGCTACGCCGGCCTGGATGTAAAAGAAAAGCAATCGGGCACTTCCGTCAAAGGCAAGCCCCGGATCTCCAAAAAGGGAAACAAGCAATTGCGAAAAGCCATGCACCTGCCGGCACTGGCGGCCATACGCCACGCCCCACGATTTAAAGCCGTCTATGCCAGGCTGGTCGCAAGGCATGGCATAAAAATGAAGGCAGCCGTAGCGGTACAAAGAAAACTGTTAGAGATCATGTATGTGATGTATAAAACCAAGACGCCTTACCAGAAAGAGTATGTACCCAAAATAGCCGAAGAAAATCAGGCGGCCGCCTAAAAAACTGGGGTGGTCATAAACAGACCACCCCAAACAGGCTGGCTTAAAGCCGCCTAAAACACAAAAATAAATGAATTAACTATTGGTATTTAACACAGAATCTCCGTGGTTCCTTCCTCTCCGCGCCCCGGCGCGCTCTGCTTGCAGCTTGTAGCTTGACGCGTGTAGCTTTCCTTCCCTACTTCAAAATAGTCACCGCCCCACTCACAGGTGCACTACCGTCTTTGCAATCAATAACATAATAATAAGTACCTATTGGTAACGGTTTACCGTTTTGCCTACCATCCCATGGCGTTGTATAACCTATTGAAGAAAACACCAATTGCCCATATCGATTAAAAACCTGCACTGTTGCTCCCGAGTAATCCGCCAGGTTCACGATCTCCCAACGATCATTGATACCATCGCCGTTTGGCGAGAACACATTAGGAACCTTTAGCTGTCTCAATATCTTCACACGTAAGAAATCACTGGCCTGGCAATCATATTCATTGGTTGCGGTCAATACATATTGTTGATCTTGCACTACTACTAATGAAGGTTGTAAGATCCGGGGATCACTTAGTCCTATTACTGGTGACCATTGATAGGAAAGCTTGAGAGAATCAGTTGCCTGCGCCTGAAAGCGAATGGTCTCACCCATGGGCACTACAAACGAAGCACCGGCATCAATAAGAGGTTTTGGATAAACGGTCAAGGTTTGAGAAATAGAATCACTACAGCCACCCGTTGACGTATATATATACCAGATGGTATGTTTACCCGGTCCGGCTATTGAAGGAGTGAAATGGCCTGTTGCGTCAGTAGCCTTGCCTTTATAAATACCAAGACCACCTACCCCATTGGTTATAGCTGCATTGGCTACAGACAATGTTCCTGTCACCGTTTCACAGATATTGGGTAAAGCAGCATAGGTTAACTGGGGTTGAATATTGAATGTTGTTTTAAGAATTGTATCTTTTTTACAACCGTTCACTGTACTTGCACTGTAACTGATGGTATAGGTGTTGGCACCAAATCGATGCGAGGGGTCTGCTAGTGTTGATGTATTCGAATTACTAGCACTGGCCTCACTATCGCCAAAATCCCACCTATAGCCAGCAGGGTTCATCGCCTGTCCGTCAGCAGCTGCACTCAAACTCTTAAATTGTACCACACCATCTTTTAAGCAGGAACCTGGGTATTGAATGGTAAGTGTAGGTTTAGCATAAATGGTAATGATTTGTTGCGCCGTATCACTGCTGCACCCGTTTGGAAATTGGGTCACGTGCTTTACGGTATACTCACCATAGCTGGTAAACAGCTTTTGCTTTGGTGCATATGTGTTCGTCGTACTCGTGTCCTTATTGCCAAAATCCCAAAACCATTTTGCAACACCCGCTTCTGTTGTTTTATCTGTGAAAGTCACTTTCTCCCCTTCACAAGGCAAAGCGGTCCAATCAAATAAGGGTGTTACCGGTTTTGTAGAAAGGGCAAAGGGTTTAGTGGTATCTGCCACACAGCCTTCGCTTGAAATAGCTGTTAAACGGGCCGTATAAGCACCGGCATTGAAGTTTTGTGTTACATCTTTGCCACTTGTTCTAATTGTATCTTTTGTATCGGCCAGTGTCCACTTCCAACTATAAATGGAGGTACTGTCCATGAATTTTTGCTGACCTTTAAATTGAACGTTGGCCGACGGTTGACAATTTGTATAGTTAATATCAAAATCCGTCTTCAACGCCTCTCTAACTTCGACTACATAGGGTATCTCCTCTGTATTGGTACAGTTTTCTACACTGGCATGTGTGGCTAGTACTGTTATTTTATGAATGCCAGGTATCGTAAACATATAGGTTTGAGGAAGTGTGTATTTATAATAGCTGTTGCCGTTTACGGTTTCCATACCTGCTAATACCGGAGGCGTATCTACATCAATCGCTGGTGTTATGGTATCTTTAAGCGCACTCAATTTCCATTGCAAACGAGTGGGCTGATAGCGCAGTAATACAGATAACTGTACCGGTGTATTTAAACAGGTAAACAGGTTGGCACCCGGATTGGGATTGAACAGATTTCGTAAAAAAGGCATTCCACTCAGGTTATTGATCATGGTGCCCACATTATATCCATAGGTTTCTGCTACTCCTATTCCATAGGTGATCCCCGTAAAGGCAGAATCACTTTGAACTACACATTGCTTTTGTTCGGCCCGCCACCGCTTTACCACTACGGTGTAGCCTGCTAGATTGGGATGCGGGTAGGAATAGCTATAGGCATTGGTTACGCCATCTATGGTTAGCGTCTTCAGTCCATTCGTTGGAATGATTAACGTTAGATAGTTGACATCGATCTTTTCTTGTGTGTTTCTATAAAACCCTGTCTGCTTGATCGCTTGCTCCATAGGGCTGATCAGCATCAGTTCAGGATCACCATTACCTGTTGAAGAGCAATAACCGGCCGTTGGAATATATTGTGCCACCTGTATGGGCTGGTCCGCCTCTATATAATCTGCCTGGTCGCTCTGGTACTCGTAGTAAAACCCCCGAAGGCCAAACAATCGCATACCATTCTTTTTTACAATGGTCCTGGGATCTTTTACAATGATCCGATAGACATTGATATTATTGGTTTGGGCCGATGCATCAACGGATGTCGGTGCTGTTAGATAATGTTTTCCCCAGGCTTGTGAGGGGAATAGCTGCTGAATCAAATTATCACCACCATTTTTATCATCATTGCAGGAAATGGCCGTACGACTACTGCCCGAGAAAACAGCGATCGGGTAACATTTGCCCTGGCTATTGGCAATGGAAGTAACGGTAGTTCCGGTAAGATCGTAGGCTTCATCATCTGTAATAGATGCTCCCAGCAACTGGTAGATCTCTCCTTTTTGAAGATCTACATCTATAGGCACATTGGCTGCCTGTCCACCTCTTGTTGCTGCCAATGGAATAATACGTACCCGCGTATTATTTTCTTTAGCTATCACATACACCCACGAAAAGCAATCCCTTGCGCCATTGGTATTATAGATCTGCCTGGTATTCATAGATACATAAGAATAGCCCCAGGTATCAACTGGCATTAACATAGTAGATCCTGAAGCCTGATTTCCATAAATATGGGCATATACTATAATAGGCACATCACTTTCTATATGAATACCATGTTTTGTAAAAAGGCCTTCAGAGAAAGTACCTCCATAAGTAGGAGGTCGTGTGTATAAGCGAAAGTCATATGAAGATGAAGGCAGTCCCTTAGGGATTGGCTTGCTTTGGATAACGGAGTTAGCGGGCACCGTGTAGGGCTCGCTGTAAGCCGTTCCATTTACGGATACGGTAACGTGCGCATCACGGCCTTCTGTACTAAAGTAAAGCACCATTTCCTGGCCGTTCTTAGGAACGGCAGTCGTTTGCATTTCCATGAATTGGTGATGTCCATAGCCTACATAAAACTCCCTTCCTTTATTGGAAAGCGTTTGAGCAAAAGAGGCATAGGTGCTTACCAATAACACCAGCAACGATGTTATTTTCATTTCATGTTTCATGGTTGCGTACTATCCGCAGTATTGAGTTATACCCTTTTAAGTTAATCAGTGGGTTCTTGAGTTTACAAGTTCACAGGTTTACAAGTTCACAAGTTCGCGAGTTTGAAAACAGGAACTCGTGAACAAGTGAACTCATAAACTCATAAACTTATCGAAGTACCGTAACCGAACCTTTCAAAGCCGGATCTCCATTTCCTAATTCAATCACATAGTAATAGGTTCCTATCGGTACCGGCTGGCCATTCATTTTACCATCCCACAACTTGGCGTTGCCCTTGGTGCTGAACACTTTCTGGCCATAGCGGTTGAACACTTCCAAAAGGGAGTTTGGATACAGCCCCAGGTTTTTGATCACCCAGGTATCGTTGATGCCATCGCCGTTTGGAGAGAACACATTTGGTGCTTCCACAGGACGTTGCACCACTACTTTTAATTCGTCAGTAGCCGTACAGTTATGATCGCCGGTAGCGGTGAGCTTGTACACACCATCGTTATTAACCAGCAAGCTAGGTTGTAAGATGTTGGCATTGCTTAACTCCTGCCCTGGCGTCCATACAAACAGGAGGTTTGACGAATTAGCCGTGGCTTTGAATTGAATGGTAGTACCTTCTTTCACGGTAAAGTTTGGACCCGCATCAATCACTGGTTGCAGGTACACCTGTACCGTTTTACTAACAGGCTCAGAAGTACAACCCACGCCATCCTTTACCACCAGTTGCACGGTGTAAGTACCCGGTTGGCTATACGTTTTAGAAGGATTGCTAATGCTATTATTGGTTCCATCACCAAAGGCCCACTGCCAGGTAGCTACCGCCCCATTGGAAGACGTACTTTGATCACTGAATACGGAAGCATTGCCTTGGCACAGTTCATTGGCACTTACAGCAAAGGCTGCCACCGGTTGATTGTAAAACTTGTTCAGTGTTTTACTGGCCGTTGCCGAACAACCTTCAGCCGAGGTTGTTTTTAATGACACCGTGTAGGTTCCTGCTCTTGTATAAATATGGAGCGGACTAGCTTCATTGGAACTGGAATTATCACCAAAGTTCCAGGCATAACTTAATTCACTGTTAGTACTAATGGTAGACCCGTTGGTAAACTGCGCCTTTCCAGTTGGCATACACACCATGGATGGCAGTTCAAAGTTGACAGTTGGCAGCGGATTAACAGTAACCACATGTTTGGTGGTGTCACTGCTGCAGCCATTATTACCTATAGCAACGAGTTGAATGGTATACGTACCTGCCTGACTATATTGCTTGTTAAAGGCCGCAGCCGCATTACGCACCTCACTTACGCCATTGCCATAATTCCAGTTCCAGCTGCTGATGGTACCGGTAGGTATGGTAGATTGATCGGTGATGGTTACTGCGCCATCAAGACAGATTTGGTTAGTAGCGGTAAAGGCAGCTCTTGGCTTCGGCAGTACGTTGATGGTTTGAGAAACAGAATCTGTACAACCTTGAGTGGTGGTAAACACATACCAAATGGTTTGGTTACCAGCGCCAGCTGTAGCCGGATCAAACTGTCCAATACCACTCACCCCCTTGCCTTTATAGATACCGGTGCCCGGTACGCCATTGGTCACCGTAGCCTTTGCTACAGAAATAGGAGCACTGTTTTCACAAATGGCACTTAAGGCGCCAAACGTAAACTGCGGACGCACATTGAACGTAGCCTTGATCACTGTATCGCGATAGCAGCCTTTTTCGGTAGTTACCTTATAGGTAATATCATAAGTGCCATAGTTGGTATACTTATGTGTTGGGTTGGCTAAAGTAGATGTGTTGGGGTTGGAAGCATTGGCAGTAGCATCCCCAAAGTTCCAGCTGTAGCTGGAAAGTGCTTGGCCATCGGGAGCTTTAGAAGTACTTGTAAATTGCACATTACCATCCGTAGGCAAACAACCCGCAGGGTATTGGATGGAAAGGTCAGGACGGGCATACACCACCACCTGCTGTACCGCGGTATCACTGTAGCAGACGTCGGAGAACTTCACCATGTGCTTCACCGTTATAGTGCCCGGCTTACTGAACGTGCGCGTTGGCGTACCGCCCGTAGTTAAGGTCACCGTGTCTTTAGCGCCAAAATCCCAGTACCATTTTTTCACCCCACCTTCCGGAGCTTTCTCTGAGAAACTGATGGTGCTGCCTTCGCAGATCAATGCTGGCAAGGCGTCAAAGGCTGGCGTAACAGGGTTAGCCGACAGGGTAAATAGTTTAGTCGTATCGGCCACACAGGCATTAGCGTCAATAGCAATTAATCGG
Organism: Flavisolibacter tropicus; assembly: GCF_001644645.1. Classification (NCBI taxonomy): domain Bacteria; kingdom Pseudomonadati; phylum Bacteroidota; class Chitinophagia; order Chitinophagales; family Chitinophagaceae; genus Flavisolibacter; species Flavisolibacter tropicus. The sequence continues at coordinate 5,827,901 of NZ_CP011390.1, read as the reverse complement.
GCGGAATGACTACCGGCATTGAAGGTCTGCTGCACATTTTTACCGGATGCTGATGAAGGAGTAGTTCCATTTAAGAAACTCCACTCCCATCTTCTAATAGGGGTGGTATCTTTAAAATTGTCTTCTCCGTTAAATTTGATAAGCTCCGAGGTTTTACAGTTTTGGTAGTCAATCGTAAAATCAGATTTCAATTCACCTTTTACTTCTACTTCGTAAAAGATCTCCTCGGTATTATCACAGGTTTTAACAGATGGATGGGTTGTGAACACGGGAATTGTAAATTTTCCTGCCTGTTTAAATTTATAATAACCAGGCAACGTGTATCGATAATAGGGAACGCCATTTACCATTTGCATTCCTTTCGATACAGGTGCATTGTCTACTACATCCACAGCAGGCTCTATGGTTCCGGCCAGCTTACTTAGCTTCCACTGAATTTTAGTAGGTTCATACCGCACTAATACCGATAATTCCACCGGTGTGTTGACACAGGTATACTTGTTGGCCGTATCTGCGGTATTATATTGGTTCTTAATAAATGGATATCCACTTAAATTGTTGATGTAAGCTCCAGCATTGTACATGTAACTTTCAGAAACACCAAAACCATACGTCATAGCGGTGAATGCGGAATCACTCTCTACAATGGCTTGTGCCGGCGCACGTGGAGCCAGCGTCGTTCTCCATTGCTGCACCACTACCGAATAACCCGGAAGATTGGGGTTGGGATATACGTTAGAAAAATTTTGCTGGCCGTCTATTTTAAGACTTTTTAAGCCTTCGGTAGGTATATTTAGTAATAAGTAGTTCCATGCGACCGTGACTTTATTAGTACGGTAAAATCCCGTGTGCTTAATACCTTGTTCAATAGGACTTAAAAACACAAAATCAGGATCCCCCCTTCCTAAATATCCACAGGCACCTTCGGAAGGCTGCATTTGCGCTACTAGAATAGGCTGATCAGCTTCAATGTAATCCGCTGTATTACTAGAAAACTCATAGTAGTTTCCTTGTAACAAACTAGCGCTGGGTATAATGACCCCATTTCTTTTTACCACAGTGGCAGGGTCATTTACTTTTACCAGGTAAAAGTTGACATTGTGTCGCATAGGATCAGCATCAACACAGGTTGGAATGGTCGCATACCGCCTGCCCCAGGCATGCTCCGGAAAAATTTGTTGAAACAGGATATCTTCAGGAAAATAGGTACCATTAGAAGGAAGACCTCCCCGGCAAAAAATAAACTGAGAACTGCTACCCATAAAAGTGGCAATAGGTAGGCATTCTCCCTTACTGTTGGCAATGGATCTAACCGTAGTACCTCCCAGGTCGTATTGAAATAGAGGATACCCAGTTTTATCTGCCATGATCTGGTAAATATCTCCTTTCTGAAGGGTTACATCAAAGGGCACACCAGGCGCTTGTCCGCTCCTGATAGGGGCAGATGGTGTTATACGGATCTTTGTATCATCTTCTTTAGCTACTACATACATCCAGGAATAAGCACTTAATTTAGAACCTGGTGCATATCCATAATTCGTTGCCATTCTTGGCGCCAAGACGCTGTAAGCATAGCCCCAGGATTCTACTGGCATTAACATCGTAGCTGCAGAACTATTACTCAAATATATATGAGCATACGCTACAATAGGCACTGTACTTACTATGTGGATTCCATGTCTATTAAATAGGCCCTGAGAATTTGTACCGCCTAATGTAACATCTGGCGACCATAAACGCGCATCGACACTGGTTGGTGGCGGCCCATATTTTCCACGAGGAATGATCTTACTGGTTATCACCGAATTAGCCGGCACATCATATTCTTCTTTATAGCTTGTCCCCTTAATGGTTACCGTTACATGTGCTGCTTCCTCTGCACTGAAATACAATACCATTTCCTGAGACTCAATCGGTAAAGGTAAATCTTCCATTTGAACCGTATGGCCATAGCCCACCCAAAACTCCTTTCCTCGATTACTGAAGTTTTGGGCAGCTACAGACACACTGGATAGGACCAGTATAAGAATAATTAGGTGTTGGCGTATTCTAGTCATAGGAATTTATGCTTAACGTACCAGGTTTACAGAACCATGTTTTTCAACCACTTCACCATTGGCCAATACTACTTTACAAGTATATAGGTATACGCCCGATGGTTGCTTTTTACCATTAACCGTTCCATCCCATCCTTTTGAAACGCTGTTGGACTCGAATACTTTCTGGCCCCACTGGTTGAAAACCATCAACTGTACTTCTTTAGCACCGGTTACGTATACCTGTAATACATCGTTCAGGCCATCGGCATTTGGTGTAAAGCTGTTAGGTACATATACTTTGTCTGAAAGCGTGGTAGCAGATGCTACGTTTGACTTCACTGTGTTACAATCGCCTATGCTACGTACTTGTAATGAAACGGTTTGGAAGGAACGTAAGCCATTGATGGTATGCGATAAGCCTGTACTTCCTGAAGAAGGTGTTGTCCAGGTAGCGCCACCATCAGTAGACACCTCGTAACCATTGGCATTGGCCACAGCTTCCCAAGTAAAGCTTACAGTGTTGATTCCAACATTATTTACAGCTACTGTTGGTGCGGTAACATCAGGCTTGATAGCTACCACTGCCTTTGTACGGCCTACAGAAGAACAACCATTTAGTACAGCACCTACATAGAAGTATTTCTTGGCGGTATAGCTATTGGTGTACGATACTCCAGTAGCAGTAGCCGTACCACCAGTAGGCTGATCGTACCAGCTATATGTAGCATTAGTAGCCGGATTGCTAATAGCAAGTGTAGCATTGGTACCCGTACAGATGGCTAAGCTATCTTTTACAAAGCTTACCGTTGGTAAAGCATTTACCACTACATCTTTCTTCACGTTACCTACGCAACCATCCGTAGCAATAGCTTGTAAGGCTACATTAAAGGTTCCTGGCGCATTGAATTTTTTCGTAGCGTTTTGTGTAGCGGCAGTGGTATTATCACCAAAGCTCCAGCTCCAACGATCCAACGCTACACCATTACTGCCAGAACCAGTACCGGCAAAACCTGCAGTAGCGTCGATACAACCCGTATACGTTTTCGTATAGTCTACTGTTGGCGCATCAATCACTGTAATATCGATCTTGCCATCTACATTCTTATCACAAGAGTTGGCATCTTGAGCATAAGTAGCACTAACCGGGATCGTATAATTTCCAATGTTAGCAAAACTGATAGACTGGTCTAGTGTATATACATAGTATTCCTGGAAGTTGATCTCTACTTTATTAACAGGTACGGGATTCGATTCTGTTACATTGGTAGATGGTGTTACACCAGTTGCTTCACTCAATTTCCAAGTCAACGTTTTAGCTTTTACAGGCAGTAAAACAGTAGCCTTGAATGGTGTTTTGGCGCAGGTATAAGCATTTGATGGCGTGCTTACGTTTTGCACGTTTTTGATAGCCTGACCTTCAAACTTAATTCTAGGTATCTGCATACCAACATTATAAAAATAGAAACCATTTTGACCCGGAGCATGCACTGTTGCTGTAAAGGTGGTGTCACTTTCAACTGATGAAATTGCATCAGCATTGGCAAGACGCTTTGTTACAACAGAATAACCAGGCTTATTCGGATGCGCGTAAACAGAGTCAATTGTTGCACTTCCGTCAATCTTCAGTGAAGAAAGCCCTTGATCAGGAATGATCACTGTCAGATAAGCATAAGGAGTAACACTGCCAGTCACACCTACTGTACTCCTGTAGAAGGTGGTCTTCTTAATACCATGCCCTAATGGCGTCAGGTAGATCATGCTTTCGCTCATTCTTGGAGCAGCATACGTATCATTAAAACAAGAGAGATTATAAGGATTATACTGCGCCATCATCACAGGCTTATCTGCTTCAATATATTCTGCAACGTTACTGCTGAATTCATACCAGTTATTAATCTTATTCGTTAACACTACACCATTGCGTTTTACCACAGTGGCTGGATCTTTTACCATTACTCTATAAACATGATAAAAGCGCTCATTAACATAATTTATGGTAGAAAGTGGTGCCGTTAGATAATATTTACCCCAAGCCTGGTCTGAATAGTTTTGCTGGAATAGATATTTATCTGACCCTGGCTGATGATTATTTTCATCACAGGTAATGGTGGTATTTGAACTTCCCGAGAATACGCCTATAGGTAAGCATTTGCCCTCTGAGTTTGGAACTGCTAGTACAGTAGTACCCGACAGCTCATATCCTTCATACGATGTCGTATTAAATGGTCCGCCATGTTCTGCCTGCGTATACGATCTTTTGTATGCACCTATCAATTGGTAAACCTCTCCTCTGTTAAGCGTTACCCGGAATGGAACACCAGCTGAACGTCCACCCCTGGTAGGATTAGAAGGTGTGATTTCGATAACCGTATTATCATTATCAGCAACAATGTTAACCCACGATGCGCCCTGCTGTGGACCAGGATAACCTGAATGCTGTCTGTAACCAAGCGCCTGGTAAGCCGTTCCATATGCACCAGTTGGTAACAACATAGCACTACCCAAATTATAACCAAGGTTTGTTTGTAAAGACATATAGGCCGTAATAGGTTCTGTACTTTCAATGCTAACGCCTGTTTTAAACCAACCTTCATCGGTTATGCGGGCATCATTTGGACCTGTTTTTGGTATTTCATCCGTCAGTACAGTTGTATTAGCAGCAACCGTATAGGTTTTGCTGTAAGCCGTTCCATTAACCTTCACTGTAACCTGGGCTGGTTTATCAGAAGCCAGGTAGATTTTCAGTTTTTGAGCGTTGCTATTTAAGAAATCGGCATACAATGCATATGGCAACCAGAAACGGGTTCCTTTATTAGAACTATCCGCAGTAGTTACATATACAGGTTGGGCTGGAGCCAATCCATCTGTCATACCGGTAAACTTCCCGATATATGTCTGTACGGTATCACTAATAATATTGTTAAATGAATCTATTGTACTGGTAGCATTAGCTGCCCATGTGCCAGCAGCATTTGTTTTACCCAGCTTAATAAACGACTTAATAGGTAAGTTGTTTAGCCAAGAGTTATAGAAGTATTGCTTTGTATCATATTTGTAGGTTCCGCTGCCAGTAACTTCTGCATCTACATAATAGTACAGCGATTTTTCTGTAGCAGCCATTCCTGCTGGCAATACACCTGAATAGCGTTTCAACTTAACATTGGTTGGTACCGTAGATCCTGGTGCCCAGGTAATACGGGCCACAGTATCGGTAGCCAATGAAAAGATTTGTGTAACTCCCGGTGCCGGTGTAGCAGGCGTTGCGGTTAAGTATGGAGGCGCTACTGCTGGAGCAGGGAATTCATACGCACCTAAATCGGGTACGCCATCGGTTAAGTTAACGGCTCTTGGATTACCATTATAATCCGTGGTATTACCGCTAATCTGAATACCACGCCCATGCATAATCCAGGAGTTAGGATCAGCGGTATTCGGTTGTAAATCATTATTACTAATAAATGCAGGATCTGCTACAATTGAATTGATCTCTATTCCAGACGAATCACGCCACGCAGCCCATGCAGTATATTTTTTTCCAAAAGGCACAGAGGTAGGAAGTGTATTCACTAAAACAGGCCCAGCTGCATAAATCAGGTTATAATCACTTTTTACAAAACCCACCGTATACAGGTGAGACATTGCCGGACCGCCACCGCGGTTAGCGATAACATTGTTATAGATCCTTTGAATACCGCCATACAATGAAGATGCTTGCTTACCAGACTGCATGTCTATTTCCAAGGCCACATTGTATACATTGGTAGCTCCAGTTGCTGGCGAGGTATTCAGCAGTGAATTGTTATAAATATTTACATTAAAGGCATTAGCTGAACGAAAGGCAGCACAATAAGCACTATTACTTGTACCTGGAACTGCTGCTGAAACGGAAATGACGTTATTGACAATATCCGTATTATAAATATTGTCAGTAGCCATACCAATTTGTCTAACGGAGGATCCAGTCAAACCGGAGTTAGCTATGATTTTATTATTCATCACCTTAGCCCGGTTAGATGCCGTTGCCTCATTTAACGTCATATAGATACCATATAAGTTACCTGCATTATTGCTGACGGTAACCTGGTTACCTATTATCTGTAATGCACTATCGCAATTATTGGTGTAAATACCATATATGGCTTGGTTGAACGAGGTGGTTGAAAACGACGTATTTAATGTTATTACATTCTTATTGATCCTGATATTGCTGGTGTTCAATGCAAAAATTGGCTGATGATAGGTACCCGTAAACGTATTTTCCTCTATTACGTTATTATTGGTAAATACAGCTGCAGAAGGACCAGCCAGGTAAATTCCTTTGGCACCATTGGTAATGGTATTTCCTTTGAACACAAGGCTACCTCCTTGTAAATTTGTACCACCGTAGATAGCAGCCATTTTCGTTGTGGTATCATTAGTGGCAGGCACAGGTGCTTTGATCAGACAGTTAACGATACTATCACTATATACAGTTCCTGCAACCTCTATTACACGTCCATATAAGGCATTGGTAGAAGTAACAGTCAGCTTCTTGAAATTAATGTGACGCGCACTATCCAACAGTACCACATAGTTAGAGCCGGGGCCAGAGGGAGAGAACTTCAATTCGGCTGTAGCAACGTTATCATCAAAGCTTTTAAACGTTACTGTATTCACAGCAGATGTACCATTAATAGCAGGGATACGGATCTGCTCAGTATATAAACCAGCGGTATTACCCGGTTTTACATTAAAGACCACAGGGCCTGCAATACCACAGGTAATAGCGTCTACCGCCTCTTTAAATGAATTAAAATTCTTTGTACCAGATGGATCTGTAGGCTGTGAATTATCAATGGTATAATTACCTGCCGGGAAGGCTGCACCTGAAACAATTTGAATCACATCGCTATACCTTGGCGATCCGCCATTACAGCTTACTGCAGCACGATAATAAAGGGTGGATGCGCCCATAGTAAAGGTAAATACAGGGTCGCCCAGGTTACCACTGATTGCGGTCCAGGGTCCACTGCCAGAAGGTGCTGATTCCCATTTGAAAGTAAGACCAGAGCCTGCATCATAATTTTTCAGGTTTAGTGTAACCGATTTATTAGGGCAAGTGGTTTGGCCTACATTGGAAAATGCATTACCAGGAGCAAAATTGGTTAAACAACCTGCCAGTGAATATTCATACGCACCAATATCAGGTGTACTGCTACTACGGACTGTTAGCAATATATCATTTGCAATGCCTACCGGTGCTCCTTTATCATTTAATATATTGGAAAGAGGCTTGAAATTACCAGCTGCAGCATCTGTGTAAAGCGGGTTTACACTCAACGAATGAACATCAATTTTAGCAGCAGCACTCCAAGTTGCAAGCGTATTATACGTAGTACCGTTATAAAAACCGATTGCGTATGTTGGATTTGAACCCATGTAATAGTTGTTATAATCCAAGCTATCACCGGTAATAGTGGTTTCTGCCATGTAGGCTCCATATTTAGAGCCTGTACCACCGCGCAAGATGCTTACCTGGTTGTTTTTAAAATACACTTCGGGTGAAGCAGATGTATGATAAAAGCCACAGGTCAATTTCTGTGAATAACTAGTAGGATTATCTAGTGAAATGGTATTGTGATAAAAGGAAACATTACTTGAACCATTGTTATAAACACCAAATAAATTTCCTTGTCCATTTATATCATAAATAAGATTGTTCGCAACAATATTATTTTGACCAGCAAGGCCACCGGCAAGCCTGAAACCTACGCCCTGAAATTCGTTGAGAACATCTGGAGTTGCCGCAAAGAAGTTGTGGATGCTATTTCTTGTAATCAATAAGTTGGCATTAAACGTAACACCCAAAACACCTTGAATAGCAGGTATATTAAACGCATCTGCATTATTCAGAACGTCGGGTCTTGTGATATCGTTATTATCAATTACTGTATTTGTGGAGCCCCCAACTATGATACCCGCACGGCCAAAATTTTTGATGGTATTATTAATGATCTTGTTATTCATAATACCGGAAGTCAGACTTCCTTGAATGGTGATACCAACTGATCCACCTTCAATGGTATTATGATCAAACACGTTGTTGTCACACAAAGTGTTAAAAGAAGAATTGTTAAAAGAATTATCCGCGGAGCTAATAACGATACCAGCATAGTTCTCTGTACCGCCCCCTGTATTGAGATAATACATAAAGCTAGTAGGAACAAGCGTACGGATCGTACAGTTTTTAAACGTATTGTTATCGGCATTGTTCAATAGATGAACGCCCCATCCATATTCTCCGGTAGTCGTTGACGTAGCTACAATAATCAGGTTATCAAATGTTACATAATCAACATCATTTAACTTAATAACGCCACGATTGGTACTGTTAGGCTTGGTGGAAATAATAGCACCATTACCATTAAAGGTGATCGTATTGGTAGCACTTGTACCAGGAATCCATGTCATATTTAATTGCTCGTTATACACGATCCCTGTATTTTCTACATCGAAAACAATTGGCCCACCTATTCCGCATTTAAGATAATTATATGCCTCATTGAAAGACATGAACTTCCCAGCGGGAATATCATTTGCAGTCAATCTATTATCAATCTTATAAGGACCAGATGGCAAAGGCATCACCAATGGAACAGAATTTACTTGTACACCAGGTGTAGCTTTTGGAGTAGGGTCAGAAGCGCATTTTACCAGCACTCTGTAATAGCTGGTTGTAGCCTGTGTTGCTGTATAATTAAAACCATTGGCTCCAAAAATATTGGTCCATGTGGCATTGTCTGCAGACGTTTGCCACTGTAAGGTCATTCCACTGGTTAAAGTTCCCATCCAGCTTAATGTAAATGTCTGCGGATTACAAACAGCAGATGCAGGCGCGCCTGATACAGTTCCGGCACTAAAGCTACCGTCGCAGGTTCCGGCTGGATCCCAGTCAAAAATAATGTTGGGACGTGTAGTCTGGGTACCAACGTTAGTAGCACTGGTAGTAGTACAAATAGTACTTGTATTTAAATCATTACCTCTAAACGTGTGAGAACCATTAAAGGACAACCCTGTAGTCCAGGTTACTGCCGGATTAGCTGAAGCAGTATTAACGGAAGGAGAAACAGAAGCCGGATCACCGTTACAAATTTCAATCAAAATATTACTTGTTCCATCCCAATCAAATGGTGTTGGAAAGGTTATGGTGTTTATTCCATTAACAGGCTGATAATTCTGTGGAGCGGTTGCCGCAGGAGTTCCAGTAAAGGCATCCCAACTTGAACTTGAAGTGGTTAAACTTGTAGACGCAGTGGTACCAACTTTAAATACCACATTTTCCATTACACCTGTAAAACCCACGTTCACCACCGTAAACCTGATTGCACGGATTTTACCGGCCTTCATACCCATGTTTTGTAATTCTGTGGCCTTATACAGGAATTGCATTCGACTAGCTTCCTGTACATCCTGAAAAGGACAAGGATAACCGGAACTGCTGTTACCGGCTGCATTAGCAGCAGTACCAGTTCCAATAGCAATATCCATTTGGGCCTGAAGTCGCGTCAGCGAGAGTAGCAATGTAGCAATCACTAACAGTGTGCATTTACATAAGCCGGGAACAGTGAATTTTCTCATACAGCTTTTGTTTTCCGTGTTTTAGGGTTTGTTTCTGCTATTAAACGTTTCGTTTTTCTACAAAAAGTGGATTACGGCATTGCTTTACGCAATGCCGTTTTGGTTTTCCATGTTTTATATCTTCACTCTTCACAGAAGCGTATGGTTATAAGCTTCCTTTATTAATCATTTTAATTTTCCTGATTTACTTACTACTTCTATTGTAAATAACCCGAGAAATAAAAATTGGGGTTTTCCTTACTGGTAAACTGACCATAGAAGCCCGATGTGGTTGTAATAGCACTCAGCTTATAGCTATCATTGGTCAGGTAGTTTAACAAGGGAGCCATATCAGACTTAATGGCATTTGCATTCGCATCGTCACTCACCCAGGTAAACCGGATCGCATCACCACTAATAGTATAGTTATATATGGTTTTTGCCAGGAACCGGGTGCCAGCCATTGATACATACGTGTTCAGTACCATCCGGTTTGAAACAACATCAAAACTGAAATACATATCTCCCAGGTCCAGGCCGTACATTCCGTTAGGTCCATAATGCGGGATCGCTAGTTTGTTCTTTGCTGTTGCATAAGCAGAAGCAAACACCGTAGACTGTCCATATAACGGTGTTGTAGGTACGATAACAGCCGTAAAGGGCTTACCTAGTTGGTTGGTAAACGTATAGACCACTACAGGGCTGGAATTGCTCGACAAAACCACTTTGTTACCACCTGATACAATAAAGAGGTTCTTATTTTGTTGATCCCATAGGATTTCCTGGAAGGTGTAACCACCAATAGTTACAGGATCCTTTAACCACAGACCTCTTGTGGTAAAGGCAAATCCAGGCTTCAGGGTAACAAGCTCATCCTTTTCGTTTTTGTAGATCAGGCTCAGCAGCTTATAACTAACGTCAAAGGACAACGCTGCTTTATTGTTATTCGGCAGCGGTAGCCCCAGGAACTGGTTTTTGGCTACATAGCTCATCATCGCATCAATGTTCTTTTTTAATGCGCCTTTATTCAATGCGGAGTCAATTTCACCGGCCGAAACTTTTACTAACAGGGCATCACTGAAATTCTGATTGCCTTCCAATACCAGGGTATCGCCCGTTGGCTTCGCTTCTGTAAAGGAAAAGGTGAAATCACTTCCCCACCCTGCTCCATTTGAACCAGTAGGTGATTGGGAAACAGCAGCACTGGGATCAGCAGCCACATGCAGGTAACTATAGGTATCAAAGAATAACGATGGTCTTTGCAAGGCTTTCAAACGGTAGCCACTTTCATTTGGAGTGGTGGCCATTTCTACGGCAAAATCCGATACCATTTTTACCCGGTTGTCCTGGGTAAACTGTACGTAATAAGAAAACCCGCCCATTTCAATACCCGATGATTTCAGGCCTTGTGGATAAACAAACAGTCTCCATCCTGGTGCTTTTACCAATACATCCTGGTAACTGCTTAATGACTCATTAAGACGTTCATCAATAGGCTTCTCAAACAGGTAATCGGTTTCGTTCTTTTTGCAAGCAGTAATCGCCAATGCAGCACTAGCTATATATAGTAATGTAAGTTTTTTCATATTTCGTTTTTACCAAATAATCACATGTAGGTTTCCTTATCGAGCTGCCAGGCCGATAAAGTATTTATTGGAATTTTGCTTTGGTGTAAAGAGCACCTTTGGATAAAGTGAATTATTAGGTGAGAATGCCTGGTACCAACTCAACTTAAATTGCTCGTTCTTAAAGAAGTCAAGCATTTCTTTCAGATAGGGTATCAGAAATTCACCGTCTTGCTGATTCGCTTTGAGAAAATTAAATTTGTAAAAACCATCAGCTCCTTTTGAATAATTAAAGTCATAGCTGGCAACCACAAATTGTTCTTTGTCGGCAGGGCTGTATACCCACACATCCAGCTCCATTACACTAGCAGAACGAATAATAGCATCTACCCTGGTTTGAATAAGTGAACTCTTGGTAAGTGTATCAATTCGATAGGCAGCAGAGTCAAACGCTGCACTAAAATCAAGCCCAGATTTAGGAAGGCGTGGATGCTCCGGTACATAAGCAGCCCCTTTAAAAACCTTGTCAAAGCCATACGTTAATTCAAATGTATCAGGCGATAGCAAATTCAAAGCCTTTTGTGTTCTAGCTTGTAAGCTATAGAAATCAATCTTCCAGGTATTTTTGAAGTAATCCACTACAACCGCTTCTTTTCTACGTAATGCGGCTTGTGCTGTCGGATTCTGATCTGTAACCAATTCATCCCAACGGTTCTTTCCTTCAATCAGCATCGTAGAAAGTGTTTCTACAAAATCATCATCGGGGCCAGAGCGCGCATAATTGGTAGCAAAGCCACGGCTTCGTGCTTCCGCCATCGACATATTAAACCAGGTACCTGTATAGTCAGGTGTTATTCGTTTAAATGTCTCTGGATACATTACGGTCTGGTGCAGAATGTGACCAAACTCGTGCTCAATAGTATGCAGCATCTGGCGCAGGGCATCTATATCGGTAACAGAGAAGTTGTTGATCACATACATGGCGATCTTTTTACCTCCTTCCGCTTGTCCTAACAGCATGTTACCATTAGATAAGTATTCCGCACTACCCACCATGATAAACTGTTTGGGAGCATACTTGCGGATAAAGGCATCGCTACCGGTTTCCGCGTTATACGGATCGATCCAGATGCGCTTCATGGCTTCCAAAGCAGGGATAATACGTTTTTCCTCTGGTGGTACCAGGTTGGCACCCAGGTTTACTTCCCAGGGATCCCAACGGTATTTCACATTAATATTATAAGGTTTGGTCAAACTGTCTTCCATCCATTTATCAATGGGTCCGCTTGCCCATGTGTCACCCCCCAAACCTGGCGAAGGGGTATACTTCACCTCTTCATTCTTTTTAGAACAGGATGCCAGGGCCAACATCAAGCTGCAGAAAGTGAATAGTCTAACTATATTTTTCATCAAATGACTTTTATAATTTGTTTGTTCTTCTATTACAATCGATTTCAATACTTCTTAGCGTGGATTTAACGCAATACCTGAAAGTGTTGCTGTCGTTGGTATTTGGATGGCACGGCGGTTGTCATCCGGTCCGATAGTGATCACCTTACCTTCTTTTTTCAAAGCGTGCTTAATGGTCATCTTTAAACGGATGTTATCAAACCAACGCATACCCTCATGCATAAAGGTGGCACGCTTGAATTCCAATGCCGTTTTAATAATGGCATCTGCCGTACTAAGCGTAGGATAATAATTCTTGATTCGTTGAACCGTCAGGTTATGCTTATTCGCATCGTAGTTTTCAATATTCTTGCTTACCCAGGCATTCAGGTCTTTTACGGCATCCTCATAATTACCCAAATTGCAATTGGCTTCAACTTTATTGAATAACACCTCTTCTACGGTAAATAAAGGAATCGTGTTGTAGGGGTCACCATAATTGGCCGTTGCACTTGCATAAACAAAATGCTCACGGAATTTGGGGATATTATACGTTTGCGGAGAGGTGCCATAGATATTTCTACCAATGGCAAAACGTCCACCCGTTGGGTTTTGAGGCGTATACATTAATGTGCTTACAATGGTCTCACCCATGCCAAAGCGGTTGGTAGGATACGAGCGTCCCCAAACCGACATTGCCTCTTGCAACATGATGTTGGCATTCTCGCTGGCGCTGGAATAAATGGCCTGCAATTCAGCGTACTGCAAACTGCTATAGCTGCCATTCCAAGGTCTCAGGCTAGGTGCAAAGTCACCACTCACCGCTGCCTTACAATGTGCCAGTACTTTATCATATTCTTTTTTGAACAGGTAGAATCTGGCGGCAAAAGCATGTACAGCTGCCGTATTAAAGTGGAACTTTGGCGCGTTGGCATACATGCCATCATTGATCAAAGGCATACCTTCAGTCAGGTCCTTCTCGATCATTTCATACACATACTTCACGGTCTTGCGCTCGTACTGTCCATTCACCACATTCTCAGGAGCCGTTACATAAGGAATACCAGGATTGTTTCCTGCATTGGCATCATATACTTTAGAAAACAGGTTCACCAGCATAAAGTGCGCATAGGCTCTTGCTACCAATGCCTCCCCTTTTTGGGCTTTCAGGTTTGCTTTATCAGCCGATTTTTCAATCACCTGCAAGGCCTGGTTGGCTTGAGAAATGGCTTTGTAAGCAGCCGTCCAATATGACTCCGGCGTATCGTAATCAATCGTCTCTACATCCTGGAAGTTGTAAGACTGTGAGTTCAACTGAGAAGAGAAAGGAGCATCTTTATCTTCAGCATTATCTGACATAGCCTCACAAAACGCGATATAACTCGCTTTTGGATAGGCATTCGCCACTAATTGAGAAACCTGTTGAGGAGTAGTTACCGTAGTACGGTTATCCGGTTCTGTCTCCAGGAATTTACTACAGCTGGATAAAGCCAGCATACCAGATAAGCCTATACAAATTCCTATTTTATTAATTCTGCTACCCATTATTAAATGCCCACTTTTAATGAAAGAACAAATTGTTTATTGATTGGCATGGCCACACCACCCGTATTGAAGAACTCAGGATCCTGGCCTTTCAGCTTTGGATCAGCATAGATCAACCACATGTTGTTTCCTTGCAAGCTGATAGAGGCTGCATTCAAACGAGCTGCCTTTAACAAAGAAGCGGGCAGTTTATACGCAAGCGATATGGTTTTCAGACGTACAAAAGAACCGTCTACTACACGTATATCAGAATAGTTATAGTTGTTGTACGTATAAGCACCACCCAAACCATAGTTAGTATATAAATCAGCCGTTGAAGGAATGTTCGTGATCTTTTCATCACCAGGTAATGTCCAGCGATTAATAAATTCACCAGGTACCGCATCCAGGTCAGAGTAACCGCTTCTGTATGTTGGCTGCATGCGGATCTTATTGCCTGCCTGGTACGTCATCAGGAAGTTGAATGACAGGTCTTTATAATTAAACGTATTAGTGAAACCACCTGTAATGGTTGGATCCGCAGAACCTTCATATTTCAGGTATTGGGTGTTTTCACTCTGAAAATCTACAGCATAACTAGAGTTACCATTTTGATTAATATAGCTTCCCAAACCATATTTATCCAAACCGGTAAATACAAGAGAGTACAAGCCTCTAACGGGATAGCCTACCTGCGCACCACCTTCTGAACGGATCAGATCAAATATCAGGGGCTTGTTTTCAGAGTTCGTGATCTTATTCGTATTGTATCCGAAGGTCAGGTTCGTATTCCAGCTCCAGTTTTTACCAGTTACAGGCTTCCCTCCTACACTCACTTCAATACCATGAGAGCTTAGATCAGCGTAGTTGGCTTGCTTGTACAACTCACCACCAATACCGCCAGTCTTCACAAAGCTGATCAGATCGAAGCTGTTCCTTTTATACGCATCTACGGTTACGTTCATGCGTCCTTTTAATAAACCCAGGTCCATACCCACGTTAGCTTCGTATTTCTTTTCCCATGTCAGATCGGAGTTTTCTAAGCTGGCAATATTGATCGCTACCTGTCCATCGGCACTGTTGGCTCTTTTTGTCAACTCGGTCAACAATACTGCCGTAGAGTTCATAGCGTTACCATAAGAGGCATTCAAACCATAGCTACCACGAAGGGCTAAATAACTAATGGCGTCTACATTCTCCATGAACTTCTCTTTATCTACGTTCCAGCGACCGGCAACGGTCCACGTAGGCAGCCAACGCGCGGAAGGAGAATTACCTAAGCGGTTAGAGCCATCGTCACGCATAGTAGCAGAGATGTTATATTTATTATCGTAGGTATAACTAGCATTACCAAAGAAGCCTACAAAGCGATCACGCTCATTGCTCATGCCATAGTACTGGAAGTTGTTCTCCAGCATTTGCTTAACAATACGATAATCAACGAAAGGAATACCACCATTGTCATACTGGTAACCAAAACCCGTGTTATTGGTATTTTGACGGTCCGTGTATTTAACCTCCTGGCCTACCAACGCTACTACCTGGTGACGGTTGTTGAAGGTTCTATTAAAGGTCAGGTTGTTGCGGAACGTATAGTTGATCAACTGGTTTTCCTGGAGATTATAGAAACCACCGTAAGGCAATACCACTACAGGCTCTGCTGATGGATCGTTAGGATCTGTATACAAATAACGGTTACGCTGTTTAATGGTAGATGTGCTGGCAGCACGGTAAGCCTCGGCCTGGTTAGAGTGCTCCGTGATCTCATGCTCGTTGGCTGTTTTTACAAAACGCAACGCACCATTGAAATCATAGCTTAAATATTTATTGAACTTATACGTAGCCTGGCCTTGAAGTTTCAAGTCAAGTACGTTCAGTTTAATGCGGTTGTTCTCCAGTTCAGACAGGATGTTGAATGGCGCAAAGTTTCTGCGGAAGTAAGCCAGGCTGCCATCTTCCTCATAGGCAGGAAGCAGGCGGCTGGTATTCAGCGCATAGCTGAATGGGTTAATATCAAAATTGCGGCTGAAAGTACCTTCTACCGGGTTGTTGGCGCGGCCGATAGTACCGGGCGCCTGTTGCTGTCTGATGGAACCAGTCATGGTAAAGCCCGCAGATAACTTATTGGACAGCGTATAGTTATTACGCAGGTTAGCTGTAAAGCGTTTTACTTTATCAGCAATAGACCATCCATTATCATTATAAAAACTAGAAGAGAAATAGGATTGTGCTTTATCCGTACCCGCAGAAATGCTTAAAGAATGTTCCTGGGCAACGGAGTTACGGAACAATACATCAAACCAGTTGGTGTTTAAGCTTCCGTATTTAGCCAGGAACGCAGATCTGCCTGCAGCTGTGTTATATACAGAACCATCTTCAATTTTTTCGGCCAGCTTTCCATAAATACCAGAGTTAGCGGCAACAGCCATATCAGTAATGCTGATTTGACCTTTCCGCTCCATCTCTGCATACAAGGCCAGTTGGTCGGCCGAGTTGATGATATCATAGTTATTATAAGAAGGCTTCAGCTGCATGGTATAGTTACCTGTGTAATTCACAACAGGCTTACCCGCTTTACCTTTCTTGGTAGTGATTACAATAACACCGTTCATGGCACGAGCACCATATAGGGCGGTAGCAGAAGCATCTTTCAGGATATCGAATGTCTCAATATCGTTAGGGTTTAAACCCGCTACGGAAGAACCTAACATGGTGTTAGGATCACCAGAAGATAACTGGTCATTAGAGATGTTAATGATATCTTCTAATACCACACCATCTACTACCCACAGTGGTTTGTTTTCACCTGTGATAGAGGTAGCACCGCGTACACGCACTTTGGGAGCTGAACCGAAGGTACCAGATACGTTTTGGATAGATACACCGGCAGCACGGCCTTCCAGCATGCGGCTTACATCGGTTACACCATCCATCTTCACGTCTTCAATTTTCAAACGCGTAGAGGCACCAGTAAATTTCTTTTTATCAATGCTCTGGAAACCGGTTACTACCACCTCTTGTAAGCTGGCAGCTTCTGGTTTCATCTGAACACGGAAAGCGGTGCTCTTAAAGCTTTCTGCTTTTACTTCTTGTGATTTATAACCCGTCATGCTGATCACCAATACGGCATCAGCATTTACACCTTTCAATTCAAACTCACCTTTGGCATTTGTAACCACCCCACGTTGCGTACCTTTTACAACGACAGATACGCCCGCTAAAGGCGCATCATTGTCGGAGATCACAATTCCTTTGATATCTGTTGGAGGAAGTCCATGCAGTGGGTTAGACTGCTCAAGGGCTACCTTGCCAGGCTTTTCAGTGCCGGCACGGATTACAATATGATCATCTACTACCACATACTGAAGCGCATAAGGCAGTAATAATTTTTTCAATAACTCTCCTACTTTCTGATCGTGTGCCTGAACGCTCACTTTATTATTCAAAGCAGGATTGCTAACATAAACGAACGAAATCTTAGTTTGTGCACTGATCTTATCTAACGCATCTTTTAGTAATACATCCTTAAACTCAATAGAAATGGTCTTTTCAAGTACATCTTGTAGTTTTCCATCGGTTGCAGATGCTGCGGTAGCTCCAAAAATCGAAACGATAAGTATGGATAACTTAATGATCGATTTGAACTTTCTTACATAAGCACGGTTTCCCATTTGTCGCATACAGTAATCTTAATGTATAGGTTTAGTTTTTTGGTTTAGCGTATTGGTTGTTTTGACTGTTTAGCGGCAGTGGCCACCTACAATCGTATAGCTATTTTTAGTATCCTTTTTAATAGTAGCATTGAGCGATGTGGCAATCAGGCCCAATGATTTTTCCAATTGATCGCCGGCAAACAAATCACCATAGAACATGCACTCTTTTGTATCACCTTCAATCGTAATGGTTGTATTATAATAACGCTGGAGATCTTCTACTACTTTATCCAACCCTACGCCTCTATAATTGAACTTTCCGATTCTGCGGTGCTGGTAAAACTGCGCTTCTGTCGCTACCTCTTTCTTTACCAGCTCACCGGTTGTATTGTTATACACCACGCTTTGGTTAGGTGTTAGTATAATGGTCTGTTTGTCTTCATCGGTCTGCACTTTTACTTTTCCGGTCACCACTACTACTTTCGACAGTTTGGTATCGTAGGCTTCTACATTAAAAGAAGTACCCAGTACGGTTGTTTTTAAATGCTTTGTTTGAATAACAAATGGATGCTTCGCATCTTTTGCTACTTCAAAGAAGGCCTCACCTTTTAAGCTTACCTTCCTGGTCTCGCCTGTAAACGTTGCTGGGTAATCGAGTGATGTACCCGGCTCCAGGCTTACAAAAGAGCCATCTGGCAATTCAATGGTTTTACGTTCCGTAGCAGCAGTTGTAACATGCTGAACCGGTATACTTTGTGAGCCACTGTAAAAAACAGTCATATACAGATAGCCCCATCCTAATAAAAGAACTATACAAGCCGCCGCCGCATATTTCACCCAGTGCAATTGAATGGACTGCATCAAGGAAGGCTTTGGCATATCTATACGCTGATGGATGCTTTTTAAGGCTGATTCCGACAATCGTATGTCTCGTACGTTTTTGTAAGAAGCAACATCCTCATTGAACGCTTCCCTCGCTACATTTTCAAACGCTCCCAGCTCACCTCTTTCCAAATAACTTAACATCCATTCCTCGTCATCAATTGTCCACCGTTCCTTTTCTAATAAATATTTGAGATATTCCTGTCTACGATTCACCAAGAATGTTTATTTATACTAAATACAATGGAGATGAAAAAAAGGGGGGATAGGCTTTTGAATTTTTATTTTTTCCGCTTAAATATTGGAATTTGAGATTTAGGATTTGGGATTTGAAATTGGGAGTTCCTTTCAACTATTACGATTAATAAACAGCAATTAGAGGGGCTGGAAAGATGGCTGGCCTTTCTAAGGATTGATATTCCATATCCATAAGAAGCTTCTGTACTTGATGACACCTATTGAGATATGGGATATCTGGCCGCTGCTGCTCTAAATCACAAATTCCAAATCCCTTCTTTATTCTTCCTTGTACCTTGATCATTGAGCGTTGAGCATTGAACATTCCCTCCCTTCTTCCTTCCTTGTTCCTTGTTCATTATTCCCTTCCTTATCAACCTCTCCTCTTTTTTAACCTGTCAACCCTTTCCTCCAAATCCTTCCCATCCTAACAATCCTAGTTCTAATTATAATTATTCACCACCAACAACAAGAACGGCACTGCCACATGACTCGCATTCTTTCTCACATAATCATTTAGCGAGGCCATGGCCGCTGATAAGTATTCTTTTACCGTATGACGTGATATTTTTAATTCAGCTGCTGCTTCTTCGTAGGTTTTACCTTCCAGCTTACAGAGATTGATGATCTTTCTTTTTTGTGGAGAAAGCTGCTCTATGCCTTTTTGCAGCAAATAATATTGTTCTTCATTTAAGATAGCGGTACTATCCTGCCCTATCTGTTGAAAATGGTTACAGAACAACTCTTTATGGATAACCTGTTCTCGTAGTTTTTTGCGTGTATAATTAACGGAAAGATTAAAGCTGATAACAAATAACCAGCCGGCAACGGACTGCTCGGGATCCAGCTGCATTCTTTTTTCCCAAAGCCGTATAAAAGCTTCCTGCAAAAGATCTTCAGACGTAGACTCGTCTTTTGTGATCTTTAGAATATTACGATACACGGCCAGGTGATACTTCTTAAATAAAGTATCAAAAGCACCTATATCATCCTTATGAAGTAGTTCAACCAAACTAGGATCCGGCCTGCTCATTAGCTTTAATTTCATGTGGTACTTCCCAAAGACATCCGGCCTGTGTAAGAGCCATTTTTCGAACTCAATACAGCCTTTTAGAAAAGTCTACCCTCAATCTGAACCCAGGATCCTACGCACACCAAGGGCATGTCACTCATTTAAATACAATGAGCGATTAGAAAGGGGGGGATCGTTATTAAATTATTTTTAACTTTTTTTTGAAGTGTCGCCCGGCTAGCTACCGGAACACCGCTTGTTGCCTGCTATCGATCAGCGGCACATCTCTACCCAGGTAATGGGTGTAGCCGTTTAGGTGGGTTAAATCATGTTTCACAAACATTTTCTCTAAGCTTTAGGTGTTAACTGCCGCCCGGTCTCCTACTTCGCCATTTTACTCTAATTGCCGACAGTCCTTTGTTTTAGGTACTAGCTACAGGTTTTGAGTTACAGATAAGTAAATAACAGAGCGTTACTGGGTTTCTTTAAAGTGGACTTTCTGCTGGTTTCAAAAAATCTACGCCTTTAAATTATTGGTAAGCTCCACTGTTTAAGAAACAATCACACGTATGCAGAAGACTAGTTGACCAGTTACTAATTTTAAAGGACGAAAACTGATCCTTGCTTTTATTGAGCTTGTCCGCTGAAAAACCTATTTGGTCAAGTAATAGGAGAATAAAACAATGATATTTAAGAATTTGAAAGACAATTAATACCTCACTAAAGCTTATCTAGACGTGACAGACCTACAAAAACCCAATACGTTATCACAGGTAATTTTTGCTAAAAGACCTGTACTCACCTTTTTTACACATTGGGGAACCTGGCAGCTCCTGCATTTGATCGTGTTTTTGCCCACGCTGGTCAACTCAAAAATTTTTACCCAGTTTTTCCTCTTCAACCATATCATACTCGTTTTTATCAATTTTCTATTATTCTATATAGTGGCCTTTTACATTATGCCACGAATGGGGTTACAGAAAAAAAAATGGGCGTGGGTGGTAATTGCATCCTTGCTGCTAGCCATTCTTTTTACCTACTTCAAGTTTCGCTTGCAGTGGTATCATACAGATTATTTATTGCAGCACAATCCCGGTTATCAGCGCATGTTCAAAAATAAGATACCAG
The DNA here is from genome assembly GCF_001644645.1 of Flavisolibacter tropicus. Classification (NCBI taxonomy): domain Bacteria; kingdom Pseudomonadati; phylum Bacteroidota; class Chitinophagia; order Chitinophagales; family Chitinophagaceae; genus Flavisolibacter; species Flavisolibacter tropicus. The sequence goes on along the minus strand of NZ_CP011390.1, from coordinate 5,806,876 downwards.
CCGAACCACAGGGGTTTTTCAGCTACTTATTCAGAACCTATTTCCAAACGAATATTCTTACCAATGTCTCTATCGTAATTGTTGCTTTTGCCTATCGCCTTTCGGTGAACTGGTACCAACAGGAAAAGATCCGGAAGGAGCTGGAGAACCAACGACTACGTGCCGAGCTCTCTTATTTAAAAATGCAGGTCAATCCACATTTCCTATTCAATGCCTTGAACAATATTTACTCGCTGGCCGTGATAGAAAATAGCAAGCGCACCGGCGATAGTATTATGAAGCTCTCCGACCTGATGCGGTATGTACTGTACGAAAAAGAAGATGAAGAACATAAAGTAAGACTGGATAATGAAATACGCCATATCAATAGCTATATAGACCTGGAAAGGCTGCGCCACGAGGGAGAATTATATGTCAATTTTTCTATTGAAGGCGAGCCAAGTACCTGCCGCATAGCTCCCCTTTTGCTGTTTCCGCTCATTGAAAATGCTTTTAAGCACGGTATAAGAGGTGTGGCGGAAAAACCTATAAACATTGAGCTGAAGATCACCGGTAAACACCTGGAGTTTTATATACAGAACTACAAGAACGAATATATGAAAGATAAAGTAGGAGGCATTGGCATTCAAAACGTTCGCAAGCGCCTGAACCTGCTTTATCCCAATCAATACACCCTGGATGTAAAGGAAACCGACGACCAGTTTTTTGTGAAATTACAACTACCTTTATGAGTGAACCAACACATGAATCCATGTTGAAATGCATGGTGATAGACGATGAGCCACTAGCGATTCAATTGCTGCAAAACCACATCAGCAAGGTCTCCTTTTTGGAACTGGCCTATACCTTCAATAACCCTTTAGACGCACTGCTGAGTATCAACACCAACCCTGTTGATCTTATCTTCTTAGATATCCAAATGCCACAGATCACTGGCATACAGTTTTTAAAACTGCTGCAAAACCGTGCACAGGTAATCATAACATCGGCCTACCAGGAATATGCCATTGATGGCTTTGAACATAATGTAGTAGACTACCTGCTAAAACCCATTTCCTTTGAACGCTTTTACCGGGCGGTAGAAAAAGCCTACAATCTTAAAAACCCAAACGCACAACAAGAAAAACCGCAGAAGTTTTATTCCGAAACCGGCGGATACATCTTTGTGAAAGTAGAGACCAAAATGATCCGTGTAGAACTGGATGATATTCTGTACATAGAAGGCTTGAAGAACTATGTATCGATCTTCACCAAAAATCAGCGCATCATCACGCTACAGGTTATGAAACAGCTGGAAGAGATACTGCCGCCTAACCGTTTTGTACGCCTACACAAATCCTTCATTGTAGCCATTGATAAGATCAATGCCATAGAACGGCAGGAAGTGCACGTTAAAGACCGCGTAATACCTATTGGTATTACTTATCAGGAACACTTCTCTAAGCTCCTGGATAGCCGTAAAACGAAGTGATAGAGGTAGCGGCCCGGCACACCTCAGCCCCTAAAGGGGAGCAGCCACGCTGCAAGGAACCACGGCGACACAGCGAGCACAAAGGGGCACAGAGAACAGTAAAGAATAAATAGATCTATAAAATAGCAAAGCACTCCGTTTGTGGAGTGCTTTTTCGTTTATAGCAATAGTGCTTTTGGAAACTCTTACACGTTTGGCGTCATTCCCTCCCCCCTTACAACCTGCCTGCCAGCCATAATGACTCTGGCGTTTGTCATCCAGAGCGATAGCGAAGGATCGCAGAGACTGGCATCTAAGATAGGTTTGAAATAGGTAAAGCCTCTTGCTGTCATGCTGAACTTGTTTCAGCATCTGCGGTTGCCTAAAAGGAAGAATAAGTACCTTTCAACCTCTTCGCTTTGAGAGCATTTTTCAGCTCTGATTATTACGATTTTATTTTAGGGTTGATGGATGTATATAGGGGAAGAATAATGAACAAGGAAGGATGAATATAGAAGGGAGGAAATGTTCAATGTTCAACTTTCAATACTCAATGTACAATGAAGAGAGGAGGAGTATAGGAGGATGGTGGGAGCCGTAGTGAATGTGGAAGGCAGGTAGAGGGCTTTATCTGTGCAGTTGGTACGGACTTACCTACAGAAGAGGTACAGGAGAGGTACAGACTAGGTACAGGAGAGGTACAGGAGAGGTACAGGCTAGGCACACCCCCAGCCCCTAAAGGGGAGCACCCGCGCACAAGAAGACTCCCGCAGCTGGCGCCGATTGACCACGGAGGGATTAATGATATTAGCAGTGGCCTACATGTGTATAACTAAAGAGAGTAAAAGGTTTTGAAAGGGGCCTTTAGTTGGGTAGATTTGCTAAAATATTTAGCATACAGTAATAATTAATAATTTATCATTAATAATCACCCAACCTATGGCAAAACAAGTAGGCCCCGTCTTCATTACCGGCACCATCGATGGCATCATCTTTTATAAGTTAGGAGATACATATTACCTGCGTAGCAAAGGCGATTATAAAAGCGCTAAGAAGATGCGAAAAGATCCTAACCTCCAGCGCACGATGGCCAATGCCAACCGGTTTGGCGTGGCCGCCAGGATGGTGAAGCGCGTGTACTACCGCCAGCTGCCAGGGACTGTGCGCAAACCCGGGTTGTTTGCCAGGCTAACCGGCATGGTCAATAAGTGGTTGTACCAGGGCAAGACCAAGGAAGAAGCACAGGAACTGCTGATGGCGCATTGCCAGAAATTAGTGCAGAAAACCACCAGCAAGGCTACTCCTACAGCAACACCTGTAGCGGCAGTACCCCCAACCACAAAGCCGGTGCAACAGCCGACAGCACCTGCCAATCAAAAACCAAAGCTGGCGCGCTACTTATCCAACTGGAAAGTCAAACGCAACGGGCGCTTACACATACCCTATGCAGCCACCCCATTACCATCCGTCCGGCCTGCCATTCCAGGCCATGTTCGACAGCTTAAAGAGTAGACACCAAATACAAGTTTCCTCTAACATACAAACAGGCTACTTACAGCTTGAGGTATCTCTCTGTGGACTGCAGTCCGTAGACGGTGTGCGCCTCCTGCGTGTAGCTTACAGCTTGCAGCGTTTCCCTCACCTTCTCCTTCCTCCCCCACCGCCACCACGATAACCACCGCCCATGTTGCCACCGCGGTTCATGTTGTTGTATCCGGCATTGCGCGATTGGCCGCGATCCCTGTTCTGCATTTGCCGATCCAGATCTCGCGTATTGGCATTATTGGCGGGTTGCCAGCCGTTCGCATTGCGCTGCGACCAGTTATTATCCCCACCCCTCTGATATACATTTCCTTGCCGGTCCGCCACCACATTATTCCGGTTGGCGGGTTGCTGAGAAGCACGGTTGCCCTGTGAACGCCTCAGCTGATCATTGGTGGACACACCATTACGATCACGGTAAATATTGTTTGAATTGCCCCTGTTGATATTGTTATCACGGTTATTGATAACCGTATTTCTATTGTAGTGACTCACATGGTGGCCATTGTACCCCCCTCCTGGATAGTAGGGCGGACGATACATGGGCGGCCCCCAATAACCTCCATAGCCGCCATATATACCCATACTGAAAAAGCCCATACTGAAACCAAAGCCCATACTCCAACCACACCAGGGATTGTAATGCATACTAAAACCAAACGTGTAAGGGTGCGGATAATAATAAGGCCCATACCAGGGATAATAATAATAACCAGTGCCATATACTACCGTTGGCCCATATACATAAGCCCCCATATACCCGGGCGTATATCCAACATATACATACTCCGGAGTGGAGTCATATACATACACATACTTGGTGTTGTAGGCCGAGCTGCTGGGTGGAATATCTTCTACCCCTTTGGGTCGTTCATCAGACACCTGCCAGGGCCCTTTGGGTGACGCAGACCTGTACCAGACGCCGTTATCAACGCAGTAATACCCGTTGTCTGCTTTAAAAACCTTACTGCTAGTATTCATAGCCAGCTCAAGGTTAGTACCTTCAATTTTTTCAAACTTTGGTTCCCCATCATAGTTAACGGTAACTGTTGCTGTTTTCCGGTCCACTTTAGCTGTTTGTGGAATCTGCGCATCTAAAGTGGCTTCTTTGGCCGCATTGGTACCAGCCACACTGGCCAGCACACCATCAACCGGTGATCCTTCCGGGATCTTTTTAAAGTCTTCCGGCAATTGATCGGAAGGCACGTACGTCCAGGGACCTTTTAACGAAGCAGCCTTGTACCAACGCCCCGACAGCAAAACAAAATAGGTATTGGAATTGAGTTCCATAAATACATTGTTATCGCTGTTGAACATATATAACAGTTGCGTGCCACTGATACTTTTGAAATTGGCCTGTCCTTCCGACTGGATGAGCTCGGAAGGCTTTGTAGCTACAATTAATTCGGGTGGCTTTTCTTTTTTAGCAGAGGAGTTGCCCTGGTTGTTCTTCTTTTCCAATTCTTTGATCTGCTTATCAATTTTGCGAATGTCTTTGGGTAGCTTTTTTGCCGGTGCCCAACCAGTGGTGATTGACGGTGACACATACCAATGGGCACCACCATAGAGATAGTATTTTTTTTGTTTAGGATGCTGAAGGATCAGGAAAGCGGTATTAATAACCCGTTTCATTTTAAGCTTTTCATCATCCTTCAGCCGGGGCTCGCCATCAATTAAAACCAGGGTAGATGGTTTATCGGTATAGATGATTTCCGGCGGATCGTTTTTTAAGTTATCGGAAGAACCTTTTTGCTCTTCTTCTATAGAAGAAAGAATTTCATCCAACGTAGTCTGCAAATTCAGCTTGGGCACTTCTGTTTCAAGGAAGGTTTTTAGAATATTGGTTTTGGCGGTATCATCGACACCAGAAACCTTGATATTGTCAATCTTCAAACTTTGCAAGACCGCTGTGCGGGTATCGCGGTTGGTTTCCATAGTGGCCGTAAACCAGAGTGCTCCAAATACCGGGTCATCGGAAGGCTTTTTGCGTGCCGAAAAAGCCGTTCTTCCTTTCACAATATTACCATCCAGACTTTCCGGTTGAGGCTGATAAAGTGTGATTTGGCCACCTCCTTGGGCTTCAATGGTACGCGGCCAATTTTGTTGCGCCTGTGTTGCAGATACAATCAATATCGAGCAAATGATAAGTGCAGGTTTTAATAACATATAATACCGTTTTCAATTAAGCAGGCCGGTAGGGAAATTTCAGGTTTCAGATTCCAAAGTCCAAATTCCAGACTTAAAACCCTACTACCTATTTGAAATTAGTAGTAGATATTACCTTTTTGGTTTCTGGAGTGTCCGTTTAGTTGCGCCCGTTTAAGCGAGACATACAGATACATCGATCTCATAGCGGGTTTGGAAATAGAGGGAGCAGAAGAATGTAAATGAACTACATCAATGTTATTTGAAAGCGGGTTTCAAAGAACTGTACATTTCCTTTTTTATTAAACCGCTCCAATTGGCCAATACCATATATAAATTCCCAACGCAAATGTTTAGTCATATACCAGTTAACCATAGGTGTTATACGCCAGAATTTACCACCCTGTATAGCGCCATCATTCAAATCCAGCATGGAAAAGTTTAGCACACCTTCCCACTCACCCCAGCCTCCTTTAAATACTGATTTTCTAACGGGTATAAATCCGAAAATACTTCCAATCGTATTATAAGGACGAAATGTTTTTGTAAAGAAGTAGCTGGCCACTATGTTGCCACCAAAAAAATGATGGTCTTCCGTTTTGTCGGAATAAAAATTATGGAGGTACATCTCCGACCCTAACATCAGACGTTTGTTCCGGTAGTAGATCTCAGGTCCAATATGACTGGAATGTTCTGCCTCAAATGCGCCGGTATTAATAAGCTGTGGTGTAGGATTCGATTCGGGACGACTCTTTAACGTGATCTTACCATCTAACGGTCTTCCGTAACGTAGATTGATACCGGTGTGCAGCACTACATTATTCTTAGTATCATAAATTGGCAACCATCCAACCCGTGCCACCGTTTGCCATTCATAAGTAGAAAAACTCTGGCCCCTGGATATCAGATCGTTGAAATAACCCAGGTTCCAGAAAAGTCGGGATTTGGGAAGATAGCCAAACCATTTGATCCCATCTGCCAAAATGGGGATCACATCAATGGCCATTAATCTTTCATTGGTCCAGGGCGAGTGGCCATTCATAACTTTTATCAGCGAGAATCCTTCCTTTGTACGGCCAATAAAGATATGCCCGAACAATTCAGGAACACCTATGGTAAGACCTGTTTCCCTTAGCAACCATTTATCATTATCGCCATCCCACATGTAAGCAAACTTCCAGGCCAGGCTTCTTTTTGTTTTAAACACGCCGCTGGCAAGCATTCTGAAATCCCGGAGCTTACCTTTTGGCTCTACTTCTAATTTTGCCGAGTCTACCTGTTCTTTAAACGTATTACTTTGTATATAGGTAGTAGCATCATAAATAAATCCGAGCCCTACTCTGAACGTAGTAACAGTGCCATCAAAATCATTCGCCTTAGGGTTCTCTAACTTCTTAGTAGATGAGTCTATTTTATAAAGTAATCCTTCCGTACCATCAGGGACGATCTTTGTGGTATCATGCTTTTTAGGTTCCTGGCATACAGCCAAATTGCTAAAGAGCAAGCCTTCAACTAACATGGTTATAAAAATCGATCTCACGGTCATGCACAGGTTATGCTCTTATTTAACAAGTCTTATACGGCTTTCAATAAAGGAGGATGAATTTAGTTTACAGAGGTAAGAGGAAAGATGACAGATGGCAGTGGGCAGCTCCTTACCGCCGACTGTCAACTATCAACTTCCAACCCTCATCGGATATACATACTGCTTAACTTAAATTGGTATTAGTCTATTTGGATTTTGGATTTTCACCCTTCGGATTTCGATATTTAACTTTTCGGATTTCCAAATTCCAAGCTATTCAATTTAAACTAGTATCAATCTCTCTTATACATTGATTCGGAAAAACTGAACTTGAACGAAGCCTGTATTTTGCTGATAGAGCTACTAAAGCCATCAGTGAAGTTTTGCCGGTCACCAAACTGGTACTCAACACCCATCATTACATTTTTTACCGGGTAGTACATCAGGTTGCCAATAGCGTATTGCCCTTTCTTAAATGCATTAGGTGCCTGGGCATCCGAATTGTCAATATTAACCAAGGAATAACCGAATGAAGAGCTGAAATTTTCATTCCATTGAACATCAACGAAAGCGCTCACGCCTGTTACCGGCAAAGCCACACCTTCTACGGGTCTTGCCGTATTACCAGGATTATTCTTAATACCTACGTCTACCGGTGCGTCGTTCATGTAGTTCTCAACACCTTCTCCATAAAGCACCGAACCCCTAAAAACAGCTTTGCCTCCAAACTTCACATTCGTACTGAGGTTAAATCCCCATCCGGTTTCCTTACCCGACAAGTCGGGACCGGTAGGATCCAGGTCTTCCCACTCCATACGGCGCACAATACCGGCCAACTCAATGTAACCAAATCCAAAGGCTCTACGGTATTCGGCTGAAAGGTCAGGTAGCTTAAATCGAGGCTTAACATTACCCAGCTCAATGCGACCGGCATAAACCCCCTGGTCTGCACTGGCACCTGGTCTTTCAAGCGCAATGGTTAACCGGGTATCACCCTTTATTGGCATATAACGCAATTGCACATTACGGAAGAAGGCCATACCAGGAGGGCCCCAATATTCAACGGTATTTGGAAATACATCAATATCCATGAATGGGCTCCAATATTGACCGGCGCCCCATTTTCCCAATTCGCCATAGGCATGTCGCAAACGAATGGTGGTTTGTCCGGCATCCACCCCTGTACCAAACATTTCAAACTCAAATTGGGTAAACAATTCACCCACTCCTGTCTGAAAATAATTCTTCACGCCAAAGCGGGTTTGACGAACTGAGAAATAAGTATTACCATTTGTGCCAAACTCGTTTTTAAATGAAGGCAGCTTGGTAGTACGTATAACATCGAACCAATCCGGATGGATCTGGTCGAAATTATAGCCGGCATCCATCATGGCAAAGCCATAAAGATCCATTACCCTTCTTGACTCCTCCTTCTGTGTCTGCACCTGTGCCTTGAGGGTGTTGGCTAATAAGATCAGGGCAATCGCTGCCAGCAGCGATTTCAGGTAAACTTGCTTCATAACTATAAGTATTAGTATTCCATAAAGATTTTTTGCAACTCATCTAACTTCCGGGGTTTCAAGAGTGCCACGGAAAGCAGTATGCGTGATTTTTGAGGATTTAGGCCATAGGAGGCAATTAATCCTAGTTGGTCATCATTTACTTCTACATTGCGGGCTACATTACCTGTTGCCACACGTGTGCTTCTTACCACTACCACACCTTGCTTGCTGGCACGTGCACAAGCATCTAGCGCCACTTTATTCATGTTTCCATTACCCACACCGGCTATAACAATACCTTTTGCACCTAACTTAACAGCTGCATCAATCAGATCGGGGTTCATATCGGCATCGGCATAAATAATATCAACTCTTGGCAATTTGGTGGCACCTTCAATAGAGAATTCGCTTTTCTCACCATATTTCTGTGAAGGATAGCGATAGAATTCGTTGGTACCGTAGGCTGTAGTACCTATTAAACCTTTAATGGGCGACATAAATGTTTGTACGGCTGTAGTGCTCACTTTCGTTAATGTTTGAGCAGAGTGTATCCAGTCGTTCATCACTAGCAATACTCCCCTGTTCTTTGCATTAGCGTCTGCAGCTACGGCAATAGCATCGTATAAGTTCAAGGGACCATCTGCGCTGATGGCCGTAGAAGGCCGCATAGAACCTACCAATACTACCGGCTTATCGGTTTTACAAACCAGGTTTAAGAAATAAGCAGTTTCCTCCATGGTGTCGGTACCATGTGTAATGACAATACCATCGACGCTTGTATTGTCTTTTAATGCATTGATCCGGTTGGCCAGCTTCATCATGATATCGAAGGACATATCCTGTGAACCCACATTGGATATCTGTTCGCCTTTGATATTAGCGATCTTAGTGACCTCGGGTATGGCATTTACCATAGCATCGATAGTTACCTGGCCAGAAGTGTAAGCGGACTGAGCGCCACTTTTAGCCGCACCAGCAATGGTGCCTCCAGTAGCCAGGATCAGTACATTGGGCAAGGCATTATTTTTTGTAGTTATGGTATTGTCTTTTGAAGCTCCTGCTACTTGTGTAGTGGTTGGTGTTTGTGCAACGGTGTTCAAAACAAGCAGAACACCTGATAAGATGAAACTGAAATAAAAACGTAGCTTTTTCATGGCGTTTGCTTTATAGATTAATTAAGGTTTTGTTTCTTTTCTATAGTAGTGGGACCTGTTGGAGATGTCAGTTTCTTGGGGTCTAAGAGGTCTTTAATTTGCTGTTCTGTCAGCAGCTTTTTCTCACGTATTAATTCCAGGATGCCTTTATTTTTCTCTAAGGCTTCTTTTGCCAGCTCGGTTGTTTTATCATAACCCAGTACGGGGTTTAATGCTGTAACTATACCTACACTGCGTTCCATGTAGGTTTGCAGCACTTTCTCATTGGCCGTAATGCCTTCAATACATTGTTTACGGAATAAGGGTAGTGATTTATAAAACAGGCCTTGTGTTTCCATAATTGCAACAGCTACAACTGGCTCGTAGGCATTCAATTGAAGAAGGCCATCTCGTGAAGCCACGGCAACAGTCATATCGTTACCTATTGCCTTGTAGCAAATCTGGTTCATTAACTCGGGCATCACCGGGTTTACTTTACCCGGCATGATAGATGAACCAGGCTGGAGGGCAGGTAGATTAATTTCGAATATGCCTGTGCGTGGGCCTGTAGCTAAAAAGATCAGGTCGCTTGATATTTTAGATAGCGTTACTGCAAAGTTTTTGAGTGCTGCTGAATACATGACAAATGCCTGCATGCTGGATGTAGCAGCAATCAGATCTTTACTCAACGTCATAGGCTTACCTGTGATCTTTGCCAGGTGTTGTGCACACTTCTCTGCATATCCGGGTGAAGCGGTAATACCCGTACCAATTGCCGTTGCGCCCATATTCTCTTCATACAAGTACGCTTCTGATTTCACCAGCGCTTCAATGGCTGCGTCGATCTGGCTACCAAACGCATGGAACTCCTGTCCTAAGGTCATAGGCACCGCATCCTGACCTTCGGTACGTCCCATTTTCAATAGTTTACTGAACTCGTCGCCTTTTTTATGAAAAGCAGCAGCCAGGTCTTTTGCTTCTTTTACCACTTTATCGTTGTGAAGTAATAAGGCTACATGTATGGCTGTGGGATACACATCATTAGTAGACTGGCCCATATTCAAATCATCATGTGGCTCAATGGTGTGATAGTCTCCTTTCTTTTTTCCGCCAAGTTCCAAGGCTATATTAGCTAATACTTCATTGGCATTCATGTTGGCAGAAGTTCCTGCTCCGCCATTATAGAGGTCTACCAAAAACTGATCGTGGTATTTACCATCCATAACAGCCTGGCAAGCTTTTTCAATCATGGCCAGCTTCTCTTTACTCATACGGCCAATGTCTGTATTGGCACGGGCGGCAGCCAGTTTTACTATGGCATAAGCCTTTACATAATCCGGGTAAAACTTGGTAGGCACACCACTTACCTGGAAGTTCTCTAATGCCCGCGCAGTTTGCACCCCATAGTAAGCATCATTAGGTATTTGCTTTTCGCCGAGCAAGTCTTTTTCAGTTCGAGTTTGTGCATACAATAAGTGTCCGCCCAACAAAGCCAGAGCTAAGAGTTGTCGGGTCACTTTAAATTGGGTGGTCATGTTTAAAATTTTTTGCATTTACAGATAATCTGCCTCATTTTATTTCAGTGGTAGGAATTGAATATTGAAACGAATGAACACGTTGGCTGTTCTTTAAATTGGGCTATTCACAAAGCAGTTTGAATTGCAGGAGCTGGTTGCTGTGCAGATGGTAGACGTATGGCAGATGAAAAGGGATGGATTTCTTTGCAGTAGTAATCAGCTACTGGCTTTTGTACCTTTCTTTGGGTAACTGGTATTGCTCAGATGGTAGGTTCACCAAGGTCAATAGTATTTTAATATGACATTATTCAAACTTAAAAAGCTGTTTTAACAACTATTATTTCCCGATCCATTCAGGCTTCTATAAAGAGCAACTTAATCTAATAAAGTTAGTTTTAAATCATAGAATAACCAATGTACAGTACATAGCTACCATTGATATTTGGTTTTTCTTTGCAACAAACGTCCGTTATACATTATTGTCAGGAATACACTCGTGCCTATATAACGGTTAGTTTTTGTCCTAGCACTTTTAACACACAACTGTACATCCATTATCATCATCTTAATTTACTATTTCTTATTTCCTTTTGGATTACAACCACCCAAACAAGCAAATGGTGGTGTAAACAACATAATACCAAATTCAAAACCTGCTCCCAGGCTGCCATTGAATTCATGTCCATAGGTTAATGCCACCACCGCATATTGACTAGGTTCCCAACGCACCCCTGCTTTATATTCTGGAATGGCCCTGATTGCCCAGCTGAGCCAAACACCTCTCCTACAAAAGAAAGCTGTGGATTGAAAGGGTACCAGGCCAAACGGGTAGAATACGTAAACGCCCAGGCCGTAGTATTATTCTGCCCATAATCAACAGTCATACTGGTTCCTGGCATAAGGTCCCACGAAAGTTTATTGTTGAATAAAGGAATGGTAACCGGAGCATTCATCCAAAAGGTTTTGAAAGCATCTTTTACTCTTAGCTCTGCATCCAGTGTACCAGGAAACATTCCTGTTCCAAACTTTACGGCTGCCCCTCCTGTTTGTGCTTTGTTCTCGTAAAACATGTACTTGGCATATAGCGTTGTAGAATAACCGTCATTGGTAGCAGGATCGCCATCGTTATTATACAAGAAAGCAGCCATGGTAAGCTCCCATCTGGTAAAAAGAGAATAGGTGTTCATGAGCATGGTATTCCTTTCACCGAAAGTGGGAATGATGGTTATAGTGCCGTGTTTCTTAGAAAGCCAGCTATCGGAGTTGAATTGCTGGGCGCTGGTCTGTACAACCAATAAGACAACGATGAAGAGACTTGTTAATCTTAACTCCAGTTTTGAAGGCTTTATCCATCTTCGATTTCCCATAATGAATACATGTATTAAATCGACCTATAGCCACACAGGGTAAGAAAACCAAATCAGGGTATGTTTTGTTGCATCATTTGCTGCAACTCTATAAGCGGTTGCTGGCTTACCCTAAAACGTTGTTCACTCTTTGTAGAGTCCATGTTTGCAATCAGCGTCACAATTAAAGCGAAAGCCGACACCATTAGAGGTGTAGCCATCACTCTACGTATCCTGAACGACCCTGTTTCATAACCCACCACAAACATGCTTATACTGTATAGAAGAAACAATGACGTCCATAAAACACTCGGAATCCGAAATACCAATACAACTGTTTTCCTTTCGCCAAAAATGTCTATGACTTCGTTTAAAGAAGTCACATAAAGCATTCTCAACTCAGAATCCATATCTTCCCTGGCCAGGGAAGCGGCTTGATTCCATATCAATAAATGAAGTTCATCCAACCTAACAACACCCTGCATTACATCTTTGTGATTTTTCATTTTAACCAGAATGTCTACGTACTCTCTTAATAACTTTCGGGTTTCCTCCTTCTGCTTTTCAGGAAGAAAGCTTGTACGCAAATAACAAGTACCCAGCGCATTTGATTGGGCTACCATCAACTCTTTTCTATTCGCAAAACGGGAAGAGGTGATAGAAAAAGTAAAACCTAACATAAAGGCTAATAGCCCAAGCATAGCCCCAACTAGCGAGCCAAGTGAGGGGGCGCCTTCATTTGTAGCATCCTTCGTTTTTCGTTTGGCTACCCAATGGCCCGCCTCCGCAGCCAGTTCACCAATAGCCACCGTCAACAAGAATAGAACCAAGGACGGCAAGGTTGTTATATAGGTTGCTACATCCATCTTTTCCTGCTTGTACTATTTCTTTACAAGTTGATGAAAGAAACATTTACTTTAATAAAGAAGATAACGATCTGCTATGACAGATCTCTTTCCATTAATTCTAACACATCCCTCAGGGGCCGCTGTGTAACCTTAAACTTACGCTGTGACCCAACAGCATTTAAGTCGGAGATTAAAGCGATCACCAAACCAAATGCCACGGGCAGTAAAGTCATTTGAAACATTCTGCCCAAACCATTAATCCCCATCTGGTAGCCAAAAGCAATCATGCCCATAACCGCGAGCAGTAGCAAAGCACTCCAGATAGCATCAGGGATTCGAAATATAAAAGCAATAGTTTTTCTTTCTAAGGCAAGACTGTTCAACTCATTTACAGAACTGATAAAAAGGGAACGCAATTCAGAGTCTATTTCCTCCGATGCCAGGGATGCTGTTTGTTCCCAAATCAAAAGATGTAATTCACTTATACGTGCCAGTGATCTTTCTAATGCCGGAGTTGTTTGCAACTGTAGTAGGATATTGATGTATTCATAAAAAAGCCTGCGGGTTTCTGTCTTCTGTTTTTCTGGCAACATGCTTGTCCGCTGGTAACAAACCAACAGTGCTTTGGCTTGCGCTATGACTAGTCCATTTTGATTGGCATAACGCGACCAGGTAAGTGAAAACGTAAATGCAAGCATAAAGGCCAATAGCCCCAAAATAGAAGTAACAGCTGTTTCTAAAGGTGAGCTAGGCTCTTCGACTCCTTTTAAAAAACGGTGATACCCCAACCAGAATCCACCCCACTCTATGATCAGATAACATATAGCCATTACTATAAACAAAGCGGCGGGTGGTATAGAGCCAAAGAAAGTTCCTATGCCGTGGTTGCGGGTTTTAATTTCAGCAAGCTTCGGAAATGTTCGCTTTGTTTTCATTCATTGACTTTACATAACCCAACTTATCACTAGCAGTTCATTTCAAACCTTAGCATACACTATCCGGCTAGACAACCGATTTACATGCGATTCTTCTTCTCCCAACTCCGCACTTTCTGTCTTGCTTCATTGAAGATCCTTTCATAGTTGCCCTTTCGTACCTTCTCACTGGCTTCTGGTGTCAAAGCTTTCCAAAGTGGCGCATACATGTTATATACAGCATAATACATTTCCGGGTTTTTGGGTGCCACCACATCAGTGCCAAACAAAAAGCGGTCGGGATAGCGATTAATAATAGTAATGGTATTTTGCAATGCCTGTGCAGATCCTACAACATATTTAGCCACTTCGTCCCATGAAATATCAAAATACACATGCTTCAACGCTGGATCAGTTAACATGTCTTCAACGATCTTTAGCTGATTAGGATTATGCTCATTAACTGGTTCAGAGGCTGATTGCTGCACAGGGTGCACAATTCTACCTAAACCCACATGAGCCCATATGATCGTCGTTTTTGGATGCCGTTTAAGTAACGCTTTCATCTGTTCCAGGTAAACAGGCTCAGCACCCGCCTTGGCAAAGGGCATATCCATATCATTGTGAAAAATAACAGCCAATCCCACCTCCCCTGCAAATTCCAGAACACTATCAATTGCCGGGTTCGTTAAACTAGCTACTTCACCAGCCACTTTAGAAGAAACGAACTCTTTATGAATACTGAATTCTCCAATACCAGAGAATACACCTGGGAACGTTAATAGTACCCTCTTAATATGCGCCTTCGCATACATATCGGCAGGGTTAAACCCTGTGATCATAGGATCAAAACGTTGTTTATCCGCTGCAGAAAGAGAATTATAGGCACTAGCTATATAGGCATCGGTAAACGAGTAATAATACAGTGGTGCATCGCTTTGCAGGTAATAAGAAGGAGCATAGTCGCCCGAATTTTGGTAAGACCACATTTGCTGCAAGGGAATACCAAATAACGTGGAGCGTCCTACCCGGTTGCCCATGATCTTTAGATAGTCCTGTACAGTGATGCCTTCTTGAATGTAGTTGGTCAGGTGAAAATGCGAGTCGTTAAAATCGTAAGTAGTTGATGTGGTATTTTTATTACTTCCCTGTGCATTTCCTGTGTAACCACCTATTACCAGTAGTACTGTCAGTAAGTTATAGAGGCCTATGTTGTTTTTCATTTGAATCTTATTTTATAGACGATAGCTTTTAGCCATCCTAACGATCAACCATTCTTTTATAATAAGATATCAGTTCCAAACGTAATGGTAGTTCCTTTCTGGCCTGCAGTATATAACCCAAAAGTGCCTCCTGCAGAACTCTTATTTACATGCATTACTTGCAGATTGAGTCTCCAACTTCTGTTCTTGATTGGATAAAGATTAATGCCGCCTCCTGCTTCCCAGGGATGTCTTTTAAATTCATCCCACAAATACGAATTGACTCCGTAAATCATCAGCTTTCTTGGAATAGCCATGTAAGAAATTTGCAGATCATACGCATAATCACGGATGGTGCTCAGTGGAACAGGACCGTCGGCTGCAAAATCAGACAGTTTTCGTGCATGAAATTCTGTCTGCAAATGAAACCCCTTGTATTTAAAGCCAGCATCAATATTAAGGTTATCAACATCGGCATTGTCTACCGTAACACCGTCAGCCAATGCACCTGTTTCAAAAAACAATATCCCATCACTCATTCTAACTTGCGTATTATCAGGAGATGGTTGACCAATATTATTGAAACGGTCTTCGCGGCTGTGGTTAAACGAGGCACCAAAACGAGTTGCTAACTTCTGATGCTCCTCCAGATCACCTATTCCACCACGAGGCCCAAATTCTCCGGTAGTGGGCATCCACCAAAGCGTGGCACTTGTAGAGAGATCTCTTGTTAATTTAGCCGCTTGAATTCCTAGGCTACTTAGGTTATTACCCACCATGAGTTTATATCGAAGCTTTGGCAGAATCTCCCCTGTTGCCCACATCCCATTCGTAAAGCCCCCACGAAGTGACTCCTCTCCCATAGTTCGGTCTGTTGAAGAATAAAAAGGAAATGAGCCCTGCATGGATCGTACAGAAAGGTTTGGACCAACACCAATGCCTATTTGCAGATATTTATTAAACTTATATTGTATAGCACCATAAACTAGCGCCTGCTGTGTTGTAAAAACGGTCCAAACGGTGGACGTATATGTAAGTTTTGGCGTGCCTAACCACCCCGAGAACCAGATCATTGCTCTATGCCAGAAAAAATCGTTTCGACCAACAAAATCCCTATCCCTTCCCAAATGGTCTTGCCATGTTTGATGGCCTGGCAGTTGGTTTAGATATCGCGCTATGGCATACATGCTAATATTTAAGGTGCCAAACTTTGTACGTACTAAATCAAAGCCTCTACTTGGCGTAAGTTCGCCAGATGCATAGTTTTGATACGTTGTATCCTTATACTCTCCTCTCTTTATAAGAATTGGTTTTTGCAACGTATCATCGGGAATGATATTTTGCGCAGAAAGGTTGCAAAACATTAACAAAAAACCAATGGCAAAAACAAGTGTATAGACACACGTTTAGCTGTCTTCATATTCCTAATTTGTTCAGTAAAAATTCTACCTCTTTCGACTGCTCGTTACCGCTACAAGATTACTTGGGCTGCACCAAATAAGGATCTGCCTTCAATTTCTCAACAACATAGTTGATGGCTTTTTGTGACTTAACACTATTTCCCGCAGCATCTAGCGGTGGAGAGACTGCAGCTATTCCAAACTTGCCTGGGCAAACAGCCAGTAAGCCGCCACCGACACCACTTTTTGCAGGAAGACCAGAATTATATAACCAGATGCCTGAATCATCATACAATCCAGCTGTGGCCATGACCGGTAGCGTATACATTACTGTTTCAGGGCTAACCACTTTCTTTTTAGTTACAGGGTTGACACCACCATTAGCCAGTGTAGCGGCCATTGTTGCCAGATCTTTTGCATTTACATTAATTGCACATTGTTTGGTATAGATATCAGTAGCCTGTACAGGATCAAAATACATGCGGTTGTAAGCTTTCAGTAAATGTGCTATGGCCTGATTACGTAAATTATCACCAGCCTCACTTACATATACCGGCCAGTTCACAGATAACTGCCTACCAGCAAACTGATTATGGATATCCATGATGTTTTTCCATTTGGCTGCCGAATCGGCGCCACCGATCAAACTACTGGCAGCAATTGCACCAGGGTTTACTAAGGGATTAATTTCTTTTCCCCTTTGCAATTCCACAGCCACAATAGAATTGAAACGCATCCCCGTAGCATCTACTCCTATCTTATCCATTACAGCCTGGTGGCCTTGCTCTTCAAGCACCTTGGCCATAGTAAATACCTTTGATACGCTTTGAATGGATACCATGGAGGTAATATCACCTTTTGTGAACACCCTTCCATCTGTGGTGATCAATACAATACCAAAAATGTTTGGATCTACATTGGCCAACTCTTTAATATAATCGGCGTTCTTTCCCTCTTTAAGGTCTTTGAACTTATTATAGGCTTCGGTTAAGGCCGCTTCAATATCAGCATCCGATAAACTACCAGTGGTCGCTGCTTTGGGTGCTTGTGTTTTTGCCTGAGCTCTGACAATTGTATTAACACTGGAGAAAAGCAGGAATAGCGTAGCAAATATCCATGTAAGAAATCTGGTTAAATGAAGGCGTTTCATAAATTAACGTTTGTGGGTTTACCTGACTGTTGTTGATGTTATCATTACAACAACCAGCATCTATTCGTAATTCGTCTTTTGAAAAAGCAAGTATTTATATTTCTGTTTTCGTAATAAAGAGGTCGTGATTTAGCAACTAACTCCTCTTGAAGAAGAAGCATAGCTAATATGAGCCTATAGCTCCTAAAAGCAACCATTCAACGGCTTGACATAGTTCGTGAAATGGTTCTTCACAAACATTTAATTCAAGACATGCATTGGGCAACTCTCCACCTTTACTAGTTCAACATTTCATTAACCGGCAACGGAACCAAGTATTATATACACTTGTTGCTTTCAGTGGGCTGATGGAATGACAAAGGTTTACTTAACAAGACTAAACAATCTATTACCCCATTAGGTAACAAAACTAAATACAGACAAATGCGAGCAGATGGCAGAAGCTGATTGAAGACTGTGCAAGTTTTGCACTTTTCAACTGAAGTACAAAATTTGCAGACTGGAAATTTGTCACGATTTATTTTTTTGGCAATCTCTGATCCCAATATTCTTTGCTTTACAAATAAGATACTCATTTTACAATACAGGAAAGCTTGAACAGATTTTCTATACTTATCGCTGATTTTTATTATTGTTTGCTTGTTTTCTTCAATTGAAAACGAAGAAGACAGTTTACAACTCCAACATGTTTTATTGAGTATACTATTCTTAAAATTGGACCTGAATTGTTATTCAGCTGCAGCATTAAATAATGTACAGTTTATTATTTGAGAAGACGCATGCCACTAGCAATCATCAATCTATTAGAAGCCAACTCTTTATTGTTTAATCAAAGCCCGATGCAACTGCTCTTGAAGTGTATATAGAGGAGCCTGATTTACTTTTATTATTCCAGCCTCCGGTTGGTCAAGCGCAAAAACCAGCCACATAACAGCTGCGAAACTCATTGCCAACATGAATATAATTGGAAAGTTCACCCTTCCTGTAATACCAAATTGATAGCCGAAGGTTATCATAGAAAAGAACGCAATAAATGCCAGCAGGTACAAAACAACCGGTGGCATATGGTATTGCAGCGCTACAGTAACCCGCTCGTTGTATAAACGAGCCAAATTATTAGCCGACCCAGTAAATAAAGAGTACGCTTCTGAGCTCCGGTCTTGTACAGCCAGTGCTTCAGCAACACTCCATAATGAATCCAGTATTTGTTGCGAGCGGTATTGCACATTGTTGAGCTTGCCTGGGTCGTGTGCCAACTCTACCCGTATATCTACATATTCAGACAATTGCTTTCTCACATTAGAGCGAAACTGCTCAGGAATAAGCCCTGCATATAAATAGGTAGATCTTATATCTGAAACTTCATTCAACAATAACTCCCGCCGCTTCTCAAATCGATTGCTTACAATTTCGAAGGTAAACGCTAACATAAAGCCCAACAATCCTAACGTAGCAGCTACAGCAGTACCAACGGGTTCGCTGGGAATCTCCGTAGCTATTTTTTTAGCGGAGCGACCATAGCGTATCCCTAGCCAAATGGGAAAGAGAACAGCTAACAAAGGCAATAAATACAGCCACAACGAATACAAAGTGCTATTAAAAGCCATAACCCCAATTATTTGAATAAATACCTATGAAGAAAGATCTTGTCCAATTTGGGCAAGGAGTATCAATGACTTTGCTTATATAGAAAGTATTGCTTTTTCACGAGTATTACAAGTGGCTGGTTTAAGCGGAAAGAAATATTTAGTAAGGCATAGAGCTCTTTATGAATTTGCATATGGTGAATGACGGAATCACTTTCTTGTATCTAACTACACTTCGTTTTTACATAATGGTTTCAGTTACAGCAGTTTTATAAAATCATGTTTGATACAAAACCATTTGAAAACAACTTCCTGCGATATTCAGTTATTGACTTCTACAGTCTATCCATGCAGGCTGTTTTGTTTACCCAAGTAATTAAGCTCTCCCACTAGCGAATCACTTATTTATATATTAACTTTAGCATGCTTTACCTCTTGTTTACACCCCGCCCCTTTTCATTTCCTTATAATTTAAAATAACAACCATGAAACCTTCCCCATTTCTTTCTAAGCCATTTTGGGTAGCTGCCCTTCTTTTCTTATCTGCCTGTGGTGGCAATGAGCAAAAAACAAACACAGAAACAACCAGTGGTGACACCAACACTTCTACCGAAACAACTACTACCACCACTACCACCGAAGCACCTATGGCATCTACAACCATTACTTCTCCACAAACCGTGTTAGTAGCTCACCAAAAGACGAACGATTTTGCCAAGTGGAAAATGTTTTACGACTCTCGTGATTCTAATCGTATGGCCAACGGTATTCACAATTATGTGATAGGCCGTGGTGTAATGGATACCAGTCAGGTTTTTGTAGCCATGCGCGCCGATGATGCAGCAAAGGCAAAATCTTATGCTAAAGATCCCAGCCGTAAAGTATCCATGCAAAAAATGGGAATTACTGCAGTGCCCACCTTTGAGGTCTACACACTGACTTTCCAGGATACAGCCCGCATTAGTTCAGATATACGATCTATGACCACGTTTAGTGTAAAGAGTTGGTCTACCTGGCAGCAAAACTTTGAAATGGGCAACCAGGATAGAATGCAAAATGGCTTAACTACCAGGGCCTACGGCCATATGGCAGACGACAGCAGCAAAGTAGTGGTAGTGGTAGCTGTGGCTGATACAGCCAAGGCCAGAATGTTTTGGAGCTCCGACTCACTAAAAGTAAGAATGGCGCGCAGTGGCGTAATTGGTCAACCCAAGCGCTTTTTGTACCGGGTAGTGCAGCGGTATTAGGTGGTGAGTAGTGAGTGGTGAATGATGAGTAATGAGTAATGAATAAGGAGTGATGAGTAGGCAGATAGCTCTACAAGAGCCGTTCTTTCAGAAGCTGAAATAGGCTGATTGTAAGAGGTTTGCAGTTTAGACATTGTTAATACATTTCCTTTTAGATGCAATGGGCATAGTTTTTTGGGTAAGTCCAAGTTTTCAGTTTTAAATCGACAACTATGGCCAAAGGAATTCATAAAGGATCTGAGTTTAATAATATAAAGGAGACATGGAATCAAAATGAGCGAACCGGTGCTGGTTCCAATGCACCCGATCAGCCCATTAGTACACCCGGCAACACGGGTCGAGATGATTTGGATCGTGTGATTGAGAAAGAGGCTACTGAATATGATCGTACTAGCAAGGAAGATCAGCTGCTCAGTGGTGATCGTGCCTCCGTTAATGATGATGAATAACTCAGCTCTGCTGCAACATTCATAGTAATCAAGCAGCTAGATTATAAAAAAGTGGAAAACTTGATATGTAAAAGGCCCCGCAAAATAGCGGGGCTTTTCTATTAAAACAAACGGCACAGATAGAATTTCTTTAGTTTAAGCTAAGCATTAGCTTCTTTACACTATTGAACATTAATACGGTTTTGCTCCTCATTGGCACTGCCTGTATTACGTTTTTTATTGTTACCCATTTTTCCTTTGCTAAACCGGTAGGTAAAACCCAGATTAACTACACGCGACTCCCTAACTTCTTGAAACCTTGCATCTACATTGCCATAATCAACAATTGCTCTGGCCTTCTGTGTGAAGAAAATATCTCTAACTGAAAGGCGAACGGTACCCTTGTCTTTTAATAGATTCTGACTCAACCCCGCAGAAAGAGATCCCATTGATTTCATACGGATAACGCCATCAAATCCAGCAGAACGATAAAATCCACTAAGCTCTGCCGTTAAAGCTTTTGACACTTTCCACTGCTGCGAACCATTTATAGCCAATCGGGTGGCAGAAAATGTAATGGGGGTATTGGATACAATGCCATTGAAGTAGTTGTTAAACACATTAATATACAGGCTATTAGTCCACCATTTTGTAAGTGAATTGTTTATACTGATGGCCAAACCAAATTGACGAAGGGTAGCGAGGTTAGCTTGTGTTGAATACGCTTCTCTTCCCTTTTGTTCAATAACACTTTGTAAAATATCCTTAGTGAGCGTATAGTTCAACGTAGTAGTCAGAAAGGATTTGTACGTATGACTTACCTCAATATTATTACTAAACTGCTGCTTTAAGTTAGGATTACCCTGGCTATACGTGTAGCGATCAATAAACTTGATAAAAGGGTTTAAGCTTTCATAATTAGGACGACGGATGCGACGGCCAAAGTTTAGTCCGATATTATTCTTTTTATTTACGGCATACTGTAAATACACTGTTGGAAATAACTGGGTGTAATGCCTGTTGAATGTTATTCCCGTTGTTAACTGGCGACCAGTAGCGTTAGTATTCTCCAAACGTAATCCCAATTGAGCACTTAACCTTTTAGCAATTGAGCCACTAAGGTTCAAATACGCCGCATTGATATTTTCTTCATACAAAAAATGATTACTTCGCTTATCGTCATGAACCGTATTTCCATACTGAACACTATCAAACCCAGCATTATTGTCTGTTCTTACAATACTGGTTTTAAGTCCGGCTTCTAATTTAGCGCCCTTCTTTAATGGATGCAGGTAATCAACCCTACCACCATACACATTTATTTCCTGTGGCAGGTTAGCCAACAAAGTATCTGCTTTTGCAAAAGGGACACCTGTGGCATCATAATAGGCATTGGTCATTGTCTGCAAATACGGAGCGTTATAGGCCATGTAATCAAGATCTGCTGTTAATTCTTTTCCGGTAGTATCTAAAACGGTACGGTAGTTCAGGTTCAAGCTGGCATTATTCCAATGCATTTTATTGTTAACAGTAGCCCTTGTAATACTTTGCAATTCCTTAGCCGCAGAAGCAATATCGGTTTGATTGACACTAAAGTTTTTTGATGGACTGGAGTAGCCATTGAAGACAAAGCCGTACGTTGTTCTTTTACTGGCGAAGAAATCCAGTCCAACCTTGGCATTGTAGGCATTTCCTTCTGCTACCTTATCACCTCGCTGTGAAAAGTGATTTTCTACTTCGCCATTATTGGAATTGAAAATATTTCGTTGAATAGTAAGCCGCTCGTAATTCTTTCTATAGCTATGGCTAAGATTGGTAAAAATGTTAACCCTCCCTTCTCTATAATTGAAATTAAAACTTTCATTGACTTTAGGATATTTTCCTTGTACATAATTGATAGCGGCAGAGCCATTATAACCAAACGCCTTATTCTTCTTTGTTTTAATATTGATAATACCTGCATTACCAGCCGCATCATATCTGGCCGGCGGATTGGTCATGATCTCTACCTGGTCCATTTGGCTGGCATGCATATTTCTCAATAGGTTAGCTAAATCGGCACCACCTAATTGAGTAGGCCTGCCATCGATCATTACCAGCACACCCTCTTTTCCCTTTAGGCTTATGTTTCCATCTTTATCTACCATTATGCCTGGTGATTTTTCCAGCACCTCCAGTGCAGATGCTCCTGCATTTGTAACTGCAGCTTCAACATTGACAACAGTTCGATCGATCTTTTGTTCTACCGGAGGCCGTTTACCAGTAACAGTAACTGCTGTCATAGATTTAGTTACAGGCATCAAGGAAAGCACTGGCAAACGAACTTCTTGCGTAGCAGCCGAAATTTCGAATGCATTGGAAAAGGCCTTCTTATACCCCACTGCAGATGCAGCAATCAAATATTTACCATTAGAAATAAGTTCTAATTTATAAGCGCCATCTTTTGAAGATGCTGTCATTTTTATTACAGCTGAATCTTTGGCGCTTAATAAGGCGACTGTTACTTGCTGGACATCAGCCCTATTTTCATTTGTCACTGTTATTCGGCCTGTTATTTTACCACCCGTTTGAGCAAAAACTTTATAAAAAGGCAATAGGAGTAATAGGACCACAAGAGGAAAGAAGCGCATGTGTGTTGAATTTAAATTTTGGTTCAATGATTTTCAGGAGCAAGATTAGAGCGAGAAGATTTTGATCGAAAACGGATGTGACGAGCCATCAGGAATAAGTGACAGAACACTCCTTTCTGGTTATTCCACCCTTTTTACAGGTAGCCATTAAGAGCGAAAACCTTAGTAATGGCTATATTTTCCCTCTTTCAACTCATTCCTATAACTAATACCTGCAAGGAGCAGGAATTCGCCCCAAATACCTACCCTTTCGTCACTTTTCTTCTAAGGAGAATGAGCTATAAACTAACATTGCCAACACAACAACATGCAATGAAAAACTTAATAGACAAATACATCAATTTTAACCGGCTAGAGTTTTGGGCCGTAACTACCTTATTTGTATTCTTTATATTCTTTCATATATCCTATGCCCTACAACTTAGCACCGCTCCTTCAGTAACAGCATCGGGCATTACACGTCGTCCTTTTGATTATTACTTTGTAGCCCCACTGATCCAAAACACGGTGCTTTATGTGGTGTTTTTGTTCCTGAACTTTATTGTTGTACCTAAGTTGGTAAAAAAGGAAAACGTTCTATTGAATATCCTTTTTGTTGTATTGGCCTTTCTGGTAACCGGTATTGTGTTTGGCATGACCACCACCTACTTAAAGTACAACATGATCAATGACTTTAGAACGGATGCTTATACCCATAATATTTTATTACAGAACGCATTCTTGTATACTTTATGGCTTTTATGCATGTTTGGCTTCTATTCTGTAATAAAATATTTAGGCCTTTTCATTTTATCCAAGTCAGAAGCCATACAGGCCCGCTTTAAGTTTGTAACGCCAGGTGGGTTGATTGCCTTTGTAGCCTGGATGATTGGTTTATTTGTAATTAGTGTGAGTGATGCAGATCGTGGCGTTGTTGCAGCAGCAGCGATTCTACCACCAGCAACCCTGTTTTTATACTGGTATACCTTTTATTCCCTAATACCGCTGTCATTACAAAAGAAAAAACCCATTAGAGCATATGCCATACGCGTACTGATAGCGGTCGGTGTTGCCTCCTTCTTCTTGGGTTTAATAGCAATGATTATAGCTAACAACGAAAATCATAATGAAGATATAGGCGCAGCTGTCGGCATGTTCAACTTCTTCTTTCAACTGCTTATAACAGCACCACTTTGCTGGATCTATTTCAAGCGGCAAATGAAGGGTAATGAAGAATTGTATGTTCTTAGAAGAGAATTAGGACAAACACACGCCAGTTTTGACTTCTTACGCTCACAGATCAACCCGCACTTTTTATTCAATGCCCTAAATACCATTTACGGAACAGCCTTACAAGAAAAAGCAGAGCGTACCAGCGAAGGCATTGAAAAACTAGGCGACATGATGCGTTTTATGCTACAAGAAAACTTGCAAGACAAGATTTCATTAACCCGCGAAATTGATTACCTGAACAACTATATCAGCTTACAGAAATTACGGACAGACCCTAACCCTACTATACAAATTGAAACGTTTATAGAGCCCCAGGTTATTCCCACCCAGATAGCACCTATGCTACTAATCCCGTTTGTAGAAAATGCCTTTAAGCATGGCATCAGTTTCCGCGAACCCTCACAAATAAAGGTGACACTGGAAATGAAAAACAAGACGCTGTACTTTGATGTATTCAATACCAAGCATATAAGGTCTGATAATGATCCCGAAAAGAACAAAAGCGGTATTGGTATGAATAACGTAAGACAGCGCTTGCTAATGACCTATCCCGGAAAGCATGAACTGATTATCCGTGAGACGGCCAAAGACTTTTTTGTTCATCTGACAATTCAGTTAACTTAGCCAACTCCTGAATCACACCACAACACATGAAAGCCATTGCCATTGATGATGAACCTATAGCCTTGGATATAATCCGGTCGCATGCCTCCAAGGTACCTTTCCTTGATCTGAGGGCAGCATTTACTGATGCGTTTAAAGCATTGGACTATCTGCAAAAGGAGAGTATTGATCTGCTTTTTCTGGATATTAAAATGCCAGACATCTCTGGTCTTGATTTCTTTAATAGTCTTAGCAAAAAACCCTTGGTTATTTTTACTACCGCTTACTCTGAACATGCTGTAACAAGCTTTGAGCTGGATGCTGTGGATTACCTGTTGAAGCCCTTTTCGTTAGCCCGGTTTATTAAAAGTTGTAACAAAGCCTATGAGCTTTATAACTTCCGTAATAATGTGGTTGATACCTCCGATCACTTGTATGTGAAGACAGGGTATGAGCAACTAAAAGTATACTACGATGAGATCCTTTACCTGGAAGCATCGGGTAATTATGTAACCTTTGTTTTAAAAGACAAGAACATTCTTTCACGCAGTACGTTTGCCGAAGCCATTAACCTGTTGCCTGCCGATAAGTTTGTACGTATACACCGGTCTTTTTTGGTAGCCGCAAACAAAATAGACAAAGCCGAACGACATCAGGTAACCATACAAAATACCAAGATACCAGTTAGTGAAGCTTATGCGCAGAATCTAACAGCTATTTTCAAGAAGTAAACTCAACGTTCAAAAGAGTTCACAAGTTTCTATTACAAACTTGTGAACTTATAAACTTGTCAACTTGTAAACTACTATTGTAATCGGCTATTGTCGGCAAGTGTGGTTAAGACTACATTCTTGTTATTCACCGTGGTGTATTTGAAATCGCCAGAACGGTTAAACATAGCTCCTTTTAGATAGGGGTTATTTAGTTTAGCATATTTGAAGTTGGCATAACTATCAAATTGGGCCTTTTGAAAATCAGCACCTTTTGCAAACTCTGCATATTTAAAGTCAGTATCTCCAGTGAACCGGGCGCCAGCAAAGCTTACTCCAGATGGAAACTTTACATATTTGAACGACAGATCATCAAATTTTGCCTTACTGAAGTCAGGAGCAGTAGTAAACTCTGTATACTTAAAGAAGGCCATATCCTTAAATTGGCTGCCAGAGAAACTGGTCTTTCCTTTAAACTCGCTATACTTAAAATTGGTTTCCTTTTCAAAAGTGCAATTAGTAAATGTTACATCCTTGTCAAAGTTGGTGTTATAAATTTTTGAGACTTTATAGTTTTCCTGTTCTTTGCCATTGTCGGGATTAAAATAACCAATGACCTTGCCACTGAAAGTACAATTGGTAAAACGAACTGGCACATTAACCGTATTTACGAATATGGTGTCTGACTTTCTAGCCTTGTCTTGAAATTCAATGGTTTGCTTTGCCAGGTGTGTTAGATCCAGGTCTCCGGAAATGCGAGCGTTCTGATAACTAACGGCCTCTCCCCTGTTGATCTTTGCCACTACATCTTCTGCTTTTACCTGGGTTTGTGCAAAAGCAAAGCCATTTAGTAATAAAAATCCTGCTGCCAATAAGAAACGTTGTTTCATGTTTGGTTGTGTTTTAAACAATTTAAAAAGAATAATGAATGTCTGCTTGAAAGATTATATGAACGGTTGTTTATGTACGATTTACCTCATCGACACTAGAATTGCGCTGTTTTACATTGATCTTTTTACCCTTACTAAAATTATAGCGAATGGTAGCACCAATACTGCGGAAGCGGAAATATTGATCAAACTCGTTGATATTACCATTGATATCCGTTGTCCAATAGAATCGGAAGCCTTTGAACAGATCGTTGGCGTTAATGCTGAGGTCTATCTTTTTATTTAAGAAGCTTTTCTTGAAAGCAATATCTACCCGATGCATGGCAGCCATATGATAAAGACCAGAAGCAGCAGGTCCCCTGTATAGTAAATTCAGTTCCATGCGGATATCTTTTGGCAATTGAATCGTGTGATTGGATTGAAACATATAAAACAATTGATCATTTTCCAATTGTCCATTGTTGGATTGCATGCTGAATTTATTGTAGGCTAACAGAATGGTGTTTTGTGAATCCCACTTCTTCGAGATCTTAAGAGGACCAACACCTGAAAGGCTGGCACTATGCCCATCATTCACATTTCCAGTGGTGTAAATGGTAGTAGAGTTATCCACGTCCAGTATGGGAATTTCAGCCATTACATCTTTAGTGCGTTGGTAACTGAGTGTAAGGCTGTATACCTTTTTAAACGTTTGAGCAAGACTAAATACGTTAGTGTATTGTGGACGTAAGTAAGGATTCCCTTCATACCAGGTATACGGATCACGATACGCTTTAAAAGGATTTAGATTTCCGTAATTGGGACGCGAGAGTCGGCGGCTATAACTGTAATTGATACCATAGTTATCATTTACCTTTTGTTGTAAGAAAAGACTGGGAAAGAAATCCAGGTAGTCACGCTCATCTACACGGCCAGTGGTATATGAAATGCCGGTTGACTTTGTTTGTTCAGCCCGAAGCCCTGCCTGCAGTGTAAAACGTTTACTCAGTGTGCCATTATAGTTCACATAAGCTGCATAGATATTTTCTTTATAGTTGAAATGGTTAGTACGTAATGGATCTAATACAAGCCCGTTGTTATTGAAATAAAAGCGGGAGTCGTTGTCCGATACCACATGGCTTGCTTTTACACCTGCTTCCATTTTATGGGACTTGGTAATGGGGTGAACAAAATCAATCTTACCAGAATAAATATCAAAGCCATTGGGTAAGTTGGTGTACAAAAAGTCTGTGGTATTCTGATTGTTATTTAGATCAGTAAAGTAGTTATAGTAATTGGAGTATCCTCTATTTGTGATCTTTACAAAGTCCAGGTCGGAAGAAAGGGTTGTGCCAAAAGTATCCAGTTTGCCTTGATAATGCAAGTTAGCAGTGCCGTTCGTATATGTATTGTGCGTATAGTTATCAGCATCAATATACTGAAAAGGTTGCTTAGGAGTGTTTCCAATAAATGTATTAGTTAAGAAGTCTGCCTCCAGGGTGTTTGTATTAAAATACCCCATAACACCAATACTATGGTTTGAATTCAGATTATAATCTACTCCTAATCGGATAGTTGGAGGACCTTCGGCCATAAAATTGCCAGTGGCAATCTGATCAAAGTAGGTAGTTTGGTTGGTACCGTAGAATACGCGGGTAAAGGTAGCTTCACGACCACCTACCCGGTGAGCAAAGTCCAAGTTCAAAAATGTATTCCATGCGCCGTTATTATAGTTGATATTACCTCCAGCAGTATAGCCATGTTGTTTGCCATTATAAGTGTAGCCAGAATACAAACTACCGTTCATGCCACTACGATCGTACTTTTTCAGATTGATATTTAGAATACCTGACGAGCCTTCTGCATCGTATTTAGCTGAGGGATTGGTAATGATCTCAATATTCTTGATGTTTTCAGCCGACATGCCTTCCAGCATTGTCCGCAGGTCCCGGGCAGAAAGGTAGGTCAGCTTGCCATTAAGCATTACCGTTACACCAGCGCGACCGTTGAGTTGTATATTACCATCCTGATCTATAAATACACCCGGCGACTTAGACAATGCAGTAAATGCATTACTGCTAGCAGCCATAGCGGTACCTTCTACGTTCACCACCATACGATCAGCTAATTGAGTGATAGTAGGGCGTAATGCTGTTACACTTACCTCCTGCAAGGTTTTTGTTTCTTGCTTTAATATAACAGTACCAAAGTCTTTATTGAAATCAGCTGCTACATCAAATGCAGCGGTTTTAGTTTCAGAAAAACCAATAGCACTAAAACGAAGTATATAGGAACCTGCAGCTGGTGTTTTTAACACAAAGGACCCTTCTTTGCTACTCAGCACTCCGGTAACGAATGTAGTATCGGTTGCTTTTAAAAGTGCAATATTGGCATAACCAATAGCTACGCCTTTTTCATCTATTAGCTTACCAATTAATGAACCGTTTTGCGCAGAGGCTATATGGGTAAAGAAAATGGTTATGAGGGTAAAAATTAACAGACACTTCTTTCTCATCTTTGGTTTAGGTTTATTCGTTTACATATTTTGAGAGGTCAGGGTACGATCATAGTAGCCTGACAGTGGCATTGGTGTGGTTATTCGGTACGTAGATTTTTGACAGGATTGGTCAACGCTGCTTTTATAGCTTGTATACTAATGGTAAGAAAAGCTATCAACAAGGCAATACCCCAACTTACAACCACCATCCAAATAGTAAATGGTGTTTTGTAGGCAAAGTTTTGCAGCCAGCTATTCATGAAATACCAGGCAATGGGCGATGCGATAAAGAAAGATAGCACCACCAACTTCAGGAAGTCTTTAGATAACAGTGTAACTAAGCCAGGTATACTAGCACCTAATACTTTACGGATACCAATTTCTTTTGTGCGTTGTTCTACGCTAAAGGTTGTCAAACCAAACAAACCCAGGCAGGAAATAAAGATGGCAACAATAGTAAAGTAGCGAATAATAGCCGCTAGGCGCTCTTCAGCAAAGTAGTTCTTTTGAAAGTCATCATCCATAAAGCTGTATTCAAATGGCTCGTTAGGATTGACCTTTTTCCAGGCACTTGATATGGCTGCTAGAGCCGGTTTGATAGTACCGCCCTTAGCATGCGCTATCAGGTAGTTGTAGTTTTGACTTCGGCTTAATAAAAAACCATAGGCTTGAATCTCAGAACGCAGTTCTTTGAAGTGAAAGTCTTTTACTACACCAACAATCGGAAACAGGCTCTCAGTACCGTTCCACATCATCACCAGGCTTTTACCAATAGCATCTTCTGCTGATGCAAAGCCAAACAATTTTACGGCTTGCTCATTAATGATCATACGGTTGCTGGTGTCGGCCGGAAAGTCTTTAGAGAACAAGCGACCAGCCACTGGTTTTATAGCCAAGTTGTGCAGGTAACTATCATCCACATAATTGATATAGATATCTTTTGTTTGATCTGGTGGCGTGCCTTGTTTATACAACAACCAGTCCATTACATTAGCAATACCCGGATAATATAATGAAGCGCCTGCACCTGCTATAGCAGGGCTAGCTACAACCTCATTTTTTAACGCTGCATAAGCGCTTTTAGCAGTTGTAGTGCGTAAAGGAATTACCACCTGTTGGTCTTTTTCAAATCCCAGGTCCTTATTACGCAGGTAATGCATTTGGTTAGATATGGTTACAGATGCAACGATCAGGGCAACAGAAATAACAAATTGAAATACAACAAGCGCTTTCCGCAAAGAAATAGCTGCCAGGGAGTTGGAAAGCTTACCCTTTAATACTTTCACAGGCTTAAAAGCTGACAAGTAAAAAGCCGGATATACACCTGCAATAAAACCAGTTAAAATAGTAACGACTAAGAAACCTAACACCAACAAGCTGTATTGAGAAGAAGAAAAGGCAAATTGTTTACCTGATACTCTTTCAAATAAGGGCAATAACGCTCCTGTTAAGGCGAGAGAAAAAATAAAAGAGATCACTGCCAACAAAATAGCTTCCCACAAAAACTGTTTTATCAATACCGTCTTTTCGGCTCCTAATACTTTACGCACGCCGATTTCGACGGCTCTTTTGGATGAACGGGCAGTGGATAGATTCATAAAGTTGACGCAGGCAATCAACAACGTTACAAGAGCAATTGAAGCCAATATGTATAAAGAAGTAAGGTTACCACTTTCGGATACATTACGCTTATCATTGGCAAATAAATGAATGTCTTGCACAGCCGTTAGGTATTGCTTGCGGTCGCGGCCGGATGCTTTTAAATCTGCTCGCGCATATTTATTGATAAATGCATCGAACTTACTTTGCAGTTTATTGGCATCAGTACCCGGCTTCAGCAATAGATAAGTGTAGAACAAGTTGTTGTTTACCATATCGTTAAGAGAACTAACCCACGGCGCCACATCGCCTCCTTCCATAGACATGAAAAAGCGGGCATCAATATGTGAAGGCGTTGTAGCAGGCACAAACACACCAGTTACTTTAAAATCATAGGAACCATTTGTAGCACTATTGATATGAATGATCTTATTTAACGCAAGCGTATTGCCAAAGAGCTTATAAGCGATATCATCAGAAATAACTATTGAATTTGGATCCTTTAACGCAATAGTCGGATTACCCTCTTTAAATTGGTAAGTAAACAGTTCAAAAAAACTAGAATCAGCTAAGTAGCCTTTATCCTCATAAAAAGATTTAATTGTGCCGCCTTCTGTATATTGAAAGAGTGTTTTATCATCCTCTAAGGCTGGCATTAATCGAGCTACTTTTTCTACCTCAGGGTACTCCTGCTGCATAGCTTTTGCCAAAGGAGCCGGCGTGGTACCATACCGTTCTGCTTTTCCATCTATTACGGCCAACGTTCCTACTTGGTAAAGACGATTACGTTGCTTCTGATGGGTGTCATAACTTAACTCGTGGTAGATATAAAGTGTTATTAGTAAACAACAGGTTAAGCCGATAGCTAACCCAAAAATGTTGATGAAGGAAAAAATCCGGTTCTTCATCAGTCCTCTCATGGCCAGCCTTATGTAGGTTTTGATCATACAAGCGGTAATTAAGTACACGGTACGTAAAATATCGTACTTTACAAACCTAACTATATGCCAGAAAGCAATTCATTGACTTTCAACAACTTAAGGAACGACCAGCATACGAAGATGTTCGTTTCCGAACAGTTTTCTGTCCGTTTCTGTTACACTTTATAAATGGTGGCGACTTAAGATCAGTGGATCTTTACTTCATTGGGCGAAGACTTTCCCGCTGCAAATACGCTTAGATTATCAATCGTAGTATCGGCAATGTTTTGAAGTGCTGTATCAGTTAAAAAGGCCTGATGGCTGGTGATTAATACATTTGGGAATGTCATCAAACGGGCAATTACATCATCTTGCAGAATTTCAGTTGAGTGGTCCTCAAAGAATAATCCTTTTTCCTCTTCGTACACATCCAGTCCTAAGTAGCCAATCTTACAAGACTTCAAACCCTCAATTACATCGCGGGTGTTGATCAAGGCACCCCTGCTGGTATTGATCAGCATGACACCTTTCTTCATTTGATCGATCCTTTTCTTATTGATGATATACTTTGTTTCTTCTGTTAGCGGCGTATGCAGTGTAATGATATCTGACCGCAGACAAAGTGTATCAATGTCAACAAAGGAAAGATTCAACTCCTTTTCAAGGTTAGGATTGGGATATGGATCTGTTGCCAGCAAATGGCAGCCAAATCCAGTAAGGATTTTTGCTACTACCCTTCCAATCTTTCCTAGCCCAATAATACCAGCAGTTTTACCGTGCATATCAAAACCTGTAAGACCATCAAGGGTAAAGTTGGAATCATGAACCCGGTTATGCGCTTTGATCAATTTCCTATTTAGTGCAAGCATTAATGCCACAGTATGCTCGGCTACTGCATAAGGAGAATACTCAGGCACCCGTGCTACTTTTATACCCAACTTGTCTGCAGTTGCTATATCCACGTTATTATAACCAGCAGAGCGCAATACAATATATCGAATACCCAGCTCATTAAGTTTTTGTAAAACGGCTTCTGAAGCATCGTCATTTACAAATATGCTTACAGCCTCACAACCTTGCGCTAACATAACCGATGCTACAGAAAGTGGCGCAGGAATAAGCACTAGCTCGTGCTTACCGTTTGAAGCTTGTTGCAGGATTGTCTTTTCAAATAAATGGGTGCTAAAGACCGCTACTTTCATTTTTCAATTATTTAAGTAAGAAACTATTGATTTAAAAATGTCGCTTCACCCACTTTTCAATCTCTACGGCAAAGAATACAATAGAAGACGCTCCTAAACAAAAAAGGAGTTCTTCAAATGTTAATGGCTGCGTTTTGAATATTTCATTGGCTATTGGCAAATAGATAATACTCATTTGCAACAGGAATGTAAGCACTATGGCACCTAATAAAGGCATATTAGTTAAGAATCCTTTTCGATAGATATATTCATAATCACTTCTAATAGCCATAACATGCCCCAGCTGAGATAGCGATAATACTGTAAATACTTCTGTTTGCCAATGAGCATTACCGGTATGCAAGGCCCACGCTTGCACACCTAATGTAACAGCTGCCATTAAAATACCTACCCAAACAATATGGTAGCTTATGCCCTCGGAAAACAAACTCTCAGTAGTGCGGCGCGGCGGGCGCCGCATGATATTCGCTTCAGCCTTTTCTGCAGACAGCGTTAATCCCGGCAAGCCATCTGTTACCAGATTGATCCAAAGAATATGAATGGGCAAAAGTGGAATAGGTAGGCCTACTAGCGGCGCCATAAATATGGTCCAGATCTCCGCACTGTTGCAGGTCATGATATACTTAACAAACTTGCGGATGTTATCATAGATACGCCGCCCTTCCCGAATGGCCCGTACGATAGTAGCAAAATTGTCGTCTAGCAAAATCATATGCGAGGCTTCCTTACTAACATCTGTACCCGTAATACCCATGGCTATACCGATGTTGGCCATCTTTAATGATGGTGCGTCATTAACACCATCACCTGTCATGGCCACAAAATGCTTTTTATCTTGTAGCGCTCTTACAATATCCAACTTCTGTTGTGGCGATACGCGTGCGTATACCCTTATCCGTTCTACTCTTCTATGAAAATCTTCATTGGAAAGTTTTTGCAGTTCAGCACCTGTCACTACTAAACCATCTTCATCCAATATACCGATCTGACGGGCAATGGCAGCTGCAGTTTCTTTGTGATCGCCCGTGATCATTACAGGCTGAATACCGGCCGTTTTACATTCTCGAATGGAGGCAGGTATTTCTTCGCGTGGCGGATCAATCATTCCGACCAAGCCCGCCAATGTCATTTCCTTTTCTATATCTTCTACAGAAAGAACAGCCGGCTTCTTATCAAACAGGCGATAACAAAAAGCTAATACACGTATGCCATTACTTGCCATTTCACTTGCCTTTTCAACCAACATTTGTTCATCACTGTGATCATTTATAATGGCAATGATTGATTCCAAGGCACCTTTGGATATCGCTATAAACTGATCACCATATGCATGGATCGTGGTCATACGCTTACGGTCAGAATCAAAAGGCAGCTCTCCCACTCGTGGATATTGACCTTGAATAG
Organism: Flavisolibacter tropicus; assembly: GCF_001644645.1. NCBI lineage: Bacteria > Pseudomonadati > Bacteroidota > Chitinophagia > Chitinophagales > Chitinophagaceae > Flavisolibacter > Flavisolibacter tropicus. Next base: position 5,772,295 of record NZ_CP011390.1, on the reverse strand, counting down.
TGCCTACCGACTGGCCATTTTGATCATTAACATAAGCTACCATAGCTATTTCTGTAGGGTCGCCCATCCAGTTCCCCTCTTTATCTCTCTTCACATCCTGATTTAAAACCATAGCATTGTTCAGGAATGAATCAGACTCCCCCAATTGCCTGCTTGTAGATAAGGGAAACACTTCCACTACTGTCATTTTATTTTGCGTGAGTGTTCCTGTTTTATCGGAGCAGATGTAGGTTACCGATCCTAGAGTTTCGACAGCAGGCAACTTTCGTATCAGTACATTTTTCCGCACCAATCGTTTGGCTCCTTGCGCCAATGCAATGGTGATAAGTGCGGGCAACGCTTCAGGTATGGCAGCTACCGCTAAGGAGATGGATAAGAGTAACATGGTTAAGGGATCCTGCCCACGCAGATAACCTACAAAAAACAAAACAATACAAATACCGATAATCAGGTAAGTAAGCTTTTTACCAAAATCGGTTAACCGGTTCTGTAAGGGAGTTACGGATTCTTCTTGCTGGAGCATGGCCGCTATTTTACCCAGTTCGGTTTTCATCCCGGTATCTGTTACAATTCCAGTAGCTCTACCATTGGTAATATGGGTACCCTTATAGGCCATGTTAAATCGATCACCTAAAGGCAGGTCGGTCTCAGTAAGTGCGTCTTGGGATTTATCAACCGGCACCGATTCACCTGTTAATGATGATTCCACTATTCGTAAGGAATGTGTTTCTACCAACCGGATGTCAGCCGGTACTAAGTTACCCGCTTCCAACAATACCAGGTCTCCAGGAACTAACTCTTCAGATGGGACTACCGTAACAGTTTTGTTACGCAAAACAGAAGCATGTGGAGTAGCCATTTTCTTTAATGCCTCCATTGCTTTTTCTGCACGGTATTCTTGTACAAAACCAACAATGGCATTCAGAAATACAATGAGTAGGATAACGATCGTATCAGTAGTATCGCCAAGAAAACCTGAAATGATAGCGGCTGCGATCAAGATAACGATCATAAAATCCTTGAACTGCAAAAGGAACAGTACCCAGGCAGGCTTTTTCTTTTTTTCAGCCAGCACATTCTTGCCATATTCAGCCAGTCGATGGTCTACCTGCTCTGTGGTTAGCCCTTGTCTAGAAGCAGAGAGCTGCTGAAAAACAGTATCTACATCTGTGTTGTACCAGTTCATGATTATGTATTATCGTGATTAGTTTAACACAGGGCTCAACGTTACTATCCTTCTCTTTGAAAATACACTATTAAAAGTTTCCTCACTAGCCTCATTCAAAAAAAGACCACTGTTGGGGTTCTTTTCGTGAAACGTCAAACGTCAAACGTGAAAGGGGAATCCGCCAGTACGAGTTTTCTTCAATAATCAATAACTATTCATTACTAATCATTGAACATTGAGCGTTGAGCATTGAACATTCCTTCTTCCTTCATCATTCCTTGTTCCTTGTTCATTATTCCCTTCCTTGTCAACTTTTCAACTTGTAAACCAGTCAACCCTCATCAGCCATTCTCCCCAATCCTACTAATCCATTCTAAATCCGATCAATCCGCGGTCCTCCATGGCAGGAATATTGAATAACTACTACCACAAGAAGTAAAGAACCTAAAACGTAACAGAATCAATAGATGAGTTTTAAAACCTATCCAGGCCACTCCTTCCCTCTTGGTGCCACTTGGGATGGTGAAGGTGTGAACTTTGCCCTATTCTCGGAATATGCTGCTGCTGTAGACCTCTGCTTGTTTGACGACAATGATCCAAAAACTATTGAAAGTCGTGTACGGGTAAGGGAAATGGATAATCATGTATGGCATGTGTACTTACCGGATGTTAAACCCGGTCAATTGTATGGATACAGAGTCTACGGACCCTACGATCCTGCAAATGGCCACCGCTTCAATCCTAATAAACTATTGATTGATCCTTATGCCAAGGCTATCTCGGGTACTATTAAATGGAGCGATGCATTGTTTGGCTATGAAGTGGGCGACCCTGAAGGAGACCTGAGCTTTAGCGATACCGATAGCGCTCCTTTTATTCCAAAGGCTGTAGTTATTGACCCTAGTTTTGACTGGGAAGACGACAAGCACCCCGACGTCCCCTATCACCAAAGCATTATTTATGAAACACATGTAAAAGGTTTTACCCAATTACACCCCGACATTCCCAAAAATATCCGGGGCAGTTATGCAGCTATCGAGCATCCGGTTACAATTGATTATTTGAAATCATTAGGCGTAACAGCTATCGAACTAATGCCTGTTCACCATTTTGTGAACGACCGCATCCTGCAGGATAAAGGCCTTTCTAACTACTGGGGCTATAATACCATTGGCTTCTTTGCACCCGATGTACGTTATTCCAGCAGTGGTGTACTGGGTGAACAAGTTCGAGAGTTTAAAGAAATGGTGAAGGCGCTACATAAAGCTGGAATTGAAGTCATCATTGACGTAGTTTATAACCACACCGGCGAAGGCAGCCAACTAGGGCCAACCCTATCTTTTAGAGGCGTAGACAATCCTAATTACTATCGCCTTACAGACGATAAGCGGTATTATATGGATTACACAGGTACTGGCAATACATTGAATGTGCGAACTCCCAATACCCTGCGACTGATCATGGATAGCTTGCGCTATTGGATTCTGGAAATGCATGTAGATGGTTTCCGCTTTGATTTAGCACCTGCCCTTGCCCGTGAGCTTCATGATGTGGATCGGTTGAGCGCCTTTTTTGATATCATTCATCAAGACCCTGTCATTTCACAAGTAAAGCTCATTGCAGAACCCTGGGATGTGGGCGAAGGTGGTTACCAGGTAGGCAACTTTCCTCCGGGATGGGCAGAATGGAACGGCAAGTATCGAGATTGTATACGTGATTACTGGCGTGGGGCTGAAAGCATGTTGGGTGAATTTGCTGAACGTTTTACCGGTAGTCCGGACCTCTATAAAGATGATTACCGTCGCCCTACAGCCAGCATCAATTTTATTACGGCCCATGACGGGTTTACCCTCAATGACCTGGTATCGTACAACGAGAAGCACAACATGGCGAACGGGGAAAACAATAATGACGGGGAGAATCACAACCGCTCGTGGAATTGTGGCGCTGAGGGACCAACCAAGGATCAAGAGGTATTGACGCTGCGCGCGCGGCAAAAACGCAATCTGCTAACCACCTTGTTTATATCACAAGGTGTTCCTATGCTATTAGCCGGAGATGAGATCAGCCGTACCCAACAAGGTAATAACAATGCTTATTGCCAGGATAATGAAATTTCCTGGTTTAATTGGAAGGAAGCAGACAAGGACCAATTGGCATTTACACAAAAGCTGATTGAATTACGTAAAAACCACCCGGTGTTTTGTCGCCGCCGCTGGTTCAAAGGCCAGCCTATAAAAGGCGTGGGACTGGAAGATATAGCCTGGTTCTTACCAGATGGCTCTGAAATGTCGGAGGAGAACTGGCAGCAAGACTTTGCTAAATCATTGGCAGTATTTCTAAATGGCCGCGCGTTACGCACGGTAGGGCCCAAAGGAGAACATATTGTTGATGACAGCTTTTATATCATCTTTAATGCATCACATTTAGCACTGTCCTACACCCTTCCTTCGGAACGCTTTGGGCTCAGCTGGCAAATAATACTAGATACCAGCGAAGGATTTATTGCAGACAACAAAACATACGCACCCGGTGAAAATGTACAGGTAAATGGACATTCCATTGTTTTACTAAGAGAACCATTATAGTAAACAACTTATGATTCAAGATATTCCTATCCACCACAGAACCATTGGTGTCAACTTTAACCAATCGGGAGATGCTACCACTACGGTATGGGCGCCAGCCGCTAACCAAGTTGAAATAACTTTTGAAGGAAAGAAACTGGAGCTTCAGAAACAGAAGTCGGGTTATTGGCAACTGCAAACAACGGAACTTAATCCTGGCACAAACTATAAGTTTGTATTGGATGGCAAAACAGAACTGCCCGACCCGGCTTCTTTATTTCAACCAGAGGGTGTACACGGTCCTTCACAAACAATAGCTATTACTCAGTTTGCTTGGACCGATCATTCATGGAAAAATCTATCCTTACGAGATTACATTCTATATGAACTACACACCGGAACCTTTACGCCTGAGGGAACATTCGCAGCCATTGAACAAAAACTGGATTACTTAAAAGAATTAGGCGTCAATGCAATTGAGGTTATGCCTGTGGCCCAATTCCCTGGAAACCATAATTGGGGCTATGATGGTGTTTTTACTTTTGCTGTCCAGAATTCGTATGGAGGTGCTAAAGGCCTGCAGCATTTGATCAATACTTGCCACCAAAAAGGTATAGCCGTTGTTTTGGATGTAGTGTATAATCATCTTGGGCCAGAAGGCAATTATTTAGGAGCCTATGGCCCTTATTTTACCAATAAGTATCATACCCCTTGGGGCAATGCCATCAATTTTGATGATGCCTCGTGCGAGGGCGTACGCCGCTATTTTATTGAAAATGCGCTAATGTGGTTTCGCGACTTTCACGTAGATGCCTTGCGGCTGGATGCAGTACATGCCATTAAAGATGCTAGCCCAACTCACATCTTACAGGAGATCAAAATGCATGTAGACAGATTGATGAAAGAAACGGGCCGTACGCATTACCTGATTGTGGAGTTAGACCTAAACGATACACGCTATATCAAATCGCAGGAAGAACAAGGTTATGGTATGGATGCGCAATGGATAGACGAGTTTCATCATGCTTTACGCGTAACAGCTACTCAAGAAAAAACGGGTTATTATAGCGACTTTACAGGTATTGAGCATCTGGCTAAGGCCTACCAAGATGCCTATGTATACGATGGCCAGTACTCTCTGCATCGAAAAAAGGACTTTGGTATGAAGGTCGAAAGCAATAGAGGACAGCAATTTGTTGTATTTGCTCAAAACCATGATCAAGTTGGAAATCGTATGTTGGGAGAACGCATCAGTCACCTGGTAAGCTTTGAAATGCAAAAGCTATTAGCTGGAGCTGTGCTGGTGAGCCCATACTTACCTATGCTATTCATGGGAGAAGAATGGGCAGAAACGCATCCCTTTCTCTACTTTGTAAGCCACTCAGACCAAGAATTGATAGACGCTGTACGTAAAGGAAGAAAAGAAGAATTTGCCGCTTTTCATGCCCAGGGCGAAGCACCCGACCCTATGGCGGAGGAAACATTTTTGCACTCAAAGTTGCAATGGGAGTTAATGAATACAGAGCCGCATTTTACGCTTTGGATGTATTACAAAGAACTAATAGAACTGCGAAAACAATTACCAGCACTTTATGAACTCAACCGCAAACATGTAAAAGCCATACCTAACAGTAAAATGCAAACGCTTTTCCTGCATCGATGGCATGAAAACAATCAGGCTTCATGCCTGATGAACTTCTCTAAAGAAGTGCAAACCATTACACTACCCAACAGTGAAGAACGTTGGCAAAAGGTTTTTGATTCGGCAGAGCCAAAATGGAAAGGTTTAAGAGCAGCACCAAATATTTTGGAAGCGAATGCCACAGTCTCTGTACAACCGGAAGCAATACTGATCTATACCAATAATGATAACCACCAGCAATAGTGTGAATCGTGAAAGACGAAATAAGAAATCTGAAATGAAAAATCCACTGGTTTGATGAGGTGCCTAAATGAAACTGAAATTGACGTTTAACTCTTAACTATTGACTTCTGACTTTGAATATGTATAATCCTGTTGCTACCTATCGCATTCAATTTCATAAGGACTTTTCCTTCACCGATTTGGAGAAGGTTATCCCTTATTTGAAAGAACTGGGCGTTACAACGGTTTACGCGTCTCCTATTTTTAAAGCAGTACCAGATAGTGTGCATGGCTATGATGGAACGAACCCAATACAGATCAACCCAGAGATCGGAACAGAAAAACAACTTCGCACCATAAGCAACAATCTTAAACAGGAAGGCATGGGGTGGCTTCAGGATATAGTACCTAACCACATGGCCTACCATTCCAATAATGAGTGGCTGATGGACGTATTGGAAAAAGGACAGCTTTCACATTTTGCCTCTTTCTTTGATATTGACTGGAATAGTAAACTGCATGACGGACGCGTAATGGCCCCTTTTCTTGGAAGCGAGTTAGAAGATGTAATTCAAAAGGGAGATCTGCAACTGATATCAAAAGACACGGGCCTTTTCCTTCAATACTATGATAGCCTTTACCCAGTACACCCACGCTCCTATAATGCCGTAACACAAACAGTTGAGAGCAATGCTCGTCTTAGCCGCTGGCAACTACAACTTAATGCCTTACTGGAAGCAGTTGATACAACGCTGTTCTCTGATCGGTGGTTAGATACTAAAAACCAGTGGGCCACGCTACATAGAGATCCCATTGTAAGAAGTGACATTGAACAGGCCTTAAAAAAGATCAATAGCGACAAAAAATTGTTATTAAAAATAGTTAATGAGCAAGCCTATGCATTGTGTCATTGGCAGGAGGCTGACTACCAGATCAACTACCGGCGCTTCTTTACAATAAATGGATTGATCTGCCTGAACATACAAAACCAACAGGTGTTTGGTCAATACCACCAAGTGGTGCGGACGCTTTTAAAAGCTGGTGTATTCCAGGGCCTCCGAATTGACCACATAGATGGCTTATATGACCCTACTCAATACCTCGAGCGCTTACAACATCTGGCGGTTGAAGACTCGTACATCGTTGTAGAAAAAATACTGGGGCCAAAGGAAGAACTGCCTCTCCATTGGTCAATTCAGGGTAATACCGGTTATGACTTTCTTGCCATGGTCAACAACCTCTTTACAAACAAAGAGGCAGAGAAACCCTTAACGAGCTTTTACCAACATATAATTCGCAATTGGAAGTCCATTCAACAGGAAGTGCATGAGAAGAAGTCTTATATCCTTTATAACCATATGGCTGGTGAATTAGATAACCTATATCGCCTATTCCTGCAATTAAAGATTGCCGATAACCGTTACCTATCAAATGTGCATCCCGATGATATGAAAACGGCCATTGCAGAATTCTTAATTCAATGCCCCGTATACCGCTATTACGCCAATAAGCTACCACTCCATGATGAAGAAGCAACAGCTATTCAAGATATTTTGAATCAGATGCGCAAAAGCGGAGCCGTACACAGAACCTCCATTGACATCTTAGAAAGAGTCTGGCTACATAAACCGCATGAAGGTAACGAAGAGTACAACCAACGCGCTGCACACTTTTACAAACGTTGTATGCAATTCACCGGGCCCTTAATGGCAAAGGGTGTTGAGGATACATTGATGTATACCTATCACCGATTTATTGGTCATAATGAAGTGGGCGACACACCAGAGGCTTTTGGTCATACACCAGCTACCTTTCACCAAATGATGATAGAACGGCAAGCTAAATGGCCTTTATCTTTAAATGCTACTTCCACCCACGACACCAAGCGTGGTGAAGATGCACGCGCACGATTGAATGTGCTGACGGATCTTCATGAAGAATGGCTGACACTTGTCAAAGACTGGCAAGGCCTGAATTCAATCTTAAAAACAGACAAAATCCCTGATGCTAATGATGAATACTTTATCTATCAATCGCTGCTAGGCAGCTTCCCAATGCCAGAGCAAGATGAAGATGATTTCCCCAACCGCATTCAACAACATTTAGAGAAGGCCATACGTGAGGCAAAGCTTCATTCTAATTGGACTACGCCCAACGAAGCCTATGAAAGAGCAACAAAAGCATTTGCCATACAACTCCTGGCTAAGGATCAACCATTTTGGACTAGCTTCCAGCCTTTCCTTACAAAAGTAGCCGACCATGGTATTATCAATTCATTAGCCCAGTTGGTATTGAAGTTTAGCTGCCCTGGTGTACCAGACGTTTATCAGGGCAGTGAGCTTTGGGAGCTAAGCTTTGTAGATCCAGACAACCGTCGCCCGGTTGATTTTAATAAGCGGCAGGAATGGCTGGAACAGTTTACAAAAGTTGATGAAGAAACAAGCTCATGGCAAGAGCTCTGGGATGATCGGTATAGTGGACGAATTAAGCTTTGGTTGACATATCAGCTTCTACAATTGCGAAAGCAATATGTCGACTTATTCAGCAACGGAGAATATATTCCATTGGAAGTAAATGGTATGTATAAAGATCACATCCTGGCTTTTGCACGCAAAGATGAACACAATGCTTTAGTTATTGTCGTTCCATTACATACAGCCCTCCTTTGTAAACAACAGCAAGTAACCTTAACAGAAATCGATTGGAAGGATACGCGTGTGGCTATTCCTTTTCCATTTGGCCAGGAAGGTCAGTCGCTCTTAACTGGTACTAGGCTAACAGATGTAAAAGAATTCCGGGTTAAAAAGCTTTTCCAATCAATCCCATTTGCAATTATTCGTGTGCGTGAGGAAATCAGTGTCAGAGGGGCAGGTATACTCATGCACATAACTTCCCTTCCTTCCCCATACGGTATTGGCGATATGGGACCCGAAGCGAAATCATTTGCCAACTTCCTGCACCGTAGCCAACAGAAATATTGGCAACTATTACCGCTTAATCCTACAGAAGCAGGCCAAGGATATTCACCTTATAGTGCCATCTCCAGCAAAGCAGGCAACCCACTATTAATAAGTCCCGATTGGCTCGCTAATGTGGGACTACTAAACCCTGAGGAAGTAACGCAATATCATCAACCTGTTCAGTCCACAGTAGATTTTGCTAAGGCAGAAGAAATAAAAAAGGAGTTGTTTGATAAAGCGTTCATCAACTTTCAACAGACGAAAACAACTTCCCTACAGGAGGCTTTTAAAACATTTTGCCAGGAAGAAGACAGTTGGTTGAATGACTTTGCCCTCTATGTAATTTTAAAAGAAGAACATGGCGGCATGCCTTGGTATGAATGGCCGGAAGAATATAAACTATATAATAAAACTGTCTTGGATAAATGGGCTAAAGCCAAAGCACAAGAGATCACAAAAGCTAAATGGCTGCAATTTATTTTTTCCAAACAATGGCATGAGTTAAAGGAATATTGCAACCATCGTAATATTCACATGGTAGGCGACCTGCCTTTTTATGTTAGTTACGATTCCGCAGATGTATGGGCCAATCGCCAATTCTTTGCGTTGGATGAAGAAGGTCGCCTTAAAGGTATGGCCGGCGTACCACCTGATGCTTTTAGCGATGATGGCCAACTATGGGGCATGCCAGTATTTAACTGGGATGCACTAAGCGAAAGCGGATACGCCTGGTGGATAGAACGTTTGCAGAAAAACATAGAGCTGTTTGACCTGATACGCCTGGATCATTTCCGTGCCTTTTCAGCTTATTGGGAAGTACCTGCTGGAGAAACCACTGCCAGAAACGGAGAATGGAAACCTGGCCCCAGTCATGATTTCTTTCATGCCATGGACAAAGCCTTGGATAATCTACCTTTTATAGCCGAAGACCTGGGTGATATAGACGATGCTGTATATGAGCTAAGGGACGCATTTGGAATGCCGGGTATGAAAGTTTTGCAATTTGCCTTTGGAGAAGACATGCCGCGCTCTATTCACATACCACACACTTATGAACCCATCGCTGTTGCCTATACAGGTACGCATGATAATAATACAATAGTGGGTTGGTACGATCAGGAAGTCGACGAGCTTACCAAAAGGCGTTTGGAACAATACGCAGGAAAGCAGGTCAATAGAGATAATGTCCATCTGGAATTGGGGCGCATGGCCTATGCATCTGTGGCCAACATGGTAATTCTTCCCTTACAGGATGTATTAGGCCTCGATGGCAGCGCCCGCATGAATAAACCATCTTCTACTGAAAACAACTGGGGCTGGCGCTTACAACCCGGTCAGCTGCATGGTAACGTTGAACACCAGCTGCGGGAATGGGTCTACCTGTATAATCGCTGATGGCTGTAAGCTATAAGCTGCACGCTACAAGCGATTTCAATGCGTGCAGCTTGCAGCGTGTAGCTTGTAGCTTATGGTATTCACCCAATTGCCTTCCAATACTAACTTTTCCACATCTGCTAAATATTTTAGGAAGTCTTCCTTAATTTGTAAAAAATTGAGTGAATGCCTACCCATATAAAATGCCCGGCCTGTGCTACCTCATTTGATGTGCAGGATGTATTATCTGCCGACGTAGAACAAAAACTGAAACTCGAATACGAGAAGCGATTACAGCAATCACTATCACAAATAGAGGCGGAAAGGAAAAAACTTACCGAACAGGAAGAAGAGTTTGAGAAAAAGCGCAAGAACCAGAATGAGCTTTTTCGCCAACAGCTAGAAAAAGAAAAACAAAAGCTGGAAGCCCAGGCCCTTGCCGATAAGCAAAAGCTGGAAGTGGACTTACAACAGCAACTTCGTAAATCCATATCTCAGGATTTCGAGAACCAATTGCGCATACTCAAACAATCGGATGAAGAAAAAGAAGAGAAGCTTAGAACAGCACAGAAGAAAGAGCTGGAGTTTTTGAAAAAGGAGCAGGAACTAAAAAATAAAGAACAGGAATTAGAACTGCAGCTTCAGAAAAAACTGTTAGAAGGAAGACAGACCTTACTGGAGCAGGTGCGCAAAGATGAAGAGCAGCGCCTGGCAATGAAAGAAGAGGAACACCTATTTAAAATGAAGGACCTGCAGATGCAGCTGGAAGAACAAAAAAAGCTGATAGAGGAAATGAAGCGCCGGGCAGAACAAGGCTCTATGCAGCGCCAGGGCGAAGTGCAGGAGTTACTTTTAGAAGAATTACTGAAAGATCATTTCCCGTTTGACATTATTGGAGAAGTAGGAAAAGGCGTAGAAGGGGCCGACTGTATTCAAACCGTACGGAATCATTTAGGCAACGACTGTGGAAAGATCATTTTTGAAAGCAAGCGTACCAAGACCTTCAATAATGGTTGGATTGACAAGCTAAAAGCCGATATGCGCAGCAAAGGCGCTGATGTAGCAATCTTAGTTACCCAAACCTATCCTAAAGACTTTAAGTGTTTTGGTGAGCTGGATGGAGTATGGGTTTGTTCTTTCAGTGAAGTACTGCCACTTACAACCGCCATGCGACACACCATTATGCGTGTTGCAGAAACCAAAAAAGGTGAAGAAAACAAAGGAGAGAAAATGCAGTTGCTGTACGATTACCTGACTGGTAACGAGTTCCGTCAGCAAATGGAAACCATTGTAGAAGGCTTCTTGTCTATGAAAACCTCCATTGATAAAGAAAGAATACAAATGGAAAAGCTTTGGAAGGAAAGAGAAAAGCAATTACATAAAGTATTAATGAGCACTTCCGGTTTGTATGGGTCTATAAAAGGTATTGCTGGTGCATCTGTTGGCAATATTCCTTTGCTGGAAGATGATGGTATGGAAGAGGAAGAAGACCAACGCTTACTCGTTAAGTAGCCACATAACTCAATACCAACTCATTAAAAAAGCAAGAACGAAGACCTAGCAATAGGTCTTTTTCTTTTTTAAATAGAAAGCCCAGTTCATATTGCTGCTCACCAATAGTCTCCACCTGCCTTAACTCCATATGCCGGATAAAACCAACCTCCCCTAGTCCGTACCACTTGAAGAGGGCCTCTTTACAACTCCAAATGAGGGTTAACAGTTGTAAGGAGCTATGAGGTGAGGAATTTGGAATTGCTTGTTCATCCGTTCCCTTCAATTCTCCTTTTTCCAATTCCTCTTCTCCCTGCAAACCCGTCCGCACATTTCCGATTCCTGATTCCCGATTCCTGATTATTTCCCATTCAGCATCTGCCACAAACTTGTGTGCGATTTTTTCAATCTTGGGTGTAAACAATTCTATATCCATTCCCACCTTTCGGTTCTTACTAACAATCACGCCGGCATAATCACCGCAATGGGAAATGGAAAAGTGGTAGGCCTCGTCCTTCAGGTAAGGTTTGCGGGTATCGGCAATTTGAATCAAGGCAATGGGAAAATCCGGAAACAGGTATTTCAACAGGTAGCGCCCTGCCAGGTGCTGCAGCCGCTTATGAGGATGCGTAATGGTGCGTTGCAGAGGCACATGCTGAGTAAAGAAGGCTTCGTCCTCCTCTATTTTCCACAGTGCCAGCCGGGTAGTTTCATCGATATCCTGTTGAAAAAACAGAGCCATTGGTAAAAAAAGAATTATTTTGGCGCCTCCAAAGATGAATGCTTAATCGCTAAAAATCAAAATACTCATGATCCTTTCCGATACGCGTATCCTTGAAGAGATGGAAAAAGGCACCATAAAAGTTGAGCCATACCACCGCGAGTGCTTGGGCAGTAACAGTTATGATGTGCATTTGGGAAAGGTGCTGGCCAAGTATAAAGACGAGGTGCTGGACGCTAAAAAGCACAACCAGATTGAGTATTTCGAAATTCCGGAAGAAGGTTTTATCCTGCAGCCCCATGTTTTTTACCTGGGTGTTACAGCTGAGTATACTGAAACACACTCTCATGTACCTTTTTTAGAAGGCAAGTCTTCTACTGGTCGTCTGGGTATCGATATCCACGCTACGGCCGGTAAGGGCGACGTAGGTTTTTGCGGCAACTGGACACTGGAGATCTCTGTTAAGCAACCAGTACGTGTTTATGCCGGGATGCCTGTAGGCCAGCTGATCTATTTCCCTGTCGATGGCGAGATCGAGGTTAAATACAACCAGAAAGCCAATGCCAAGTACAGCGGACAGCCTAACCGCCCGATTGAGAGTATGATGTGGAAGAATAAGTTTTAATTCCCTATGCACCCCAGCCTAAAGAGGCTCGGCTCGTGAAACGTGAAAAATGAAACGTGAAAGAAGCCAACACACAAAACCAACAGATCAAATCCTTTTATTAGAAAAATGCACTCTTTCCAACGAGTGCATTTTTTATGGAGGAAACGAACTTTCTTCATTCTCTTAATCCCTAAATCTCCAATCCCTTATATAGCCTTTCTACCTTGCCTATCACTCCTACGTTCCTCCTCTACTATTCCTCTGGCTCTTCATGGTTACTCCGTATCCAACACTAGGTTACTCCGTATGGAAGCCTCCCTTACTCCGTATCACAGCCCTTCCGCACCCGTACCTTAAGCCGTATCATGCTAGCTGGTGACAGCTGTAAACCCTGAAGAAATTGTATATAAATGTGTAATACGAAGAGCTGAAAATGCTCTGAAAGCGAAGGCTATAAAGATACAAAATACAGCCCACCTTTACGCCGCCTCCCTTCATCTCCCTCAATCCCCGTTCCAACATTCCTCCTTGCACCTTGGACTTTGTGCCTTGAACATTGAATATTGCGCATTGAACATTCCTTCATTATTCTTCCTTCCTTGTTCCTTGTTAATGATTCTTTTCTTCTTAATCCCCTCAAAAATCTACCTTTATAAGAAGAAACATACAAACACTATGTCCTATGGAACCAGAAACCGTTTTCATTGAGCAACAAGGCTTTAGCCAAGGCTGGCTGCGCTATTTTTTGCCGGTCACCATCATTATTGCCGTTATTCTTTGTGGCGTTGAATACATTACCAAAGAGGAAAGTTTGGGTAATATAGTTATTGCCTTAACCCTCCTGGCCCTTTTAAGTGTGTTCATCTTCTCTATACGGATGGAAACCAAGATCAAAACCGATGGGATCTATGTACGCTTTTCACCGTTTCATATGAAACATAAATTCTATCCCTGGGAAGTTATTCACCAAGCTTATGTTAGAGAGTATAATCCACTTAGGGAATATGGTGGCTGGGGAATCAGGATGGGATTATTTGGACATGGATGGGCTTATAATATTTCGGGAAGCATTGGTATTCAATTGATTTTTAAAGATGGCACCAAGCTTTTGATAGGTACCCGCCAGCCCAACAAAGCGGCAGAGGCTTTAAAACGTTTAGGTAAACTGCACCATATAGAACTCTAGTCTTCCCTGCTTATCTACCGGTTCAAATCCCATATAGTATAATTAAGAATGGCAGCGAAACTTACCCAACTGATATAGGGTACTAAAAGCCAGGCAGCCAGCTTATTAATACGGGCAAAAGCGAAGATGGTAAACAATATAAACAGCCAGAGAATTATCATTTCCAGCAGGGCACCCAAGATCTGCTCTTGTCCAAAAAACAAGTATGACCATAAAAGGTTCAAGAAAAGCTGAATTCCCCAAAAACTAATAGCCCAGCGCTTATGTTTGTCAGGTGCATTTGATTTCCATACCAGGTAAAGCGCTATACCCATTAATACATACAAGGTTGTCCACACCGGGCCAAACACTCCGTTGGGCGGATTCCAGGAAGGCTTTTCCAGCGCTTGGTACCAACTACCGTTTCCGGTAACGGTAAAATAGGCACCACTAGCGGCAACCAGTTGAGGGATGATTAGTGCAATAAGAAGTTTTAGCCAAGATTTCATTTCACTGAAACAATTATAATACGTTTAATGTTTAAAGTCTAAGGATTAAAGTTGTTTACTACAATCTAGGTTTCATCATTCTCTTGACCTTAAACATTAAACTTTTAGATCGCCTCCAGACCATATTTCTTCTGATAGGCTATCAACCAGGCCACAACCTCATTATAGGTACGTGTTCCTTTTGGTTGACGATTTAGCTTTAGAAACTGGTCGTAAAACTTAGAGATATAAGGTTCAACCGCATTTTCACTTTTCAATAAATACTCCATTAGTTCTACTAGGTCTTTTTGCACCTGTGGATGTAAAGTAGTATGCAATGATTTGGCCATGGTGCTATCTCTCCTACCTAGATCGCGTATGGCATATAGGTAGGTTTCAAAATAGGTGGAATAACGCACTGCTGGCTGAGAAGCGTGACTGCCTGTAAGGTAGGCAACCAGGTTAGCTTCGTTTTCCTTAGCATACCCTAGCTGGTGGGCAATCTCATGATTAATAATAAATGGCTGGAGGAAGCGTGGAACGGTGGCTTTTAATTGGGCTTCACCGCTAAAGGGATTATAATAACCAGTAAAGCCAAAGTACTGACCTACATAGGTATAAAAAGATGTTTTGATGGCTGGCTGTTTATAATTCAAAAAGGGATACTTCGAACGGGCCTCCTGGTAAGTCTGTATTCCCAGCTGGTGAATAGTAGTATTGTTATCTAAAGCCTGACGCTGACTTTGGGTTAGTTGCGCCGCTGCAGTATTGAGACGTTTATGCAATACGGTAACCAATTGCCGAATATCTTCAGTTGCGTAGTGGGAAACTTCTAAATTCAGCTGATGGCCTATCCCCTGGCGGTCGTAATTCAATCCCCACAAGACATTAAATAATAGGTAAATCCAAAGCAATCCTTTTAAAGTTTTCTGTGTAAAAACAACCCAGAAAAACTTATCAGCCATATGCGCCCGTATACGCCGGACCAATTTTATAAAGCTTATAAATAGAAATAAGCCGGCAAAAAAATAGAGGATATCACCAATACTAAAGGGAATCCAACCCAACAATGTGCGTAAAACAAGAGAAATGAATGGATAAACGCCATAGGTATAATACCGCTCTACCCAAGCCTCATTCCATGAAAAAAGACGGATTACCAAGGCCGCCAGCAAAAGAAAAAGCAGCGATTTATCCTTCATTACGTGTTTTATTAGCATATTTGGAGGCTGATTTCGTTAAAATATTCTTTTCAAAGATGCGATTTTAGGCTATTTACATTACCTTTGCAAACTCTAAAAAAGGGAACATGAGCAATCGCCGGGAATATGAAATTGCGTTTGTAGGACTAAAACCCGGAGTTCATGAGTTCAATTACGAGATAGACGATAGGTTCTTTGAAGAATACCAGGAGCAGGATTTTCGCCATACTAAGGCTCATATAAAGCTGTTGTTAGAAAAGAATAATAGTTTTATGTTACTGAGGTTTGAGGTTGGTGGAAAAGCGGAAGTAACCTGCGACCGGTGCAATAACGAGCTCCCGTTTGAGCTGTTTGACGAATTTGCCATAACAGTAAAAATGGTAGAAGATCCGGACCTGATGAATGATCAGGAAGAAGACCCGGATGTCTACTATATCTCACGTGGAGAAAGCCATTTGGATGTTAAGAACTGGATTTATGAATTTGTAAATCTGAGCATCCCGATGCAAAAGACCTGTTCTTACGAAAACATGGATGGCCCCTATTGTAATCCGGCCGCCCGTGAATTGTTGAACAAAATGAAACCAGGAGACGATGTACCAAGCAATCCATTATGGAAAGGTTTGGAGAAGTTTAAAGGTCTTGATAGCGAACAATAATGTGAATGGTGAATAGTTAATGTGTGTAATTTCACGTTTGACATTTCACGTTTCACGATGTACAATATCCCTTGTTGCAGTACAAGGAGTTGAGCCAGGAAAGTGGCGAGAGAAACAAAAGCTGAACCAATAAAACTATTTGAAAGCATTTTTAATTATTGAGTTATGCCAAATCCCAAACGTAGACATTCACAGCAAAGAAGCGCAAAGCGCAGAACCCACTATAAGGCAGTAGCTGCTACGCTTTCTACAGATAAAACGACTGGTGAGATCCACGTTCGTCACCGCGCTCACGTAAGCGAAGGCAAATTGTACTACAAAGGCCAGGTGGTAGCTGAGAATACACCTATTAAGAAATAACCGGATCTTAAAACATTCTGAATTCCAACATTCGGGGTTAACCAGTGTTATCCTTGAGTCTTGGAATTTTATTTTTGGGAAGGATTATGAATATAGGCTTAGACATGATGGGGGGCGACTTGGCTCCTCTTGAAGCGGTAATAGGCATCCATGATTATTTTTCATCTGCCTCAACGCCTGCTCACCTGTTTTTAATCGGCAATACAGAAAAGATCAACCCGCTACTTAGCGAGTATAATTTGCCTGCAGACAATTTTACGCTAATTCATGCACCCCAGGTCATAGATATGCATGAACACCCGACAAAGGCGTTAAAAGAAAAGCGTGAGTCATCTATAGCTGTAGGATTCCATTTGCTGGCCACGGGCAAGATCGATGCCTTTATTAGCGCAGGAAACACTGGAGCTATGCTGGTAGGTTCTTTATACAGCCTGAAGCCAGTGGAAGGTGTACTTCGTCCTACCATTTCTACCATTATTCCAAAAGAAAATGGCAAAACCGGTTTGTTGCTGGATGTAGGCCTTAATTCTGATTGTAAGCCTGAGCACTTAAACCAATTTGCTACTATGGGCACCGTATATGCCCAGCAGATATTGGGTATAGAACAGCCAAGAGTAGCACTACTTAACATTGGCGAAGAAGAAGGCAAAGGCAATCTGTTAGCCCAGGCTACTTATCCCCTACTAAAGGAAAATAAACACATTCACTTCGTTGGTAATGTAGAAGGTCGTGATGTATTTCTGGATAAAGCTGATATAATGGTTTGCGATGGCTTTACCGGTAACATCATTTTAAAGATGGCCGAGTCATTTCACAGCATTACCCAGCAGAAAAATATTCAGCACGAATACTTCGATCGATTCAACTTTGAGAACTACGGTGGCACGCCCGTATTGGGAGTAGCCAAGCCCGTTATTATTGGTCATGGTATATCAAAAGCGTTAGCTTTCAAAAACATGATTTTACTGGCAGAAAAAATGATCCAGACTGGTATCATGGACAAGTTGAAAACCGAAGTAGCAGCCGACTAATTAAACTCTTTTATTAAGCGCAACGACAAAGGCATAGTTTTTACTATAGCTTTGGAACATGTTGTTGCGCTTAAATTATTTATTCCTATCCTGCATCTTTGGGCTGCTATCATGTGCGCAGCCGTTACCTTCAGAGAACTATACATCAATCACGGATACGTTTACGCATTACTTAGGCACAACGCCGGTAAAGATCATTAAGCATACATATAATAAACCCTCGCCTCTCTTCTTTGTCCACTTACACGATAATGAGAGTACAGCGGAAAAAGCAGCCATAAACTTATTAGAACAATATGGCGGCCAGCTTTTGAGTATTGAGAACAAAGAGATGCGGAATATTCGTTTCCAATTAAACAATCAATTCTACACATTTGATCCCAACCGGATGTTCAGCGATAGTGGAATTATTTCCAATTTAAAACTATTAAGCAGTCCCGACACCGCAGCCTTACGAGCAGTAAGAAACTTTGGTCAATTTATATTGTCTCATTTGCCAGATACAGGGATTATTGTGGCTGTACATAATAATACTGATGACCGTTTATCGGTGTTGTCGTTCGATACACTGCCATTAAAAAATGAAACTGCTGCTGTAACTAAAAATGCAAGTCATGATATAGATGACTTTATACTAACTACAGACAGCGTGATCTATAATTTTTATAAGAATGAAATGACGAATGCTATTTTACAACGAGAAGATCTTTTTACAGATGATGGATCGTTAAGTATTTTTTTTGGCAAGAAAAAGCGGCCCTACATAAACGTTGAAGCTGAGCATGGACACAGGTTGCAGCAGATTCTACTACTGGAGAAATTGTATGCTTACTTAGGATTGCAGAAAAAAAATTTCTCAGAAAAGCAATAATTTTTTGGAATGTAACACAACGGCTCCTATTTTTGCACTCCCAATTACGAAATGAACAACACGATCTCGTAGCTCAGTTGGTAGAGCAATACACTTTTAATGTATGGGCCCTGGGTTCGAGTCCCAGCGGGATCACAGATAGAACTTCAAAAAAGCTCAAACCCCTGCAAAATCAATAGATGCAGGGGTTTTCTGTTTCAATACCCCTCACTCACTTTCGCTTTGTCGTAAAATTTTGGTTCACCGGCTTTTCACCAAAAAATTGACCTTTTCACCAAAATCAGACAACATGAAAGTTTCTATCGTTTTCTACCCTAACAAAGCAAAAAAAAGTACCAAGACAGGAAAGATCCCAATGTATCTCCGTGTATGCATGAATGGCCAAAAAGCAGAAACTAGGCTCAATGCAGATGTAACTATGCAGGATTTAAATAAGTGGGATTTAGCCACTATGCGATTTAGTGATAGGAATTCAAAAGCCAATCAAATAATTAATAGCATAGATCAGAAGTTTACCGAATTTAAAATCCTTAATGCCACCACTCTTAGTAAGTATACTGCAAAACGGATAATTGATGTCATTATGAAGGATGGCGAAACTTCAAATATTGTAGCTCTGGCATATATAGAAAACTACTACAACAAAGTAGTAGTAAATAAATCTAAGATTGCTAAGGGCACCATCAAAGGCTATAGAAAGGCTATTAATCACATGATCAAGTTTTTGGAACTGCGAAAAACACCAGGCATTCTTCTTTCAGAAATTAATAACAATGTGGCTTTAGAATTCAACGATTATCTGAAGGGCAATAAGCATTGCCAAAATAGAAAAGGTATGACTGATGCTTCTGCGGCTGGTATTATTAAAAAGTTCAGAACCATAATTGATCGGGCAATAAATGAGGAACTACTAGAAAGAAATCCTTTTAAAATAATAAAGCTGAACAATACCTCGCCTATGAGAGATAGGCTAACGGCTTCTCAATTAAAGCAGCTTAATGATTTAGATCTTACAAACTTTCCAACGCAAGCTCTATATAGGGATCTATTCCTATTTCAAGTATATACAGGACTTGCATACATCGATGCTATGTTACTCAAAAACGAAAATTTAGAACTTAGGCCCGATGGTAACATCAAATTAAAAACAACCAGGTTAAAAACGGAAGAACCAGTAGAACAATTTCTCACCTCGCATGCAATTGAAATAATCAAAAAGTATAAGTCAAAACCGGAAAATCAGATTACTGGCCTCGTTCTACCAACACGATCCAATCAGAAGGTTAACGTTCAATTAAAAATGCTTGCAGAGCTAGCTAACATCCCCATAAAGCTCACTTCTCATATTGGGCGACATACATTCAGGCAAATGCTTTCAGAGGCTGGAATTGAAGATTATGGGGTAATAGCTAGAATGATGGGTCGAAGCAGACGAGGAGATATTGATAGCGTGTACTATGCAATAACTGAAACAGGGCTTCTTGAGGCTAAACGAAAGTTTGAAGTATTTTTGGGCAAAACCTTTTATGAAGTTGCAGCCTGAAGATGAAGAAGTCTTGGAATTAGTATACCCAATGATTGTACAATTAGAGGAGCAAGATGCTTCACAGGCAAAAGCTTTATTGCAATCAGGCTTCTTACAAGAAGTGTTAAACAACCAAGGCTATGAGGATTTTTTACTTGAACTTCTCAAGATATGCCGCAACCTCATTTTTACAGATGACGAAGAGTCATTCAAATTACTGGATGACCTTCGTTTTCCAAAAGATAAACTGAATTGCTTTGTTTCAATGAAGGATCTGAAAACTCAGATAAACAATATAAAAACCGCAGGTATAAAGATCCATTACTTTAACCTATTCGGGTATATTAGACTTTATCTAGAGATTCGAGCAGCCAATGGCGTTCTTCTAACAGGAACCGAAAATCTAAGCCATCAGAATAAAAAGGTATCTGATTTTACAAAAAAATTAATAAGCCTAAAACGGAGACGAGAGGATGCCAATGCTGATGAACCTAAGACCTTTCTATATACGTATGAAGGTGTGCTCAATCAGCAGCTTAACACTGTAATCAAAAAGGCCTCATCTCAAATTAAGGGCTTTAACATGAAAACAATAGTAGATTTATCTAAAGGCAACTCTGATAAACTATTGTTACCTGAGCTCTTAGAGCAAAGCTTTGACTACGACTCTACCAAAATGAGTAGAACCACATTCTTAGATTCAGTATATGATCTTTTTGCATTATTAACTCCTCTACCAGGTATGGATGAATACTTAAATAGCAAAAATGAGTCAGATAGCTATAAAACCTATAGGGCAAAAACACTTTGGAGATTCATTTATAAAAAGTGAACTAAAATTTTACGGAAGCCGTAATTTTTCTGTCCCTCACTAGCCAACACTAAGAGCCAATTTGCATGCATAACTTTTATGCTATGCAACAAGTATTAGACCTTATCTCGAAGCTATTCACTGAAATAGCTGACCTCAAAAATCAACTCCTCCAGCAAGAAACATCTTCGGTATCACCAGACTGGGTTCCAAAGAAAATCCTTATGCGGTTCCTAGACTATGGCGATACTCAAATCGCTGCCCTACTAAACAGCGGGGAACTTGACGTCGTTACCATCGGTAAGCGCAAGTTTATCCACCGTGATTCCATCACCAAATTCCTGGAGAAAAATCGCAAGTAATGCAAGACTGGATTTTTAAGGGTTTCCGCCCTATTGCGGAACCCTCTAATGTAACCGATAACTCAGGACTATTACCTAAGGAAGCCAGGAAGTTTATAGTATTTCAAAATACTATTACTGGGGAGCTTTCAATTACCACAGATCTAGCTTACAATAAGAAAAGAAAAAAAACCGCGCTAGAGCTATTTCGGGATATATATCAAAAACCTTTTACTACCAAAAATATTTCGATAATGCTCATTGTAGTTTATGAAGATAGCTATCCCAGCATCGGAGCCTTTATTTCCGATTTCAAAAAAAAGCTGCGGCGGAAGAATATGATCATCTTAGGCTACGTATGGACCAGGGATGTAGGTGATGAAAAATTTAAAAAGCACATTCATCTTATGATGGCCATTGAACGAATTGAGGGAAAGGAGTTTCGTGAAATGATGCAGAAAAAACGAAGCCAGGGATACGAGATAGAATTATGCAATAATGTAGAGGGATTTAAAAAGTATCTATTGGTAAAAGAGCTGTATGGCACCCAAAAACAACGATCCTTTGGCAGATCCTCCCATTTTCTCACAAAACCGCCCATAGTAAAGCAACTTAATACGGATGAATGCCTATTAAATTGTATTGATCCAATAGCTATGTAAGTGGCAAATAATTGTTTATAGTTCGTTTTTACGCTTTCTACTTTTAAAACAAAAACATGATGCAGCAAACCGATTTATTAACAGGTGAAAAGTTCCTGGCAAAACGTAGAAACCAACGGTTTTCTTCCGCTTCCAACCGAATTAAATACCATAATAACAGGGCTAGCCAACTACGATTGGAAAAATCGTCTATTAACCGGCCTTTGCACGTTAATTACAACATCCTTAGTGAGCTCATGAAAGGAAAGAAAGAAGCGATCTTCCATAAACAGTATTTACTAGGCAAGGGTTTCGATTTTGGAGTAAGTACCCACATCGATACATATAACGGAAATCGTTACCATGCTACATATTGCTATATCATAGTGCCTTGCGAAAAAGAGCAGTTTAAAATCGTAAGGAGATGATTGATTATACCACAGTTTCTATTCAACCCCTGAACCCAGATTTATTACCGGCTGCTACCCCAAATAAGCTAGCAGCCTTTCAACCCATTTTAATACCAGTAGTGATTACGCTACTAATTGGAGGATCTATCTATGCACTATACCAATTCCGAAAGCAAGCCACCCAGGAACAAGCCTCAATTCAACTTTGATTATGATATTGAAGATCTGTTTGATACGAAACCGGTGCGCATTGTACTGGGTGCAGCCATCCTGGTAGGTGGGCTTTACCTAGCGGGTAAAGTGCTGCGGCTGCTCGGTGGTACCGTTGAAGATGTTCGCTACTTTTCCAGCACCTTGAAAAGCTAGCCTGGCAACACTTGAAAAATCGTAAGCCTCAATCGCCAGGCAGCTTTTCTCCTTTTAATCCTACCCTATTTCTTTTTAATTACACATTTTATTTATGAAAAAGGCTATTATCTATATCCGCACATCAACGGAGTTGCAAACCCCTGAATTGCAACTTCGAGATATTCAAGTATTAAACCCTCCAGCTGATCACCTTCTTTTAGAAGAACAGCAATCCGCCTGGAAGGAGAATGTTTTACGGCCACAGTTTGATATTCTATTAAAAACCATCAAAGCCCGTAAGGTAACTGCACTTTATGTTTGGAGCTTGGATCGCCTTTACCGCAACCGCAAGCGGTTGGTGGAGTTTCTAACGCTTTGTAAGAATTATGGCGTTAAGGTTCACAGCTACAACCAGCAATGGGTCAATGAGATCCATAATTTGCCAGAGCCCTGGAATGAAATAATGGATGGATTCATGCTACAGATTGTCGGCTGGATAGCCGAAGATGAAAGCAAGGTGAAGTCTAATCGGGTAAAGATGGCCATTAAAAGAAAAGAAAGCGGCACCTTTTCCCACAAAGGCAATAAATGGGGCCGTAAAGGTTATTCCACCCAAATCATTAACAGTGTAATGGAATTGCACCAGCAAGGAAAATCGATTAGGGCTATTGCAAAAGAAGTTCAAGGATATAGCAACCATAACGGCAAGCCCATCTCCAAGAGTGGTGTCCATAAAATCATAGCTGAAAACTCCCCTGAAAAAGGTAGTAAAACAACCTGTCCACAAAAGAATTGATTACCGGACAGCACATTCCATTCAATTAACTAAAACTAAATTAATGATTGTAAATACACTTGGCCTTCGCCACTATAAGTTCAAAAAGCCTCATATCTATGATCCTGTTATCCTGATTACAGAGCCAGAAAACACCTTTGACAAAAAAGCAGTAGCGGTACACAACAGGCAAGGTGAAAAGATGGGATACATCGCAAAAGAAGGCAAAGCAAATGAAAAGGTCTTTAAGAAGCTGAAGCAAGGCTTGTTAATCGCAGAAGTAATAGAGGTTTATGATAACCGACTTGTTGTGGCGATTAATTTTCGCTAACCACTCCCAAACATCCAGGCTGATTAAATTTAATCAGCCTTTTATTTTATCCCTGTATAACATTAGCTTGATCTTAATGTTTTACTATTTGGACATCCCATTAAGCAACTGGCGTTCTTTGGATGTTTTATTAGTAGAAGCAGAAGATATTACTGATACAGAAAAGCAATATCTTCTGCTCTTAAAAAGATAAACCACCAAGGCAAATTTGGATTTCCGTTTATAAACAAGAACCTATTCATACTAACCTATTTAATTTGAGTTAGATTTAGAATTTGGATGCTCACCACCTCCCATCCACTCCCCTGTTGCATGCCAATTTTCATAATGGTAAAGCCATAAAGAAGCCCAGGGTAATATCGTGTCAGCAAGTAGGTCGCTAGATTTAAATTCACCGTATTTTGGTCTATACAAACAAAGCTTCTTACCAGGATATATATGGGGGATAGCCTCACCATTAGCGGATTCCTGAAGTACCGGATCAAGAACCGAAACTTCTGGAGCACCGTTTAAATGGTAAATAACTTCAACTGTATATTGAGCACTCCTGGCTGTAGGCTGCAGAATGCCTTTTGCTTTTAACTTATATCTCCCGGCAGATACAGAGAAGCCTTTAAACTTACTCTTAATGGCTGCCACTTGTTCCATAATGGTTTTTTGCCGAGGTTTAAATCCATAACTACTCATGCGCCAAAAAAAGTGTTTGGTTTTACTGTAGACGCCATACTTCCAGCGGCACTCAAAATACCAGTGGTACGGTTAATTCCAAGTTTGCCACCGCCTCTTAATTCTTCCAAATGGCTAGCTTGTGATTGGTACGCCTTTGTTACAACAGATTCTCCAAATAGGCCTTTCAATATTCTACTTTCATCCGGAATGCCATGATGCTTTTTCAGTTCCTGCCATTCACTTTGTAGGTGTTTGCAAAAGGCCTTAAACCCTATATAGTACCGTGGGTCATCCTCCCATTTATCTGTAAAATCCTCCTGAGGGTTCACAGGGTTGAACACTTTTATTCTCTTCTCGGCCACAGCAGTTTCTCTGCCAATCGTTGAAACAATGTTGTCGACCGTGTCAAAAATACTTTCCTCTCCCGTATAATACATGCCAGCAAGAGTAGTTAAAACAATACTGGATGTTTTATGATCACTGAAGCGTTCCTGAAAGTAAAGGTCACGATACCTTTTTATAAGCTGTACTGCACGTTGTAGTGGCTTCTTTTGGTCGAAGTTATCAGCAGGAAGATTTTCGGCGCGGAGTGCTTTTTCTAACAAGCTCATTTTTACCAAGTTTGCTTTAGCCAAAAACCAATCGGCATAGCCCCTGGGGTTGCTGCTGACCCAACGCCCTAGATCATGGTCCGGAACTTTAAGTTTGTTTTCATCCCATTCACTTTCCTGTACACCCGGTAAGATGTCCATGTGAAAATCACCAGAGTAGTTCAAGCGAAGACACCTGTTTTTGGGCTCTAACATACCCTTGTACGTTTCGTGAGCCTCTAGACGCCTTTTCACTTCAGCGTATATACGGGCTGGGGAATGGCTACCCATCCCCGGTTTTAAGTGAATTGCAATATCCAGGTCGAACTCCTCTCTTTCCACAGGTTTCACTGTAGTAAGTATACGCACCGATCCATGAGGATATACATCGTATTTGTAAGGGCCAAAAAAGACGGGGTCTGCTTCAATCCAATCTTTAACCGCTTCATAATGTTGTTTCATCCGTTGTTGCCGAGTAGCATCCAACTGTAGGTTTTCCGCCATTTTATCCAGCAGATCGTCGATTTGAGTTCTTTTTTCTTCTATAAGTAACATATTAGTCTAGTTTTCTGGTTTCGAATATGTGATAAGTGTGGGGAGCAATGCGCTTCCCATCACTGGCTATTTCTCGCTTTATTTCCTCTTCAGTAACCCAGATGGCTCCATCAGGAGGATTCATATATAATTGCTCCAGTGCATCTTCTTGCCTGCGATTTAGGGTTTTGGGCTTGTAGATGTCAAAATATTTAAACGTATCGGTCTTAAAATGCTCGTCGTAATGAATTTGCTCATAGCTCTGCCCCACCAGTTCATAGTGTATGTATGGAAACAAAGCTTGTGGTAGCAGGCCTGGTTCAACAAGTTCTTCATAGAACTCTCGCCATGGATCTAGTTCCCGGTGTTCTCTACTGAAAAACCATTGAATGAAATCCTTAAGATTCCTCCTGTTTCGCAGCTTTAACCGTAAGTCATGTTCGCTAGCATCATCATTTTCGATATTATTGTCTGGGATTGCCCCTATTGATTCCAGTTGCTTTTTCCCTTCTGGATTGAAGTACTTGTAAACACCACCAACCGGTTGGTAGGCTCCCTGGATTCTGTTACTTTTCACCAACAGGTATTTACCCCTCACTTCAATTTTGTACAGGTAGGCAATGGACAACCTTAAGCTTCTCTTGGATAGCAGGCATTTTAAATAGAGTCTGATAAACCCGCGCTGATCGTACAAATGGAAGATCCATTCGATCAGTAATGCTATCGCAACACCAATAGCTAAACCGTTTAATTCAGGCTGAAGATTTGGCCCAACCACCCATTGGGCCAAGCTAAAGCTGATGGCCACTACAATTATTTCACTTATTGTCTTTCGTTTCATTAGTTCCTTTCAAATGTTTTAGTGCCTTATTAATGTTTTTTGTCCACAGGAGGGTTAGGATCATTGCCATAGCTATCTGAATCCCTTATCCGGCCATCCTTACCGTGAATAACTACTTCTCCTTTCTGATTCTGTGCAATTTGTTTGGCGATCTCTATAGCTTCTTTCTGCGTCGGAGCGACTTTGGTAGCTTTTTGGTTACCGGCTCCTTTTACCGCCCATCCATCCTGATGTTTTACTACATGTTGTTGTTTAGCCATTTGTAATTTTTGTTTTACAGGTTACTGATTAATAATATGGAAAGGATGTTTTGGAAAATTGTGGCACATAGCAATATCTTTACTAAACTGGCCTACCAAAGGTTCCTGCACCCTTCTATACTATATATAACCAGCTTTAGAAAAAAAATCCCCATCTGGGGTAAAAAATTTTTTTAAGGGTTAATAATTTATGGAGGAAGGGCAATATTATAATCAGAATCACCAAAGGATTGGCACGCTCCAGGATAGAGATTGGGCTGTAGCTTTGGGTAAAGCAAAGGAGCATATCCGGTTGCGGCTGCGCCAAAAAACAAGTTTCGGAGCTCACCATTCTACAAATCTGGGTGCAGATGCTATAGACCACTATCTAAGTATTGGTTATACCAAAATCCTTTCTGGGGAGTGGGAATGGAAGGAATCACACACCCTTGCAGAACAAATGATATTAATTATTGATAGTTATATCAGTAAAGAGGTTAAACGCTATAAAGGGCTACCAGAAGATACTGTTCGAGTAGAATACAGAGATGATCTGGAAACCTCCTTTTATGACAATACTGACGAAGATGATACAGAAGAAGTTCAAGAAGAATGCAATCGGCAAGTCCAACTGATCGAAGCAGCTATCCAAGACGATGCGGAGTTGGTCATGTTTTGGGAAGGCGTGAAAGAGGGGTACAAAGCTAGAGACATCGCAAGCCTACTAGATATTACTGTAAAACAATTAAGTAAACTAAGGGAAAAGTTCTTCCGCAGGGTACGGAACTTTCAAACAAAAGGAGCATAACCAATGGCAAAAGCAAATCAAATAATCCATAATTTCTATGGCTTACAAATGGAAATCAACCTGCTGAAGCCTGACGAGGATGTTTTAGCCGAGCTGAACGAAAAGCCTGACCCAACTATAAATAAACACCTGTCGAAAATAAAGCAACTTACCGCAAAGGCTAAAGCCAAAGCTAATCAGGTTAGGTTTCAAAACGCTATACATGAACTTGCATTGTTGAAACAGAAGGGCATTGAAGAATTGAAAAAGTTATTTCTGCCGCAAGAGAGGGTTGCACTGGTACCTTTATTTAGAAAATTTGAAGAGTTGGGTGATCAAGATCAGCAATCTATCACAGAAGACGAGGAATTACTTCAGTTTTTAGAACTATTAAAAAACCGTATTGATGCCAGCGGCAACAAATAACCCTATTAAGGCTGCATGGCATGTTCATGATCAATTAGGCTGGACACAACCTGGGGATCTAACCTTAGATGAAATAGCATCTGCTTTAGGTGCCCATCTACGTTATACAAAATTGGAAGGATCGGAGGGGCGCATTCTAATCAGCGGGAACTCTGCTATTATTACAGTTAACGAGAATATTACAAATGAGGGCAAGAAAAACTTTGTTTTAGCTCACGAAATCGGCCATTATGTAATGCATCGTAATGTGCAACCATTATATTCTGATACTCAACAAACTTTATCAGATTGGTTTAAGAATGGCCCCCAAGAGCTAGAAGCAAATGCATTTGCAGCCGAACTTCTTATGCCAACAGGTATATTTACCCAGAAGGTTCGAAAGAAAAAATTAAGCCTAGACTTGATTCAAGAGGTTGCTGCTTACTTCCAGGTATCCATGACCGCAGCTTTTCTAAAATATAAAGAACTTGGAGATTACCCGTTGATGGTCATCTTTATTGAAGATGGAATAATAAAATGGAAACAATCATCTAAAGATTTTCCACTTCAATACCTGCCACTTAGATCAAAAGTGCCAGTTTGGACGGTTGCCGGTGATTTCTTTAATGGCAAAGGTCTAGAGGAGAAACCTGAATTAATTGATGCCATTGAGTGGTTCCCAGAAGACAGTAGGCTACGTTATAATAACAACCTCAAATTTTACGAGCAGTGTTTTCAGGTTTCAGATAATGGATTGATTTCCTGCTTATGGACTAAATAGCTTGGCTTAAAAAAATAGCACTTGTAGCATATTAGAAGTACTTTATACTTTAACAACACTGAACTTTTGCTTTATACTATATTTCTCTTTTTGTAGCATCTAACCTGGCTTTTATAAACAAGGCTTGATGCTACAAAAAAATAAAAGAAGATTGAGATAGAATTATTATAAAGGAGGTATTGATAACCTTTTTCTAAAATACTCCCTAGTCTCTGCATCAACACAATATATATAGCATCCTTTTGCCCCCCTGGTCATTAGTGTTCGATATGTATTTCTAATAATAGTTCTAAGCAGGGTTTTAGTTTCTTCGGGCTTCTCTTTCATCAACTTCTTATACCCATTAATTGATTTATCCATTCTTGAACGTTTAGATGGATCAACCAACACCTCCCCATTTCTAACAATGAGATCTTCCCCTATTATTACGCCAACATAATCCACCTCCAAACCTTGGCAAGTATGAATACAACCTATTTCATTCACTGAGCTGGGATCAATAATCCACGTGGAACCGTAAGATTTTAAATTCCAACGCATTTTAAAGTCATACTCTGAAAACTTAATATCATATTCAGATGGCCGCTTATCACTATTCCAATCCCAACAGTAGCCAGCTACCAGCCTAGCTTTATTATTAATTTTATTCTTTTCAAAGATTAAATCACGCAATTCAGCCGGATTGTCAATGACCTTGAAATCATATTTGTAATTGGCCGACTGTAGGGTCTCATTAGCCGTTTCCCTTATCTGCAGCACATCGTCTAACCAGGCCAGATAGCCATCTGATCCATTACACCGGAATTGAGAAGACAGGCTCATCTTATGGACCTTTGCTCCAGCATCAGCAGCAAACCGCTCTATAACTTTGATCTCGCCATAGTCATCGATGTGAACCCGTTGGTCTTCATCAATAAAGAATACTGTGAAAAGTGCAGAATTGATGATTTCTTTAATCTGGTTATCGCCCATTTTCAAAAAACCAGTTTGCTTCGTTAGGCGGTGAGCTTCGTCAACAATCAGCGTTGAAATAGTATTTTGCGGAGTTTTAATAAATGTTCCAGATCCAACAAATAAATTTTTAAGCTCAACCATCTTTTTCGCCCCCTGCAACTTGTCAAAATATACTTCCCTGGGTGCGCTGGTTTTAGTTACGTATTGAGCAAACTTACCGCGCCTGTTAAGCTCAACTAATAGATTTATAGCCACTACAGATTTACCTGTACCAGGCCCACCCTCTACAATTAGTACGTTCTTATTCTTTTCATGGGAGTATTTAGCTAACTCAAGAGCTGCTTCGTACACCACTTTTTGGTCGTCAATCATGATAAACTCCTGATTGCCCTTGATCATGGACTTTAAGCTATCAGCAAGGCTCTTTGTAGGCCTAATACGTCCACTTTCAATACGCAGCATGATGTTCGATTTATCACCATACTTCATAAACCTCTTAATGAACTCCCTCAACTTAAGAGCGTCAGGTCTTAGAAAAACCGGCGCTTTCTCAATGTAATAGCTATAATGTTCATTCGTGATAACATCATCATATTCATAGTTATGCAAATAAGCACAGGGATGTAGGCCAATATTTTCTTCTTCTACTGTTGCATTGAAGGATTGCAATAGTGCAGCATAAGACCAAGCCTGGTAAGAAGGATGGCTGGTATGGCTGTAGCCCCCTTGAAAGCGAGTCTCCACAATTCCATCCCTTTCGGTTAGCCGGGCTTCAGACCATTGCTTTAATTCAATGATAATCACATTATCCTTTTGCCCATCTGAGCCCGTAATAATCAAGTCAACTCGTTTGGATGTCTGAGGTATATGGTATTCTATAGAAATACCGCAATCATCCGGAATTGCTCGATCCTGGAGCACCTTATCCATAAAACCAAGGGAGTTTTTAAAGGCTTTTAATTCATTTGGAGCAACTTCTTTCCCGGTCTTTTGTTTAATCTGGGTTGCAATGATCCTGTCTATCTCATTTGTGAGAATGTCATTGCTAAAGTCTTCTTTTGTGTTTTGGTATACTATCATCAGGTAGGATTGGTAATGTAAGCTATAATTCGTTGTATTTTTTGGCTGTGCCCTTTGCTTTTTCTACTGGATACTTCTCTCGATTCCGCTCAATTTTGTTCAAAATGATTTGTTTAACATTAAGCCCTTTCTCATGTGCTAGTAGAAAGGCAAAGGAGAATATGTCGGCCAGTTCTTCCTCTATCTTGTCCTTTTTCGCATCTTCAGCTGGTTTCCAAAGAAAAGCTTCAAGCAGCTCACCGGCTTCAATACTGATAGCTATTGCCAAGTCTTTTGGATTGTGAAATTGCTTCCAATCCCTTTCGTTCCTAAAGTTTAAGAGGGCATTGCTTATTTCTTCAATATCATTCACAGAGGTTCGGTTTTAAATTTTATCATGATATAATAGTCATGAAGACTGGTTACTTTGTGCCACCCCCATGCATCATTTCTGCTAGTTTGTATTCCTCATCAAAGGGCAGGCGTAAATCTGCCAGCATTTCTGGAACAGCCAGTTTCCAGCTAACATAGTAATAAGCTAGTAGATGGTAACCTGAAAACTCTTTACCAGGAATAGAGCGGACATGATAGGTGTTACCAGGTGCAGGGTTAATACCACCAGTGCCAATCATTGCTATTTCAAAGGCGAGTTGTTTTATTTTATCCTTTGACATTCCCTTGAAAAACTGTAGTGCGTCAACCATAAACATAACTACAGCCATGTTGGTGCCGATAGCCTCTTGATTATTCAAGAACTTCTTTGTCTGCTTGTCCTTAAAGTTCTTATCAATATCAGTTCCAAACGGATCTTCTATAGCTGAATTAAGTACTTCATCAATGGTTTGTGGCCTATTGTAAAAGTCTTCTTCGTCTACTAGTTCAAAATACTTCTCAAGTTTTAAGTCTTCGCCCCAGTGCTGAATAATCTCATATTCTTCTCCTGGCTTGCGATCTTTTCGGTATTCAACAAACTCAGCCCACATCCGTTCTGCCTCCTTTTGTTCATATGGCAATGGGTTGTGTTGCTTCACCAAATCAACAGCATACAGGTCTTTAAATAGAATAGCATTAAGTAAGTTTAATACCTTAGAAGCGGTAAGAATGTTGCGAGGTGCAAGGCTTACTGCCCTTTTATCGGTTACTGCTACTTTACCTTCATTTATTAACTGTAGTAAGGAGATAAACTGATATGGACGTAACTCCTTGTAATTTTCAAAAAGATAGTCTTCAATAAACAGATCTATTGGGGTATTGTAAACTTGAAGGTTAATACCATCGTATAAGGCTTCAAAGTAATTTGCAACTGAAGCTTCTGGGATGCCTTCTTTTTGTAGTTTTCTGCGATCATTCGAATGATCCCTTAGGAATTGCACTCTTTTTTCCGCACCAGAAATAAATAGCATGTTGGCACTCTCAGCTCTAGCTTCACTGGCAAATTCCAAATGAACTAATTCATGCATCATTAAGTGTTCAACGGCATCATATTGCGGTTTGTATTTAATAAGATGGTAATCTCTGTTATATTTTTCAGCAAATTCTAGTTTGGCAGCTGTAGGCAATGAAGAATCCTCTTCAACTCTAATCTCCTTTTTATATTTCCCCTCTAAAAAGCCCTTGTATTCATCGAAAACCCTTTTTCCACTACCAGAAGCCATATATTGTTGCGCTAGTTTGCCCGCTGTAGAATAAGCCACTTGATAAAGCCTTTCATCCTTTCCAGCATACTTCATACAATTAATGGCAAAATCAAAGGCCATCAGAGGGTAACCAAGCTGTTCGTAGGCAAGCGCAATCCCAAGGGAGGTATTAGGGTAAGTAGGTTCGATAGCATAGGCTTTCTCTAAGTATTCCACCCCTTCCTCTAGTTTTCCCAGTCGGATTAAGTTTCCGCCTATATTATTAATAGTAATATGATCTGTTGGATTAACCTTCAACGCTTGGTCGTAGTATTTCCTGGCTGTATGTAGATCTTCTTTGTATCGGGCAAAAATATTTCCCATCATCAATAAGGCATAACCGTTCTTAGGATTCCAGCGTAAGGCATCAATAAGGTAATTGATGGCCTCTTCTTGATTGCCTTCTTCAGAGAGTATTTGCCCGTAGATCCGATGGTATTCTGAATTGGAAGGGTTTTTATCAATTAATGGTTTTAATAGCTTTTTAGCATCGCTGAACTTTCCACTATCGCAAAGGGATACAACTTTGCGGTAGTCGGCATCCTGGTTAAGAATGGTTGGCGTGTCGATGTCTATTCGTACTAAATCGCCTTCTATAGATACTTTGGGCTCATAAGCCCCATAGGTATAATACCGTTTTAATTGATCTTTGAGAACATCAAGATCACCGGTAGACTCTATCCCAGGAAAAAGTTCAGCAAGAAAGTCCTCTATTTTATGATAAATGGTCATTTGCGGATTCTACAATTGCGTTAACACTTAAAGATTGGCCTCAAAAATAGGTCACTTTCGCAAGTAGGATTACTTAATTGCCCACAATTCAGCCCAAATAGCCACACTTATATATATTATATATATAGGTATGCGCTAAAAACTTATCTTTAGCTTAGTTTAAATGATTTGCCGATCCATAATGTGGCAAAGTGAAGCAAATTCACTATTTCTTCACCGAAAGGATAGAAAATTGGTGAAAACATTGATTTTACAGGGTGTTTCTCAAAATAGTTCAAGTCCCAGCGGGATCACAGAAAAAAGCCTTAAGTTTCACTTAAGGCTTTTTTGTTTTTAGTACTTACCGCTCATTATACGCACCATAAATACTTTTGAAAACTTCTCTATTATCACTGGCAATTGGGACTTAAGAAACGAACTAAAAAAAGTCCGCCCTCCTAATTTGTCATACCTATTTTACTAATCCAGCACATATGCAATGGATAATTGACAGATGACCGTTGCCAGCGCTCCACTATCATCTGTTAACTGTCATCTGTCAACTATCCAGATGTACTAAAAGATTTAAACTAGTATTACCGCTACTCCTACAGAAAAGCTTGGATAAATTGTCCGGGTTTATTTTAGGGATTCTTGGCAAATATTTAATTTAGAGAGTCAATTGTTATTGTCTGTTTTTCATCTTATCAGTAGAACCTATTCGTTAACGTATTAAGAAAATAAAGTTCTCTATTCGCTTACTCCCTCTCTGTGTAAACGAGACTGCACCTTATGTACATCGATCTTCCCTTGATTACAATTTGTAAATAGATCAACTCCAAATCCTTTTATAACTAATACACGTAACCAATTAGTTATTTAACTAAATACTGTTTCTGTATAAACACATTGTTGAGCTTCTTATTGATGACTTGTAGCTAATTCTAAAAAAGGGATCATGAAAAGCACTATTCTGTTTATCATTTGTCTATCTATCTACAGCCAAGCCTTCTCACAAACCTTTACCATGGGCAAAAACTGTAAAGAAAAGAATCAGGCAGGCATAAATCAGTTGAAGGACAAGAAATATGATGAAGCGTTACAAACCTTTTCACAAATGGAAAAGTCATGCAACACTAAAGATGCTAAAGAAGCCTGGGCTGTTGGTAAAGCAGAGGCCTTTAACGGTCTAAAGAAGTATCAGGAAGCAATTACTGAAAGTGAGAAGGCGCTAAAAGTAACCAAAGGAAAAAGCCTAATGGGGCTATTCCAAAAAGCCATTGCTCAAAACGGATTGAAGCAACACGAAGAAGCCAGCAAAACATTTGCACAAATGATGAGTCTCACTGAAAAAAACCAGGATACAAAAACACGGGCATCTAACTATGCATTAATGGCCTCCGTACAATCGCATCAATTAAATAAACCCGATAGTGCTCATTACTATATAGAAAAGGCAATAAACATGCAACCCGATAACGCAGATTTTATTGTACAAAAGGGAGACATCTATTTTAATGAGAAAAAATATAATGATGCTTTTACCCAATACGACAAGGCGGTGCAAATGGGCAAAACCGACTATGAAATGTATACCATTCGTAGCAATGCCCGTTTGAAAATGCTACAGGATAAATACCATACAACGAATGTTCAAGAGCTACGCAGCAAAATGACCGCAGACGAAAAAAAACTATTATGTGCCGACTTAAAGAAGGCTACTTCCTTTGGCCAAAAAGATATGCAGGTAGATATGGTAGCTTCTCTAATTTGTAAATAACCAAAACCGGTGATACAATGAAAAAAATATTGACGATAATAATAGTCTTTTCTGTTTTACTATCTGGTTGCAAGACCATGAATAAGCAGCAAAAAGGAACCGCAATTGGCGCAACAGGTGGAGCAGCTTTAGGCGCAGTTGTTACTAAAGGAAGTATCTGGGGCATATTAGCAGGTGCTGCAATTGGCGGCACTGCCGGCAACCTGATTGGCAAGAAAATGGATAAGCAGGCAAAGGATTTAAAACAGGCTATACCTACCGCACAAGTAGAACGGGTAAACGAAGGGATAAATGTTACGTTTGAATCCGGGTTAATGTTTCCGATCAACTCTTACGCGATCAGTGAAAGTTATAAATCCGATCTAACAAGCGCAGCCGAAGTTTTTAATAAATACCCGGAAACCAATATAGTAATTGAGGGTCATACAGATGATACAGGGTCGGATGAAATAAACATGACACTTTCGCAGAAAAGAGCAGAAGCAGTAAGAGACTTTTTTATTTCAAAGGGTGTAGATGCCAACAGGCTGCAGGCTAAATGGTATGGAGAAACACAACCCAAGTATCCAAACACAGATGAAGAAAACCGTAAGAAAAACAGACGGGTTGAATTGGCTGTAGTTGCCAATGAAAAAATGAAGCAAGAAGCTAAGGAAGGAAAATTAGAGAAGTAATAAATGGGAAAGCCTGTCTGGTTGTTAATATCATTTACTGGGATATCCTTTGATAGTAATATTCTTAGGAACCACGTACTATTATAAAACGAGATTTCTATCAAAAGCAATGACTATGCGTCCATTACTTCCATTCGTATACATGATGCTCCTATTTTCCTGTAATGAGAAGTCATCTTCTACCAATGCTATAAGTTCAAATGCCGACACTCCAAGCCAGGCCTCTACAGATGTAAATACAGAGGACAAAGTATTTGACGTACCGGTTCTGTATAAAAACTGGGAAATGGGTTCGCATGAAAATACCCGTACCGTGTTAAAGATGTATAAAGCCTGGGATGAAAAGTCCATTAAGGATATGGAAGCATTACTGGCAGACTCGATCATTATGGAATTACCCGATGGTAAAAGACGAGCAGCAGCAAGAGATAAAATGGTTGAGGAGCTTGTTAAGGCAAGAAACCACTATTTGTCCACCTCAAATGAGATCATAGCCGCTTATCCCATTCATAATATTGACCATAATGAAGATTGGGTCAATGTATTGGTGTATAATAAATGGACGTACAATGACCGCGTTAGAGATTCATTACTTTACCAGGATCTATGGAAGATCAAGGATGGAAAAATAAATTATTTGTTGACGCTTCAATTAAGTCCCTCACGCGTTGGTATCAAAAAGCTTGATGAAATAACAAATAAGTAATTACAACATGACAAATGGCAGAGCATCGTGTAATCGATAAGATAAAAGAAACTTAGTTAATGCTGAAGCAAACAAAGGACTTAATAGTTAGCTACGTACTGAAAAACTTGAACTACTTAAACGCTATTATATAAATCTAATATTCACTGTTATGAAAAAGTACTTAGCAGAATTCATAGGAACCTTCTGGTTAGTATTAGGCGGTTGCGGAAGTGCAGTTCTGGCGGCAGCCTTTCCTGATGTCGGTATTGGCTTATTAGGTGTTTCGCTTGCATTCGGCCTCACGGTCTTGACCATTGCCTACTCGCTGGGACATATATCTGGAGCCCATTTAAACCCAGCGGTTACCCTAGGCCTTTGGGCAGGAGGCAGAGTGAGCAACAAAGATGTGTTCCCTTATATTATAGCCCAGATATTGGGAGGCATAGCTGGTGCCGGTGTTCTTTACATTCTTGCAACTGGCAATGGTTCAAGTATTGGAAGCTTTGCCGCTAATGGTTATGGAGAACACTCGCCCGGCCATTATAGCATGGGTGCCGCCGTAGTTTGCGAGTTTGTAATGACATTTATGTTTTTAATTATCATTTTAGGAGCCACTGACAATCATGCTACTAAATCATTTGGCGGTATTGCTATTGGGCTTGGACTTACCCTAATTCATTTGATCAGCATTCCTGTAACTAATACATCCGTCAATCCTGCAAGAAGTATAAGCCAGGCATTATTTGTTGGCGATTGGGCAATTTCACAGCTTTGGTTATTTATAATAATCCCAATTGCCGGTGCTATGGTAGCTGGCTTTGTTTATAGATTCCTGACAAAACCTGAAACAGGTTCAATTATGGCTAGTAATGAGAGTGTAACAGTAGTTCCACACCATTAAAGAAAAATAAAAGCGAACGTTTACAAAAAGCGCTTTTAATTTTTTTCTTTCATCCTAAAACAAAAGTAACTATCGGGCAATCATAGAAATTGATTGCCCTTAACCTTTTTACTATTTAGATCACCTAAACGGGCACCTTACTTTAAATACTAATCAAAAACTTGATCTATAACATTGCTTAGCAACCAATAAGAAAAAGCTTTTACGCATTTCTCTCAAAACCCTTTTTACAATCTGCTTTTTGGAGTACGTTTGCGCATCAAAGCTAATTTCATGGCCACATCCTTTAAAGATAAAGTAGTAGTTGTAACCGGAGGTACAGACGGCATTGGAAAAGCATTAGTAGAACTACTACTAGCACAAGGTGCCAAAGTGGCTACTTGCGGCAGAAACCATGACAAAATTTACCAATTACAGTCTTCCTTCCCTTCTTACCCCTTACATACTATAGTAGCAGATGTGAGCAGTGAAAATGATTGCCGCCATTTTATAGAGTCAACCATTAAAGTGTTTGGCGGTATTGATGTTTTAATTAATAATGCAGGCGTCTCTATGCGTGCCTTATTAACAGACCTCAAAACCGATGTGTTGCACCAAGTAATGAACACCAACTTCTTTGGTGCTGTGTATTGTACAAAGTATGCGTTGAATTCTATCATTGAAAGAAAAGGAAGTATTGTGGGTGTATCTTCTATTGCAGGATATAGAGGCTTACCCGGCCGAAGTGGCTATTCCGCCTCAAAATTTGCCTTACAAGGATGGCTGGAAGCCATTCGCACGGAGTTATTAGACAGTGGCGTACACGTTATGTGGGTTTGCCCAGGATTCACTACTTCTAATATTCGAAATGCAGCTTTAGATAAAAATGGCCAGCCACAGGGTGAAACGCCGATGGATGAAAGCAAATTAATGAGTTCCGAAGCGTGTGCAGCCTATGTGCTAGAAGCCATTGATAAAAAGAAAAGAACCTTGGTTTTAACATTTAAAGGAAAGCAAACAGTATTTATGAACAAATTCTTTCCTTCATTAGCCGATAAGCTGGTAAAGAATTTCTTTTTTAGAGATGGAAAGCTGGTGAAATAGGCCAGAATGTTAATAACTGAATAAATAATCCGTTTAATGCGGTTGAATTTTTCCGCATTAATACCCAATTTTACGCTTCTCAATGCCATTGGTAACCCTGACATCCGATATTGGCCAACAAGACTATTTAGTTGGTGCTGCCAAGGGTCGTCTGTTACGCATCAATCCCGAATTTCAGATCATTGATATTTCACATAGCCTGTCGCCCTTTAATTACCCTCAGGGTGCCTATGTATGCAGAAGCGCTATCCGGAATTTTCCAGAGTTCACCTTTCATATAGTCTTAATCAATCTCTTTGAGTCAAAGCCTGATCAACTCTTATTTGCTTTTCATAAGGACCAATATGTGCTTTGTGCCGACAATGGACTATTAGGTATGATCCTGGAAGACAAACCCGATATGGTGATTGGTATTCCCTTTGAAAAAACAGCCATTAAGAATACCCTGTATTGTATTGATGTAGCAGCCAAGGCCATTACACAATTGGTAAATGGTGAGCCTATACAACGAATAGGCAATCCCGACCCTTCCTATATTGAAAAAAATCCACTACGCCCAATGTTAGGCGAGAGCTGGATAGAAGGCCAGATCATTTTCATCGACAACTTTGAAAATGTTGTTGTTAATATTACGCAGGAACAGTTTGAGCAGCAGCGCAGAGGTCGCCGCTTCAAAATTGTTTTTAAACGCGATGAAGTTATAGACCGAATCAGTGGCTCATATGCCGATGTGCCCCAAGGCGAAAAGCTGGTAATGTTTAACAGTGCCGGCTATATGGAAATTGCTATTAACAAGGGAAATGCAGCAGGACTTTTTGGCTTGCGCGGATATAACGAAACGCACACAGCCACCAGCACCATGGTGCAGAACCGCCTATTCTATCAAACCGTAAAAGTGTTTTTTGAATGATCACTCGTATTGTGAAAATGACTTTTCGTGAAGAAGAGATCAACGCATTTCAAACCTTTTTTGAAGAACGCAGACAACTTATAAGAAACTTTGAGGGTTGCACCCATTTAGAACTTTGGCAAGACAAAGCTGATCCAACTGTATTCTTTACCTATAGCCACTGGCATTCTGAATCGCACTTAAATGCCTATCGCTCCTCCGATTTCTTTGCCGACACTTGGACATTAACCAAGCAGAAGTTTGCTGCCAAACCAGAAGCTTGGACAGTGGAACCGCGGATGTAAAGGAAAACTAAAAAGGTTACCAGTATTTTTTGTTTTCTCCCTGATTCACTCCATGTATAACTATTCCTTTGAAGTCACTTACCTTTAAAAGGATGAACAACATCTTTCTTTCAGCAGAGTGGCGAAACTTGCTCATGGCCAATTATGTCATCGACCCTAAAGTTTTGCAACCGTTTGTTCCAGCCTATACCGAATTAGATACATTTGATGGTGTTCACTACGTAAGCTTGGTAGGCTTTTTATTTACCAATACCAGGATTCGTGGCATTGGTGTTCCTTTTCACCGCACGTTTGAAGAAGTTAACCTTCGGTTTTATGTTCGCTATAAAGACAAAGGACAATGGAAGCGAGGCGTAGTGTTTGTGAAAGAAATAGTACCGAAGCGCATGATTTCTTTTGTAGCCAATACCATCTATAAAGAGAAATATGCCACACACTCCATGTACCATCAATGGGCTTATTCAGAAGAAGAACTCAAAGTAAGCTATCATTGGAAGGTTGGCAAAGAGTGGAATTTTCTTAGCGCTATTGCAGAAAAAGAAGCAACGCTGGTAGCAGAAGGTTCAGCTGAAGAATTTATTACCGAACACTATTGGGGGTATACACAAATAAATAGCCAGGCAACGGGTCATTATGAAGTAAGTCACCCCCGCTGGAATATTCATAAAGTAAAGGAATACAATATTCAATGCAGTGTAGAGCCCTTGTATGGCAGAGCATTTGCTCAGGCGCTTCAGCAACCGCCCCAATCTGTATTCCTGGCAGATGGCTCCGCTATTAAAGTCATGAAAGGTGGCAAAACAATTATAACAAGCATGGGATAGTTCATTAATCTCTTGTCATTCAAGGTTTCCTGTCGTTCCTGCTATTCTAAAATTGTGACTCCCTCCTTCCCGATTTAACTTTTAATCAACCCTATTTCCGTTTATTTTAGCCCCTTCCCTATTTTTGCTTGTCTTTGAAAAAATAAAAAGACGGAAAACCAATCCTCTCACTGTATGAATTTTAAAAAAGTCAACAACATTACCGGCTGGATCGTTTGTGTGATCGCTTGCTTGGTCTACATCTTAACGGCAGAAGCCAATGGTAGCTTTTGGGATTGTGGCGAGTTTGTAGCTAGTGCTTATAAACTTCAACTACCACACCCACCTGGAGCGCCACTTTTCACGCTGCTAGGTCGCTTCTTTATTGTTTTATTTGGCGGCACCAATCCAGCATATGCTGTGAATGTGATGAGTGCCATAGCCAGTGGCTTCACCATTTTGTTCCTTTTCTGGACAGTTACGCATTTTGGTCGTAAACTTCTGGTAGGTTTTAATGAAGAACCTAATAGTGCGCAAACGACTACTATCATGGCCGCAGGTATTGTCGGTGCATTTGCTTACACTTTTTCTGACTCCTTTTGGTTTAGCGCAGTTGAAGGTGAGGTATATGCCCTTTCATCTTTCTTCACTGCACTGGTATTCTGGGCGATGTTGAAATGGGAACGTGCTGACTTTGCAGCTGGGAGCGACCGTGTTTTACAAGCACGTGCCGACCGCTGGATCGTGTTCATCTTCTTTATGATGGGTTTATCAATAGGCGTTCACTTACTAAACCTGTTGACCATTCCGGCCATTGTAATGATCTACTATTATAAGCGCTATAAATACACACGCAATAGTGCCATTTGGGCATTCCTTATTGGCTGCGTTATTACAGGCGTTGTACAAGTAGCGGTTATTCAATGGACCATAAAGCTGGCGGGTAAGTTTGATGTTTGGTTTGTGAATGGCTTTAATCTACCCTTCTTCTCTGGCTTTATCTTCTTCTTTGTTCTATTAACGGTTGCCGTTTTGTTAGGCCTTCGTTATGCCCGTCAAAAAGGTATTGGCTTTTTACAATTGGGTCTATGGTGCTTTGTATTCATGATGCTGGGTTATGCTACTTATGCTACTACAATGATTCGTTCTAGCGCTAATCCTGCTATTGACATGAACAACGTAGACAACCCAATGAGCTTGAACTATTACCTGGGCCGTGAACAATATGGTTCAGCACCTTTAGTATATGGACCACACTTCCAGGCCGACTATAAATATGGTGATGATGGCCGCGTGGTAATGAAAGAAGGCTCAATGCGCTATTCAAAAGGCGACAATAAGTATATTGAGCTGGGTGTAGATAAGGAACCTGAATTCGACAGCAAAGACAAGCAACTGTTTCCTCGTATTTGGGATCGTAGCAATGACCAGGGACATGCTACTTTCTATGCTGACTGGTTAGGCTTACAGGCCACACAAAACCCTCAGACTGGCGAGCAGGGTTATGAAGCTCCTACTTACGCAGATAACATTAACTGGTTCTTTACCTACCAAATGGCGCATATGTACTGGCGCTATTTCATGTGGAACTTTGCCGGTAAACAAAACGACATCCAAGGTTTTGGTAGCAAAAGAGATGGCAACTGGAAAACCGGGTTTGCCTTTATTGATAACTCTCGTTTAGGTGACCAGGATAAAATGCCTGAAAGCTTAAAGCATAATAAAGCTAACAATAGTCTTTTCTTATTGCCTTTTGTGCTTGGACTATTGGGCTGTATTTACCATTTTATGAAAGATCGCAGAGATTGGATCGTTACCTTCCTGCTATTCTTCTTTACAGGTATAGCTGTTGTACTTTACCTGAACCAACCTGGTAATCAGCCTCGTGAACGTGACTATGCCTATGTAGGATCCTTCTATGCATTTGCTATATGGATTGGCCTGGCAGTGATCGCACTGGTGCGTATGGCTACTGAAAGGGAAGACCAAACCACCTTTAAAAACATCATGATCTACGGTAGCATTGCTACTTTAGTATTAAGCTTCTTCATCAATATTCATGGAGGATCTGCCTTAAGTACGTTTGCATTACCTATTGTATTTGCAGCATTTACAGGCATCATGTTCTATGTTGTTCGTGCAGTTGGCGGAGCCAATAGAAACTTACGTACAGCAACTGTAATGGCCTTTATTCTTTGTATGATCGCTCCTGCTGTAATGGCTGTTGAAGAGTGGAATGATCATGACCGTAGTTCTAAGACTCTTGCACCATCTATGGCCCGCAACTATTTAGAAAGCTGCGCGCCTAATGCTGTTCTGTTCACCTTTGGTGATAACGATACTTATCCTTTATGGTTTGCACAGGAAGTAGAAGGTGTTCGCCCTGACATTCGTATTATCAATACCAGCCTGTTAGGTATTGATTGGTATGTAAACCAACTGCGTTATAAAGTCAACCAAAGTGATCCGATCGATGTGATCTGGACGCCAAATCAAATCAGCGGTTTGTCCTATATTACTTTCCGCCCACAAGGTGACCAACAACGTGCTTATCCATTGTCAGATGTAATGAAGAATGTCATTGGGCCAATGCTGAATGGCGAAGATAAATCACAGGTGCAGGCTACATTCCCCGTTAAGAAGTTTGTGGTTCCTGTAGATGCAAGTTCTTTACAGAAGTATGGTGTAGTAAATCCAACGGATTCGACTTACGCACAATTGCAATTTGATCTTCCTGCAGACAAGAACTTCCTGACACTGGATCAATTGACCATCTTAAACATCATCGCCGCGAATGGCTGGAAGCGTCCGATCTATTTTACATCCCCTTATGGTGAATTAGGCTTTGGACAATACTTGAGAAAAGATGGATTGACCTATCGCTTGGTACCAGTGAAGAACAAGTTTCCTCAGCAAAACTGGATGACAGAACAAGCACTAAGAGGCACTTCTATCAGGGACAACAATACCGATGTGATGTTCAACAACCTGATGACGAAGTTTACGTCAGGTGGTGCAAACAAGCCTGGTGTTTACTTTGATGAAGAG
Organism: Flavisolibacter tropicus; assembly: GCF_001644645.1. Lineage (NCBI taxonomy): Bacteria > Pseudomonadati > Bacteroidota > Chitinophagia > Chitinophagales > Chitinophagaceae > Flavisolibacter > Flavisolibacter tropicus. The sequence continues at coordinate 5,729,168 of NZ_CP011390.1, read as the reverse complement.
AACCGTCGTCACTTGTTAAGCATTCGCTCCACATTTGGTGAAGCTGCTGGTAATATGGCAGATGAAGGCCGTAAGCAAGATGCCATGAAATTATTGGATAAGGCAGAAAGCCTGCTGAATACGGAGAACTTGCCTTATGCAATGGCAAGCCGATATAATTCTCACAACCAAACAGGCCTGTTGTATTTGGAAGCAGCTTACAAGGCTGGCTATACCCAGTTGGCTGATAAAGTAAAAGCCGCTATCAGAAAAGACCTGATGGACCAAAAGGCTTACTACGATTATATGAGAGCTGAAAAAGGCGATTTCTATAACACAGTATCTCGCGAAGCAGAAATCAATGAGTTTTTGATGCAACTGCTTGATGGAATAGAAAAACAGTATAATCCGGCAGCAGGAGCTCCTGTTAAGGAAAACCCCAAACAGGCAGCCGATAGTGCCACTAAGAAATAAGTTTAAAACCCTTGCCTCGGCAAGGGTTTTTTCTTTAACATATGGCAATGAACAAATGTTGCCTGATTGTTGTAGATTGTAAGAACTATGCTAGGATTTCAATTTTCAAAGTTTGATCCCCGCGCAAATGGTCAGTCGAGATTTGAACAATTGCTAAACCTCTTCATGCAACTGCTGACCTATACAAGTGGTGACGTAGGCGAAGCCCTTCAATGGTTAAATGAACTGGACCGGCAGTATGAGTTGACCAACCAGGAATACGGTATTGGCGACTTTATTGATGAGCTCAAAGACAAAGGTTACATCACAGACGATAATGAAAGGGGAGAAATAAAAATCACTCCAAAAACAGAACAAGGTATACGTAAGCGTAGCCTGGAAGAGATATTTGGTAAGCTGAAGAAAACAAAGCAGGGCGATCATGACACCAAGAAACCGGGATTAGGTGATGAAGTAAGTCCAGAGACCAGACCGTTCCAGTTTGGGGATATGTTAGAACAGATTGACTTTACAGAATCGATCCGAAACGCGCAGATCAACCATGGCCTTGATGCGTTTACGATGCAGGAGGATGATCTGCAGATCAGGGAAACGGATTTTAAATCCCAAACCTCAACAGTTTTAATGATCGACATCTCCCACTCCATGATTCTTTATGGCGAAGACCGGATTACACCTGCCAAAAAAGTAGCCATGGCCTTGAGTGAGTTGATCACTACTAAATACCCCAAAGACACATTGGATATCGTTGTCTTTGGTAACGATGCATGGCCAGTAGAAATCAAAGACCTTCCCTATTTACAAGTGGGTCCTTATCATACCAATACGGTAGCAGGCCTGGAGCTAGCCTTGGATATTTTGCGCCGGCGTAAAAATCCCAATAAACAGATCTTCATGATCACTGATGGCAAGCCCACCTGTTTGAAAATTGGTAAACGCTATTACAAAAACAGCTTTGGTCTGGACCGGAAAGTAACTACTCGTTGTATGAACCTGGCGGCCCAGTGCAAGAAGCTAAAAATACCAATAACCACCTTCATGATTGCATCAGACCCCTATTTACAGCGGTTTGTGCAAGAATTTACAGAAACCAATAACGGTAAGGCCTTCTTTGCCTCTTTAGATCGCTTGGGAGCTTTCATCTTCAAGGATTTTGAAAGCGGCAAGAGAAAGACCGTTTATTAAAGAACCATGATTTGGGAAATTAGCTGATTAGCTAATGTGAAGATTAGCTGATGAAGGAAGACAAGTCGATAAGAAACAAAACTCAAAGTCATGGTAAGCACTAATACACGTCTATTTTAAATCCAAAATTATTAAACCTTCAAATAGATACACCAGAAAAATCTGTCATACAGAAACAGTAGAATCTATAAATTTTCAGAGACAAGTAAGTCATTAGGAAACTTACTTTCCATTTAATCACTTAAATCACCCCCAATCGTGGTTCCAGACATTAAACATATAAATACGTTAGGCGAACTGAAAGAAGCTGGTTATAAAACCAAGAGCATAAAGGATGAAGTACGTCAAAACCTCATTAAAAAATTACAGGGTAAAGAAGAAACCTTCCCTGGTATTATCGGTTATGAAGACAGTGTTATTCCCGATGTGGAGCGGGCGTTACTAAGTAAGCACAATATTTTATTTCTTGGATTAAGGGGACAAGCCAAAACGCGAATGGCGCGCCAAATGACCGAATTGTTAGATGAATACATTCCCATTATAGCAGGTAGCGAAGTAAACGACGACCCATTGCAGCCGCTATCCAAATATGCCAAAGACCTTATCAATGAAAGAGGCGACGCTACACCAATTGAATGGGTGCACCGCAGTCAACGCTATGGCGAGAAGCTGGCAACTCCAGACGTAAGTGTTGCTGATTTGATTGGCGATATTGATCCTATAAAAGCGGCCAACCTACGCTTAAGCTTTGCGGATGAACGTGTGATTCACTTTGGCATTATTCCCAAAAGCAACAGAGGCATTTTTGTTATCAATGAATTGCCCGACTTACAAGCACGCATTCAAGTGGCCTTGTTCAATATTCTTGAAGAAGGAGATGTACAGATCCGTGGTTTCAAGCTACGCCTGCCATTAGATATCTTATTTGTGTTTACGGCTAACCCGGAAGATTATACGAACAGGGGTTCTATTGTTACGCCCCTTAAAGACCGTATACAGAGCCAGATTCTTACACACTATCCAAAGTCACTGGAACAGGCCTTGGCCATTACAGAACAGGAGGCCTCTATTGAAGATGTACAAAAAGAAATAGTACAGGTTAGCGACCTGGTAAAACGTCTGATAGAGCAAGTAGCTTTTGAAGCCCGCGCTAGTGAGTTTGTTGACAAGAAAAGTGGGGTTAGTGCTCGCTTAACTATTTCTGCCTTTGAAAATGCTGTAAGTGCTGCAGAACGCCGGTCAATTGTTCATGGCGATCAGCAAACGCATGTTTGGATCTCAGACCTGATTGGTATCATTCCCTCAATTACCGGTAAAATTGAACTAGTGTATGAAGGCGAACAGGAAGGCCCTTACCAGGTAGCTATGAACCTGTTGGACAAATCGATACGCACCAACTTTGTGCAATACTTCCCTAATCCGGAAACCTTGAAGAAAAGAGCTTCCCGCAAAGGTGAAACACCACAAGTGGTTTATAATCCCTATCGTTCTATCATTAATTGGTTTGACAAGGGTAATCATATTAACCTATTCTTCTCAGCCAAAGATCAGGATAAGATCAATCAGCTATATGCGGTGGATGGCTTATTTGCCTTGGTAAAGAAAACCTTCAGTCATGCCAATGAAAAAGAAGCGGCCTTACTCATGGAGTTTGTTTTACACGGACTGGCCTCTTATTCTTTGATTAGCAAAAAGATCCTGGAAAATGCGGTTGAATTTAAAGACCTGATGGGAAGTATGTTCAATATGCAATCATCTTCTTCGCTTGATGATGAAGAGGAAGAAGATTTCAATTAATCAACTGAACCTTTATAAATAGTAAAGCCCGGGCCAAACCCGGGCTTTACTATTTGTGACTGTTGAACCCACCCTAATTATTTAGGGCCAGAAATGTAAAATGAAAGCATAAAGCCATCTTCTTTAATACCAGAGAATCTCTTTAAGTAATGAAGCCGAACACCAATCTCTCCCGTTAACTTTTCAGAAGCAGTTCGCTTGCCCAAACCCGCGTTTATATCCAAAAAATCACCGTGCTCTTTTTGTTTGGTTACATACTTATATTCAACACTCTGATTCACATATGCTGGACCTACACCGGTATACAAACTCCACTTGGATATCCGGTACTCAAATGTAATTGGCAATGTCATTGCAAACCCATTTCGGATTTCATTACCATCGTCTTTCAATCGGAAAGATGTAAAGTTCTCAATGGCAACCCTAGTGCTGGGAGTATTAATAAAAGAATAGGAGAAATAAAGTGTCACCGGTACAAAAGCATACAGGTCATCTTTTTCTTCAGCACCGTTAACAAATGAAGCACCAACACCTAAAGCAAAACGTTTTTGTGCATTAGAATGCATAACAAAACAAATACTGGCAATAATCAGCAGCCAAGTTTTATACGGTCGGTTAATCATAAGAGGAATGATCCATTTGGGAATACATAAGTAATATTTAGCAATCGCTAATGTAAATTGAAAAAGTTTTTTGCTAACTAAACTACTGGATCAACAACCATTTATAGCGATTCAAATGAGTATTTCGAACTATCAACGATTAATGGCTCGACTACTATATGCTAAATATGTAGAAGCTAAAAACATAATGCTAGCCTCAAACGTGCTTGAATTTTAAATAACATTCACTTCCCGCTCTAATAATACCCCAAACTTTTCCTTAACAGATTGCAGGATCTCCTCGCTTAGCGCATACACCTCACCGCCAGTGGCTTTTCCATAATTCACTAAAACCAGCGCCTGCTTAGGATAACAGCCTGCATCCCCCTTACGATATCCTTTCCAACCGCATTGCTCTATCAGCCAACCAGCAGCTAGTTTAGTTCCATTACCTTGCGGATAGCCTATTATGGTTGGGAAGGCCTGCTTTAGTTCATCATACTTTGCATTAGGTACTTGCGGGTTTTTGAAGAAAGAGCCCGCATTCCCTACTTCACGCCAGTCTGGCAATTTGGAAGTACGGATATTAATCACCGCCTGTGAAATAGCTTGTATACTCAACTCCTTCACTCCCATCCGCTCCAGTTCCTGGTTAATAGCGCCATATGACGTATTGAATACTGGATGTTTGCGTAAGCGGTATGTTACTGATGTAATCACAAATTGACCCTTGTACTGTCGCTTAAAGACACTCTCACGATATCCAAACTCACATTCTTCCAATGAGAAGTTTTTAACGACTAGATCACCTATATGAAAGGCCTCCAGTTCATGAAACACATCTTTAATCTCTATGCCATACGCACCAATATTCTGCATGGGCGATGCGCCACAATTACCCGGAATAAGGGACAGGTTTTCTACACCCGCATAATTCCTTCCAATGCAATACAGCACAAACTCATGCCAGTTGATACCCGCACCCACTTTGACATAAACATATTCCTCATCTTCCTTTACCACTTCTATACCACCCACCTCGTTTTTCAACACCAGTCCATCAAAGTCTCTCGTCAATAAAATATTACTACCGCCGCCAAGAATAAGTCTAGGGGTTGTGGCAGGTAGTTTGTAATTTAATAATGTGGTAAGCTCGTCTATTGTTTCAAAGGGAGCAAAGTAGCGGGCATTGGCGTCTAAGCCAAAGGTATTATAGGGTTGAAGGGAGATATTTTCACGTATTTGCATAATCACTAAAAAGCAAGGTTACTGAAAAATGGCGACTACAAAAACAGCAACTATAATTGGAGCTACAGGGCTTATAGGAGGCCACTTGTTAGAATTGTTGCAACAAGACAACTATTATCATACCATTCGCGTATTGGTTCGTCGCCCAATAGAAAACAAAGATCCTAAAACAGAGGTGAAGCTAATTGACTTTACGGATGAAGAATCCTTTAAATTGGGTATATATGGCAGCGATACGGTGTTTGTTGCTGTTGGCACCACCCAGCAAAAAGAAAGAGGCGATAAAGAAGCTTACCGCAAAGTAGATTATGATATTCCAGTGAAAGCTGCTCGTCTCTGCCAGGAAACAGAATGTCCTCAATTATTATTGATCTCCTCAGTAGGTGCTAACCCTAAGGCCAGTAACTTCTACTTGCAACTAAAGGGTGAAGTGGAAGAAGCAGTAAAGGCACTGAATCTGCCCAGTGTTTCTGTTTTCAGGCCATCATTATTATTAGGTAACCGGCAGGAAAAACGTGCTGGTGAAAAAATAGCGCAAGCCGTTATGCCCTTTTTAGCATTGGGTATGTTTGGTGAATTAAGCAAGTACAAACCCATACATTCCGCAGACGTGGCCAAGGCCATGATGCTTACCGCTAAAGAACAAAAGCCAGGCTTCAATATCCTCGAGTACCAACAGATAAAAGCACTAGCCAGGCAATAAATTATATAGCATCTACATCTGGAACAAGCAATACATTTCGGAAGCGCTTTTCATTGTGTAGCACCGCTATGTATTTCTGAATATCTTGTTTACACTTGGCAATCAATTGGCTGTCGCGGGGAAGCTTTATCAACAACTCCATTAAATATAAATTGCGTACACGGTTGATCACTGGTTCGGCAGGACCTACTAGGTATTGTCCGTAAGCAGGATCCATAGATTGGGTAAACCGATGTGCAGCATCTTGCACCACATCGCGTTCCTTGTGCTTGAAGTGAACTTGGATAATCCGTGAGTAAGGAGGATAAAAGAATTGTTTGCGCTTTTCAATCTCTTCTACATACATACCTACAAAATCATGGCGCGCTACCTGCTGTAACACCGGATGGTTAGGAAGCGAGGTCTGAATCATCACCATTCCCTTTCCATCGCGCCGGCCGGCACGCCCACTCACCTGCTCCATCAACTGAAAGGCTCGTTCGTTCACACGGAAGTCAGCAAAGTGCACTAACGCATCGGCATCTAAGATGCCTACCAGCTCTACATTATCAAAATCTAGTCCCTTCACTACCATCTGCGTGCCCACCAACACATCAACCTTCTTCTGCTCAAACTGCTGTATAAGCACATCATGCGCGTTCTTATTACGAATGGCATCAAAATCCATCCGTCCTATTTTAACACCGTCCAGGTCTTTATCCAACACTTCTTCAATACGCTCGGTACCAAAACTGCGTTGTACCAGTTTATCGCTGCCACAGGCCATGCAGGTATGCACCGGCGGATAAATATTACCGCAATAGTGACACTTTAGCTTATTGGAGAACTTATGGTAAGTAAGCGATACATCACAATGCTTACACTGTGCTATCCAACCACATACCGTACAGGTCTGGTATGGCGAGTATCCTCTACGGTTTTGAAATAAGATCACCTGCTTACCACGGGCCACAGTAGCTTTAATGGATTCCATTAGCTGCATGGAGAACATGACTTTCTCGCCTGGCTTTCTAGGCACAGCGCGCAGGTCAATCATCTGAATGGTAGGCTGCTTCACGTCGCCATAACGCTCCATCAGTTCCACCAGGCCATACTTATCCGTTTTGGCATTGTGGTAAGATTCCAAACAAGGTGTTGCACTTCCTAATAATACTTTAGCCCCTGTTAAGCCTCCCAAGTAAATAGCCGCATCACGGGCATTGTAGCGGGGTGCAGGGTCTTGTTGCTTGTAAGAGCCATCATGCTCTTCGTCGCAAATGATCAGGCCAAGGTTCTGATAGGGCATGAACAAGGAAGAACGGGCACCCAGTACCACTTTCATCTCGCCACTCTTTACCTTATTCCATATTTCTACCCGTTCGTTATGATTGAACTTGGAGTGATAAATACCAATATAACCACCAAAGAATTTCTGCAACCGGCGGATGATCTGTGCCGTTAGTGCTATTTCCGGTAGCATATACAACACTTGCTTTCCCTGGCGGATCACTTGCTCTATGAGCTTGATGTATAATTGTGTCTTTCCGCTAGATGTTACGCCATGTAGTAAACATACATTCTTTACTTCCAGGGACTGTTTCACTTTTTCAAAAGCCTCGCTTTGCGCTGGTGAAAGTTCAAAATCAATATTTACATCTTTTGGCAGGTAGTGCAATCGATCGATAGCACGCTTCTCTGTCCTTAGAATGTTCTTCTCTACCAAGCCTTTTAACTGCGCATCGGTAGCATTGGATTTCTTTAATAGGTCAGGTTTGCTCACCTCTCCTTCTGTTTTCATCAGGTGCAGGTAGCTTAGTAAAAGCTCCATCTGCTTAGGCGCGCGGCTCCAGTTATTTAATAGCTCTGAAAGCTTTTCTTCATTATCGTATTCCGGATTGAGCAGCACAAAGGTTTCCTTCTTGGGAGCATAGGTTTGCTTTAGCGACTCCCACACAAAACACACCTTCTTTCCAATTAACCGGTTTACTACCGGATACACGTGGGAGGAATCCAGGATCAATTGTACTTCATTGAGTCGTAACTCGTGCTTCATCAGCAAGGCTTCCGCTATAAGGTATTCTTCGTTATCCAATGCGGAGAAGTCTTCACCATATTCTTCATTGAAAACGAGAACCGTCTCGCTGGAAAGTTTGAAGTGAGAAGGTAAAGCTGCTGCCATCACCTCACCTTCTGAACACATATAATAAGATGCCAGCCATTCCCATAATTGCAGCTGGAAGGGTTGAATAACAGGCGTAGCATCTAAAACGTTGATGATCTCTTTCGGCTCAAAACTTTGTGGCCTATCGGCATGTATGCGCTTAACAATACCGGCGTATTTTTTATTCTTCCCTAGATTTACTTCTACGCGGCAACCTGGTTTCAGGTTGGCCAATAAATGATCAGGAATTTCCCAGGTATAGTTTTTCGGGAGGGCCAGCGGTATGATAATTTCGGCGTACATTGTCGGAACCGGGATTTGGGGAGATTTAGGGATTAGGTAGAAAAGTTGTTTCTATAAACTTTGGATTTTTCAACCTTTTGAATTGCAAACTTGCTGCCCCAAAATTAAGCAGCAGCCCAACTTCCATGTTATATGCCTCTAAATAATTCTTGGCCTGAGCCAAATGAACATTTTCTAATTGGATAATTGCTTTCAATTCAACCATAATCTTTTCCTCTACATAAAAATCTACCCGGCGCTCACCTACTTGTTGCCCTTTATAATAAACTGGCATTTCCAACTCTCGGGTAAACCTCAAATTAACATCTTGGAATTCAATTTCTAAAGCTCTTTGATAAATAACCTCCTGAAAGCCATTACCCAATGTTCCATGAACACGCATTGCAGCTCCAATAATCTTTTCCGTTATATCCCTGTATTTATAGTCTTCCATAAGTTCCCAATATTCATCTTATTAATCCCTAAATCTACCCAAATCCCGGTTCAGACAATCCATGAAGCACCGTATTCGCGAAGCTTAGTATCCATTAAATCATACACCTGCTGCTTTAATGCAGCAATATCCTTATTCGTTAGATTCTCCGTTGGAATTTCTGGAAGAAACACAACACGGTTTTTCCCTGGCGTTAAAGAAAAGATATTATGAGGATGCAATCGCTCGTAAGCGTCTACATAAAGCACTGGTTTAATGGGAGTTTTAGTCTCTATAGCAATACGAAAAGCACCATCATAGAACGACTTTAACGGTTTACCGGATTCATTAAAAGTACCCTCGGGAAAAAAGAGAATGGAAACCCCTTTACTTAATACCGACCGTAGTATACGCACACTTTTAGAGCGGTTCTCCGCGGAACTACGGTCCACTGTTACTATCGCATTCTTATAGATGTAGCCAAAGATGGGCACTTTAGCCATCTCCACTTTCCCTAATGGACGTACCGGCTGGCGAACCGCCTTAGGAATGATAGCGGCGTCTAAATAGGATGTATGATTGGTTACAAATACATAAGAAGCGCCTTTTCGTAAAGGCTGCTCATATATATTCTTATGGAAGATGCCTACCAGCGGAAACCACAGGTCGGCCCAAACCATACAAAGGCGGTACAGCATATTGCCACCATTGATCCTTCCAAAAAATGAAGAAAGGATGGCAAACGGAAAAACAATCAGCATCAATGCTACAAATAGCAATAAGGCATAGATGCAATATAAAAGTTGAAATGGTTTGATTAGCCAGCGCATTAATTCACATTATTTCTTTCATCAGGACATTGACATGGATTCGTTTCATTGACAATAGTACAGGCTAGTACGGTTGTTTCTTTTCCACACTGTTGCACGCTTAGCCGTAAACTCTTGCCTGTTGCCATACTGCCCTGAACTGCAAATGTGGGGCAAGGCCTGCTAAATCTGTTACTTTTATTTAAAAGGATCACTCCTTTCTTTAAAATCTGTTCAATTTCTTCCTCCTCAATTTGCTGACACTTCATTAAACAAACTGCCAGGGAAGAATAGGTCAAAAGATCGGGACGTCGGTTCAATGCTTCCTTACGTGAAGGCTCCTGCCACTTGCGGCAAAGAAATATGCCCGATAAAAGCAGGATAAAGACAAGAGTAAGGATAACGTTGCGCGATTTCATTTGACAATAGGGCAAATTAATACTTTTCTTCCCCTGTGTGAAAACAAGAAAGCGAAGTGATCATTTTTCCATTTTTTAATCAACCCAACATTTCAGGTATAGCTCCTCCACCCCAAATTAGTCCTCAAACCGGCCAAAAGCTTAATGTAAGTCTGGATTTTTTCTACTCAACTCCGTAAGGTTACGGAGTTGAGTAGAAAAAGCCTAGGTAGAAAAGCAAGAAATACCCGACTTTACACATAAAACGGTCTTAATGAGGCTTTTAATCGAGCCAATTACTCAAACACTTGGATCTAGTGATTTCTTTTAAAATATATAATGGAACGGGTATCAACCAATTGGCTAAACAAAACGTCAAAATCCCGAACTTGAAACGTTACTCCTTTTGGCCCGCTATCCGGAAGTCCCTTAACATTTTCCCTGCACCTTCAAGCCCGCTTTTGGCTACCTTTGCCGACTGATGGAAAAACAGCGTTCTATAGCGTTTCACACCTTGGGCTGCAAGCTCAACTTTTCGGAAACTTCTACCCTTTCCCGCCAGCTGGAAAAAGAAGGTTTTTTGAAAAAGGAGTTTGAAGAGGTAGCCGATGTGTATGTGATCAATACCTGCTCGGTAACAGACAATGCCGACAAAGAATGCCGCCAGCTGGTTCGCCGCATCCAGCGGAAAGCACCGGAAAGCCTGGTGGTGATTACCGGATGCTATGCGCAGCTAAAACCTAAGGAAATATCTGAAATTCCGGGTGTGAACCTGGTATTGGGTGCTGCCGAGAAATTTAACCTGGGGGCTCATTTAAAAGAGTTAACCAAGGGCGATTCAGCAAAGATCTCTTCTTGCGATATTGAAGATGTATCCGGCTTCAACTCCTCCTGGTCGGTAAACGACCGCACACGTACCTTTTTAAAGGTGCAGGATGGTTGTGACTATACCTGTTCTTTTTGTACTATTCCTATGGCCCGTGGCAAGAGCCGCAGTGATAGTATTGCCAATGTGGTACGAAATGCAGAAGAACTAGCCACCAAAGGTGTAAAAGAAATTGTGCTTACAGGTGTAAACCTGGGCGATTTTGGTAAGGGACCCGATGGTGCTAAAAAGACAGAAGAGAACTTTTACGACCTGATTCAGGAATTGGATCAGGTAGAAGGTATTGAACGTTATCGTATTTCATCTATAGAACCGAACCTGCTGACAAAAGACATCATCACCTTTGTAGCAGGCAGCAAGAAGTTTATGCCGCATTTTCATGTGCCCCTGCAAAGTGGCAGCAATGATATTCTAGGCCTTATGCGCCGCCGGTATAAGCGTGAACTGTATGCCGAGCGTGTAGAGATCATTAAATCACTGATGCCACACTGCGCCATTGGTGTAGATGTAATCGTTGGCTTCCCTTCCGAATCAGATAAGCATTTTCAGGAAACATTTGACTTCCTGCATAGTCTGGAAGTATCGTACTTGCATGTGTTTACCTATTCAGAAAGAGATAATACAAAAGCTTTAGAAATAAACCCCGTGGTGCCGATCAATGTGCGCCATGAACGCAATAAAACTTTGCGCAACCTTAGTTACATGAAGATGCAACACTTTACAGAGCAGCATCGGGGACAAGCGCGCAAAGTATTGTTTGAAGGACATGAAAAGAGCGGCATGATGGAAGGTTATACGGACAACTATATCCGCATTACAACACCCTTCCGGAATGAATGGGCAAACCAGATTGTTGATTGGACCATAGGTTAATTTGAGGATCGTAAATGAGCAAATTTTTAGTAACAGTACAATTTACATGGAGCGATGAAATGGCGCTGAAGTTAGAAGAGCATCGCACCTATATTAATTCATTGATTGAAGAACAAATTATAGAGCATTATGCTGTAAGCATGGAAGTGCAACAAGTTTGGATCACAATCAACGCTGATAGTAAAAAAGAAGTAGAAGAAGTGTTGTCGGTATCACCTCTATATAAATATTGGAAACTGGAAGTTTGGGAACTTGTTCTTTGGGATGGATTAAGTTATCGATTACCGGCATTGCAGTTGAATTGAAATTTTTTTTCTGATTTTTCTAAAAAAAATTTTGCAGAAAGAATCCGCCCCTTATCTTTGCACTCCCGAAACAAACAAGGGGTACACAAAAAAGGGAGTTTAGCTCAGCTGGTTCAGAGCATCTGCCTTACAAGCAGAGGGTCGGCGGTTCGAATCCGTCAACTCCCACAAAAGAAAAAAGGTTCCAAATTGGAACCTTTTTTCTTTTCTATTATTGCCTCTTCTTCCTTCACTGTATAGGATAGCTTTTGAATTGACGATACGCATATCCCTAGCTAATCTAAGTCTATACAACTATTTCTTTTCTCAATAACATTGTTTAGTTTCATGGCTGCTTTTATCAATCTTCCCTATCCGTTATTACTAAAGGATTTTTATCAAGCTCAATTTAAATAATCAGTACTCCTACTATTGATATTTTAAAACAGGATAGCGCGTTTTACAGAAACGGATTTAGAATTGAAAACACCATTTATTCTATTTGACAAACCAACCGCCTTACCCGTTTTAGCCATTCCAGCTTTTAAAATGCCAGGGTATGATCATGCGACCGTTATTAATACTGCTTTTTCTATTTAGTGTTTCTCTCCTTTACGGTCAAGTGAAAGGATGCAAAGACCCAGCTGCTAATAATTATAATCCTAACGCCACCATTTCCGATGGCAGCTGTTTGTATAACTATTCTTTTTATAATCCTACATTAAAAGTGAACCCGCTTGCGGAAACTTTAGTAGAGACAAGTGACCTCCAATGGGACGGTAAAAATCTATGGACGTTTAACGATGATGGAGCGGCCGCTATTTATAAAATTGACACGCTCACAAACACAATTTGGCAAACGGTTTATTTAGAAGGTGCCACCAATATTAACTGGGAAGACATGGCATTTGATGGCACTTATTTTTATATTGGTGATTTTGGCAATAATAATGGGGGCCGCAAAGATCTAAAGATCTATAAATTTCCTGCTACGGCTATTCCAGACCATTCTGCGGCACCCTCAATAACAATACCCGCCAGCGCTATAGAAGTTATACAATTTACCTATGCCGACCAACCGCAACCAATAGTACCTACAGAAATGCAAAAGACGCCATTTGATTGCGAAGCCATGATTGTTGATGAAGATGGCATACACTTGTTTACAAAAGACTGGTTAAATAAAACGACTACGCATTATCGTATTAATAGCACCCATGCTGGCACATTTAGTGCTCAACCATTTGAAACCTTTCCCGCAAACCTCTTAGTTACAGGTGCTGATAAAATAAAAGGAACGGCTGTGATCGTTCTCATTGGATATAACAATACAGGACTAGGTCCTCACTATTTGTACATATTGAGTGACTACAATAATGGTAAGTTCTTCAATGGGAACAAACGCAAGATTGAGTTGCCCAACGCAACAGTAATAGGCCAGGCTGAAGGAATAACTTTTAGAAATCAAACGTATGGTTATGTTAGTAATGAACAGTTTTCAATCAATATAGGTCCTACTACATTTACTATATCCCCAAAGCTTTGGTCTTTTGATCTTACCCAATTCATTCCAGCTTATGCATTACCAATAAAACTTAAAGATTTTAGCGCAATAGAAGCACAAGACATCAACCAACTAATATGGCAATTTGAAGACACTGTTTCTCTGCTAACAGTAGAATACAGTAGTGATGGTATAAATTTTCGTGATGTATTCAAAATTAAAAACACTGTACACGGCAGCTTTTCTCATAAAACAGATAAACTGGAAAACTACTACCGATTAAAATGGCAGGATGATAATGGGCAAATTGGTTATTCCAAAGTCATAAAAGCAAAAACTTCGATTATAGGTGCTATTTCAAATTTAAGTCTCACCGCTTCTGGCGAGCTTAAATTTACAATTACAGGTTCTACTTCGCTAACTGCGGGTTTTAAGGTTACTGCTATTGATGGCAAACTAATCAGCGAGATTCCCATTCAAACCTTTCTACCTGGCAAACATGCTGTTTCATTTAAAAACTCACCAATAGCAACAACCGCATTGCTAGTAACTAGCTTCAACTTAAATGGACAACGCACTTGGCTCTTATCCATTCATTAAATAAAAACGGCTTGCTGAACTACTTAGCGTTAACAATCCGATAAGACTCAGACAGTTCTTGTTTATTGATTACTAGCCAAACATATTTCAGTCGTTCACAATATTCCTAACATTTATCCTTATATATATTTAATGCTTCTTCCTTGTCATTCGTAAATAATTCACCCTATTGCCATACTCCCTTATTCTTTTTACATTTGGCTTACCCTAATAATCCCAAAAACCCTAAACATGAAAACACTTTTACTCGCTGCCCTATTCAGCACCTTTTTATTTAACACACCTACTATTTACGAACTCAAGACGAACTCTATTGAAGAAGGTAAGCAGATTAATTTCTCCGATTACAAAGGCAAAAAGATACTCATTGTAAATACCGCTTGCAAATCACCTTATACCTTTCAAATAGAGGCGATGCAGCAACTATACAGTGCTTATAGAGAAAAACTGGTAGTTATAGCGTTTCCTGCAGGCAACGATTTCGGCGACCAGGAATTAAAAACCAATAAACAAATACAGGCTTTTTTCAGAGATTCATACGGTGCCACCTTCCCTATCACTGAGCAAACTACTGTAAAAGGCACGAATTGCCATCCAGTGTTTCAGTACCTGATAGAAGAGGCAAAAAAAATGGCCGTTACCGAACCTGTTAAATGGAACTTTACCAAGTTTCTCTTGGATGAGAATGGGCAGTTAATCAAAGTATTTCCGGCCGATATTTCCCCATTAAGCCCTGATATTACCAGCCTATTAAACAATACTAAGCAGCCCTGGAGCTTAGATTAAATTGAATAAATCCGTCTAAAGCCTCTACCTCACACAAGTAGAGGCTTTTTATTTTTTAGATGTTTTAGAATTAAAGCTAGCTTGGTATCTAGCAACAATTAGAGATTAGCGAAGCGTCAAAATATTCCATATTAAATACGAATAAGTAGTACTACCCATATTAATAAATGAGCGTCGATACTGAATAAGAAGCAGTCTGGTTCTGATAATTTTAGACATTAAAATTAACCAATGAAAAAAGCATTATTTATTATTTGCGGTCTGATCTCGCTAACTGCTTCGAGTTGTGACAAAAAGAATGATAAGACTGACGCCACCACCAACTATGATTCTGATTTATATAAAAAATCTCCTCGTAGTGATGTACCGGATGCCTTAGCACCTGGCACTTGGACATCCGGCAACATATCAGCCATTGGATATTACAATGACAATGGCGATCACGTAGGAAATGCCTATTCAGCTGCCCGTGAATATAAAGTTACCAAAGATGGATATTTTGAATTTGCACAACTTCTGGTAGTAGAAGGTTCAACATCTTCCTGTATTAATGAATATTTTACCCAGCTGAAAGGAACCATGAAATTTGAAGGCTCAAAGCTTACGCTCTACCCTGTAGAAGGCAATTTTAGAACTGTAAAAACAAGCAGATCAGCATCAAATACATCTTGCCCAAAATCTGATACTAAAAGGCCTGCAACCAAAGAAGAAATCGCCATGAAGCCAACAACTTATTACTGGAAAACTGTTACAGACAACAGTAGGTTATATTTACAGGTATTTGAAGAAAGCGACCCCACCATGCAGGGCAACGCTACTTTCGTGTACGAGGTTACAAAGTAAACAAGAGTAATTTTAATCATAAAAAAAGAAGCACGCCTTAAAGCATGCTTCTTTTTTCTTACCCCCCACCTTTTCCATATCTGCATAAGGCTTTCACATTATCGTAACGTCTATCGATCTACTACATAAATAAATAATTAGGGAAGGTTTGTAACTTTGCCAACTATGAAAGGGCTCAACCATACCAAAGAAGATGTACAGCCTTTTGAGGCGGAAGAAGTTGATGTAATGATCGAAGAGGAAACTCCTTTTCATTTGATCGTGTGGAATGATGAGGTAAACACCTTTGAGTGGGTTATTGAAACGCTTGTAGAAGTGTGCAAGCACTCTTATGAGCAGGCAGAACAGTGTGCCTATATTATTCATTTCAGGGGAAAGTATGCCGTAAAACATGGCAGTTATGAGGATTTGAAGCCTCAATGTGATGCCATTACGGAACGAGGTATAGGTGCTACTGTGGAGGCGCTTATCAGTTAAAAGCGGGTACCCAAGTAGTGCGGCAATACTGTACGCCAGGTATCCCAGTCATGTTTCCATTCACTACCCCATATATCCAGCTCATAGTTGATTCCTTTATTATAAAGAATAGCAGCAAAGTCACGCGCACTATTTGGCGCTTCATAGGCCCCGCTCCCGCTAAAAATATGCAGGTGTGTACTACGCCGTATCTGTTCTAAAATAACATGATCGGTAAGGTTAGGCATATAATGTTGCGGGCTATTAAAGTACACATCATCATCAAAATACCCTTTTGTATATTCAGTTAAGTCATACACACCGCTCATGGCAATGACTCCATTTATCAGGTCGGGTCGCTTCAAAAATAGGTTCATACTATGCAAAGCGCCAAAAGAGGCTCCGCAGGTGATAATTGGCGTTTCCTGGCTAGTTTGCGTTTTTATGAAAGGAATGACTTCTTCATAAACATAACTATTGAACTGCTGATGACGGATCGCTTTCATGCGTGGATCCATATCATTATTCATCCAGCTTTCATTATTGATACTGTTTATAGAAAATACTTTCACTTTGCCGCTATCAATAAATGGCTGCAGGCGGTCAATAAGTTGAAAACGCTCATATTCCAGAAAATCAGCCGCTGCTGTTGGTATTAGCATTAACGCAAATCCATAATGACCATAAGTAGCTATTGGCATTTCTTTAGATAAACGGTGACTGTACCAGGAAGTGATTGTTCTATCCATACCCAACTTTAAATGAATGTATTTACAAAAGCAATAAGAATTTTGAACTCAACAACATACCCATTAAATTTTGAACCAAACTTCACAAAAACGTAATTTTACTAGAGTGATTACTTAAAAATCACTGCATTACGTGTTTAATGCTACATTGGCGATCTGTTTAAAAAAAAAATCGCTTTATCATTTTCATTAACAACCTTTATACATAATTTTCAATATAAAGCAGACTAAGTGAGTTTAAAAAATCACACTAGTAAAGAAAATACTTCCAATCCAAAACCCGAAATAAACACAAATAAAGAAGCGCATAAGCCTGCTTTTAATGATCCTAACGCCTTACTATCCATTTTATTAAGCAATTCTAAAGAGCTGGTAATTTTATTGGATAGCAATTATATAATTCAGTATATCAACGAAAACTCCCGGAAACAGTTTTTCAAACTATTTCATACTGACCTGCAAATTGGACAGAACCTCCTTCATGTAGCATCAGAAAAGAATCAGCCCTTTATCAAAGAAATATATGAAGATGTATTAAAAGGCAATCAGCGAGAAACAGAATCATCGCACTTAGTAGATGGGAACATTACATTTCTGCGCAATATATTCCGTCCAGCCAAGGACGAAAAAGGTAACATTCTTGGCATAATCATCAACACCTACGACATTACTGAAGATAAAAAGAACCAGATCGCATTGGAGGAAGCAGAGCGTCGCTGGCAATATGCATCAGAAGGCAGCCATCAGGGCCTTTGGGATTGGGACATACAAACAGGCTATACGTACTACTCACCATCTTATAAACGCCTTTACGGCTTTGAAGATAACGAGCTAATCAATCATATAGATGAATGGGTGAGCCGAATACACCCAGACGACAGGCATATTACAGACAACGCCTTAGAAAAACACTTATTAAGTAATCAACCCATTTATGACTCCACCTACCGGATCAAAGCAAAAGATGGCACTTACCGGTGGATTTTATCCAGGGGCATCATTGTAAGTTGGGATGAAAACGGGAAACCGTTGCGTATGATCGGAACCCATACCGATATTACGAGCTATAAAGTAACCGAGGCTAATTACCGGCTGCTTTTCTATAGCAGTCCTCTACCTATGTGGACCTTAGACCCGGAAACACAACGATTCCTGGATGTAAACGATATGGCTGTTGCGCATTACGGCTATTCACGGGAAGAGTTCCTACAGATGACCATCAAAGATATTCAACCTCTGGATGAATCATTTGATCATCGCTTTTTAACAGACATTAACAGAGAGGCTGTACATTTTTCAGTAACCGGGCTTAGACATCAGAAAAAAGATGGTGATATTATTTATGTAGACCTAACTGGACACACTATTATAGAACAGGTTGGTCGAAAAATCAATCTTATAACCTGTCAGGATGTTACCGATAAAATACTAGCTGAGCAACGTTTACTCAACTCTGAAGTTAAATACCGTACACTGTTTGTTAATAACCCACTTCCTTCCTGGATCTATAACCCCGAGACCCAACAGCTTTTAGAGGTAAATAAAGCAGCTGTAGCTCATTATGGCTATACAAAGGAAGAGTTTAAACAGATGACTATACAGGAGTTGCATCCTATCGATGAGAGGGAAGAAGCCAATATAAACATTCAAGAAGCCAGGTCAAAAGACACAAACAGCAGTTCTTGGCGGCATCAAAAGAAAAACGGCGAAATCATATTTGTAGATATAAGAAGCAGTGCGATAGAATACCAAAACCAAAAAGCCCGTCTGGTTGTTGTTCATGATAAAACCACTCAGGTAAAAGCAGAGCTGGAACTTTTAAAAAGTAATGAGCGTTTCTTATTTGCAAGTAAAGCCACCTCGGACGCTATCTGGGATTATGACTTGGAGCATAATACGCTGGATTGGGGAGAGGGCTTATTTACGTTATTTGGGTATAAAAGTGAAGAGATAACCTATGACAAATGGTTGGCGTTAATACATCCAGAAGATGTACAACGAGTAACAGACTCTTTTTTACAAGCTATTCAACACTCAAGCCAAAGTATATGGCGTGGGCAGTACCGCTTTAAAGCAGCTGACAATTCTTACCGCTATGTATTTGACAGGGGGTTTATTTTACGAGACAGCTCCAATAAGCCTTATCGCATGATTGGCGCCATGCAGGATATTACCGACCTGAAGCTAAAAGAAAAGGAACTAACCGAAAGCAATGAACGCTACAATGCCATACTCAAGGCTACCAGCGACTTAATATGGGATTGGGACCTGGAAAGCGGCTATATCTACAGAGATGCTGAAGGTCTACAAAACGTATACGGTGTTTCAAATGATGCTGCCATAAGAACTATCGATCCCTGGTTGCGACGAATACATCCTGAAGACAGCCTCCATGTACAAAACACAATAAATAATATCCTTCACAATACAGGCCTGGATACGTTTGAAGTAGAGTACCGATTTCTAAGAGATGACCACCAGTACAACTTTGTATATGACCGGGGTATCATTTTACGAAATGCTGAAGGCAAACCGGTGCGCCTGATTGGCGCAGCCCAAAATATTACGGAGCGCAAGCGCCTGGAAATGCAATTGCTCAAAAAGGAATTGGACAAACAAAAGTTTATTAGCCAAACAACTATAGAAACACAAGAGCAGGAACGCAGTGAAATTGGCAAGGAACTGCATGACAATGTAAATCAGGTTTTAACAACCACTAAGCTCTATTTGGATCTTTCACTAAGCAATAGTGAATTGAAAGATGAGCTGATCGCAAAATCTTCTCAGAATATTATTTACGTAATTAATGAGATCAGGCAACTCTCCCGCTCATTAATGAATCCAAGTCTTGGCGACTTGGGATTAATTGAATCGATAAACGAACTACTTGACAATATAAACCTCACGGGCAAGTTAAAAATCAAGCTAAAAGCCGCCCATAGGCTGGAATCTACGTTGTCTGAAAATCAAAAATTGATGATTTATCGAATTGTTCAGGAGGCTATTAACAATGCTTTAAAACACGCAAAAGCCAAAAATGTCACAATAACGATTCAAGATACCCCTCAAATAGTTGAATTGTTTATTGCAGATGACGGGATTGGATTTAACTTTGACACCGTAAAAAAAGGTTCCGGGTTAAAACACATCCAAAACAGAGTATATTTGGCAAACGGAACATTAACTGTAAATTCGGTCCCCGGTAAAGGGAGCTTAATTATGATCAACTTTCCAAAACATACAAATCCAATTTAACTATGGAAAAAATTACCATTCTTATAGCCGATGACCACACACTGGTACGTGAGACCTGGAGCTTCATTTTAAATACTGACCCGCGCTTTACTGTTGTTGCAGAAAGCGGAAGTGGTGAAGAAGCCATTGAATTGGCCAAGAAACTCCGCCCAAATGTGGTAATAATGGATATTAACCTTCCAGGCATGAATGGAATTGAAGCCACACAACAAATCCGTAAATACTCTCCTGGCACCAAGATCCTTGGTGTATCACTTCATACACAACCTACATATGCCCGGAAAATGATCCAAAAAGGAGCCATGGGCTATGTTACCAAAAACTCTTCACGTGAAGAAATGTTTAAAGCCTTGATGGAAATCCAAAGTGGCAAAAAATATATCTGCGAAGAGATCAAGAACATCCTTTCTGAGCAGGTAATTAGCGGTGAGGATCAGCAATCAGGTTTAAATGCCCTATCTCAGCGTGAAATAGAGATCATTGCTTTCATTAAAAAAGGCCACTCTTCTAAGGAAATAGCTGATGCGCTTAATATTTCTGTAAAAACAGTGGAGGTGCATCGTTATAACATTCTCAAAAAACTAAATCTTAAGAACGCAGCTGCATTGGTGAATTTCATCAACAATAGCCAATTGGAGTTTGATAATTAAAATGGAGTACCTATATTCATAGTACCAACATTAATTACCAAGCTAACGTATAAAATACAGCACAAGGCAATTCTGTTGAGGCGTTATCATAAAATCCGTCTGCATGAATAACCCTTCCTGTGATGTCATTTCATTGCAGAATGATTTAAAAACGCTGTATGAGAAACGACCCAATTCGCGTTGTTTTAGTTGATGATCACCAAATGGTAAGGGAAACCTGGAAAATGTTGTTACAAAAAGATGAACGACTCCAGGTAGTCGGAGATTGTGCCTCAGGCGAAGAAGCTATCGCTATGGCAGCGTCTCTAAGCCCCAATATTATGCTCATGGATATAAATATGTATCCCATGAATGGGTTGGAAGCTACTAAAGAAATCAGCAGACTTTACCCGAGCATTAAAGTTATAGGCGTTTCCATAAACAATCAGCCCTCCTATGCCAAAAACATGCTTTTAGCAGGGGCTAAAGGATATGTTACCAAAAACTCTTCACGAGAGGAGATGCTTCAGGCCATTATTCAGGTTTACAATGGGGAAACCTTCATTTGCAAGGAAATTCAGGACAAAATGAACAAGGCCTAATAGCCATCGGAATATTAATAAAATTGGTGTGCAGATTAACTAACTTTGCACACCAATTTTATTTTACGCATGAGCAGTTCTCTTTCCAAAAATTTTGAGCCACAGCAAATAGAAGAAAAATGGTACCAGCACTGGCTGGACAAAAGATACTTCCATAGCACGCCAGATGAGCGCCAACCTTTCACTGTTGTCATCCCTCCGCCTAACGTTACAGGTGTTTTACACATGGGGCATACGCTCAATGAAACGGTGCAGGATGTATTGGTTCGGAAAGCGCGTATGAGTGGGTTTAATGCCTGCTGGGTGCCTGGTAGCGACCATGCTTCTATTGCCACAGAAGCTAAAGTGGTACAAATGCTTGAAAAAGAGAAAGGCATTTCAAAACATGACCTGTCCAGAGAAGATTTTTTGAAGCATGCCTTCGAATGGAAAGAAAAATATGGTGGCATCATCTATCACCAGATCAAAAAACTGGGTTGTAGTGTAGATTGGGATCGTGTAACCTTTACCATGGACGCTCATTATTATGAAGCCGTGATCAAGGTATTTATTGACCTTTTCAACAAAGGAAAGATCTACCGTGGTGCTCGTATGATCAACTGGGACCCTCAAGCAAAAACAGCCTTAAGCGATGAAGAAGTTGAGTATAAAGATGTACAAGGCAAGCTGTACTATGTAAAATACCAGGTAACTGGCACCAATGAATATATTACAATAGCCACCCAGCGCCCAGAAACCATTATGGGTGATACGGCCGTTTGCGTAAACCCGAATGACGAACGCTATCAGCACCTCAAGGGTAAAACAGTTATTGTTCCTTTGGTAAATCGCGAAGTACCTATCATTTTTGATGAGTATGTAGACCCTGCCTTTGGTACCGGTGCACTGAAAGTAACCCCAGCCCATGATATTAATGACTACAACCTAGGACTAAAGCACGGCCTTCCAATTGTTGACACGTTAAATGAGGATGGAACGCTAAGTGAAGCCGCAGAGGTATTCATTGGCATAGATCGTTTTGAAGCACGTAAACAAGCTATAGAAAAACTACATACTGACGGTCTTTTAATTAAAGAAGAAGAATACCAAACCCGTTTAGGTTATTCTCAACGCACAAATGCTGTGGTAGAGCCTCGTATTTCCACACAGTGGTTTGTAAAAATGAAAGAACTGGCAGACCAAGCATTAACTGCAGTGGTTAGCGGAGATGTAAAGATCCACCCGGAAGAACGCTTTTTGGCAACTTACAGATATTGGTTGGAAAATGTGAAAGATTGGTGTATCAGTCGCCAGCTTTGGTGGGGTCAGCGTATACCAGCCTGGTATGCACCAGACGGCAGCTTTGTAGTAGCCGCTACAAGAGAAGAGGCTCTTAAGCAATTTGAAGCTAGAGACCTGAAACTTGAAGGCGGAGATATCAGGCAAGATGAAGATGTTCTCGACACATGGTTTTCATCTTGGTTATGGCCCATGGAAGTGTTTAATGGTATTACCCAACCGAATAATCCAGATATTAATTACTACTACCCTACTTCAGTATTGGTAACTGGCCAGGACATTATCTTCTTCTGGGTAGCACGTATGATTATGGCTGGCATGGAGTATATGAATGAGAAGCCATTTGATCACGTATACTTCACCGGTATGGTACGCGATAAGCAAGGCCGCAAAATGAGTAAAAGCCTGGGTAACTCACCAGATTTGCTTGAGCTAATTGAGCGCTTTGGGGCAGATGCTGTTCGCTTTGGTATCCTTATTTCAGCTCCGGCTGGTAACGATTTATTATTTGATGATAGCAGTTGTGAGCAAGGTCGCAATTTTAATAACAAGCTTTGGAATGCACTGAAGCTGGTTAAAATGTGGGAGTCGCGTCAAGCACAAACAAACGAATCTTCGTCTTCCCATTTTGCGGTTCAATGGTTTGAACAACGATTGAATGAAGTAAAAGGTCAGGTGGAAGAAATGTATGCTCAATTTCGCTTGAGTGAAGCACTAAAAACCATCTACTCTCTCATATGGGATGATTTCTGTAGCTGGTATCTGGAGTGGGCAAAACCAGGGTTTGAACAGCCTATCGATAGCAATGTTTATCAAAGCACTGTTCGCTTTTTTGAAGAACTAATGCAACTACTGCATCCGTTCATGCCGTTTATTACAGAAGAAATCTATCATCAGTTAAAAGATCAAACTGATGATCTCTGTGTAAAACAATTCAGCAAATCAGCAAACATTCAACAAAGTTTACTCCAACAGGGCGATCTGCTAAAACAGACCATTTCAGCGATTCGCGATGTACGCGTAAAAAATAATATTAAACCGAAAGATCCGGTTAATGTACACGTACAAGCATCTCAAAGTAGTCAATACGCAGCAATTACATCCATTCTCACTAAACAAGTAAATGCTAAAGAAGTAAACCTGGTAAACGATGCAGTAGCAGGCGCTATTGCTGTATTAGTTGGAAAGGATAAAATTTACATTGAAACAGAACAGGAACTTGATACAACTGCACAAAAAGAGCAATTGGAAAAAGAACTGGAATACCTTAAAGGCTTCTTGGTCTCTGTAGAGAAGAAATTAAGTAATGAGCGATTTGTTCTAAATGCAAAGCCAGAAGTAGTGGATGTCGAGCGTCGTAAAAAGGCGGATGCAGAAGAAAAGATTAAGGCTATTTCTGAAAGCCTCTCAGCATTGGGATAAATAAAATAGCAATGTTTGAGCGTCAATGCTTGAAACTATAATAAAAAAGGAGACATCTCTATGTCTCCTTTTTTATTATAGTTAGCTGTAAATATCATATCCCAAAGACAAATTCCAAGTTTCCCCGTTAACTCCCCTACTTTCCGGGGAGCTACTGAAGATATACTTCACTAGTACTACACTATTACTTCAGTACACATCCACTAAACCTTCACTATTGTCCTAATGACTTACTAACCATTGACCACTCACCATTCCCTTCTTAATCTGGTATTAGATTAAGTGGTAATACAATCTCAAAATGGTTGGGATTCTGTGCGCCAACAACATTTGCATCCAAAAGATAGCTGTACCGCACACCTAATGTTAAAGGATAAGAATTCCACCACCGGGTATCAAAAAAAAGTTCAGACCCTACGCTTCTTAGATCACGGGTTGCTGTTTTAGTATTTGAGTATACACGGGTAAAGTCATAGAAAGCATTTCCGCGTATGCGTTGTAAATAAACAATATTACCAAAGCCTTTATCTGGGTACAACAGAGGCAAATGGTAGTTTGCGCCTACTTTCCACATCCGGGAAAAATAATAGTCAGAGTACCCCCTAGAGTTAGCAAACCGATTTGAAAAAATCACATTTGAAGTATCCGTTTCTTGAATACTTCCTTGTACTACCAAACTATGATTGGGAAACAGACCCGGCAAATAAAGACTACTGCTTCCTATTGCCTGATACCCTTTCTCATCTAGGCGATGCCGGTAGTTAGCGGCAAGAGCATATCCCCATTTAGGATAGATTTGTTGGCGTGCCCTAGGCAGCTGCTGCACCCATCCTATAGCATGACTTAAATAAGTAGATTGAAAGCCGGCAAAGTTTGTGGGGCTCTTTCCTGCAGACTCCAATGTAGTATAATAAATCCGGCTGCCTAAGCTTAACGACTTTAGTGTTTTGCCCTTTGAAAAATTAAATGGAATGGCATAGCCCACATTACTTTCCGTCTGGTTCAGTATATAGCTTTTAGTGCTGCTTTTTAAATGCCTATTATTTATTCGTTCTACACCAAACACTACTTGAGGGAACCAGCCGCCGTATATGGCATTGAAACCAACAGCATGCGAGTTTTCATTTTCATTATACTTGTAGAACAGCTCGCTGGAGAAGGTATTTAAAATATTATCACTGTATACTGAAAAACTAAACTCCGGATCGGCATAATCGGGCCTCCAACTGTGAAAGTTCAATAAACCCGTTGCTTTTCGATATGGCCTTTCTGGAAATTCGCGCGTAGGTACTTGTAGTATATTTCTATTTGCATCACCCGCTACTGTATATGGGATCGTCACATTGCTCCAGGCAGTACTTGCAATTTCTTGTGTTTTTACGCTGCTTAATCCTTCATTCTTTAATGCCAAGCCGTTACTGGTAAAGGCGCTATAAAATAATGAATCGTTTGCTACAGCCGGAAAATACAAGCCGGTTTGGCTATTGGTTAACTGAAATATCTTTTTATCCTCCAGCCGAACTACATATATATTATCTGTTCCAGCTAATGACGATGTGAAATAAATTGAATTGTTGTTTACAAAAGGATACCCAATTGTAGCAAGTGTACGTGGAATGAGCGCCTCCATTTTCTGAGTTGATAATTCCAGCACCTCTAGCGACATTGTGGCATCTGGCCAGCGTACACCCACCACTACATGTTCGTCATCTATAAATTTAGGATGAAAGAAGAAAGAGGCCTGAGGCGCATGTATTGATTTTGAAACAACGCCCTTTCTATTGATCAATTGAAGCTCACTGGTTACTGAATCTGTAACAGCAGTGGCTATTATTGTCTGAGTATTCGGTGAAATATCAGGGGTATAGTATTTCCCCTTATGCGTTAGCCAGGTTTCTTGCCCAGTTTGCATATCCAGCAATACCACGTCATTATAATCTACTAATGACCACCTTGGATCAGTATTGAATGCGGTATAGGCAATCAACCCGTCTCTATAGCTAAACCAATCTTCACTGCCAATACTTTTAAGCCTTATTCGCTTCTCCCCTTGGTGTGTTCGCAAATAAAAAGCAGGTATTTTTTTATAGCTGTCTTTCAAATACACAATAGAATCTGAACTGATTGGATGCGCGAAATAATAATTAGTTACCGTCTCGCGGTTTCTCACATCATTACGCCTTTTGCTAACTTCATGACTATAGTAGTCAAGTGCTTCTTTTCGAAACGTTGCATAAGTGACGCCTGCATGTCGTTTTATGGCACTTTGAAAAGGGTATATAACGGAAGAGAAAGAAGCCGCATCGGCGGTAACTTTTTTCCAGAAATCAGCACCATATTTTAAATACCCATAATTAACCAGTAAATACCCTAGTTGATAGTGATTGGGGACGTAATCTTTTAAGGAGCCATTGCGCAATTTCATCCAATTATAGTTACGTCCTTCTCGCCATAGAGACTTGTAACCATTTTGGAAATAGGGTGTGCGCCCCCTACCCTGTGGCGTAAGCGCAGTCTCCATATACACGGCATCCCCTTCAAAAAACCAATCAGGTATAGCAAGCCCATTTCCTACAGCCCTTCCTTCCTGTCCAAATAGCACACCCAGTACCTTACTGCCGCCTCTATTGAAATTATTGTATTGCTGAACATGCCTGTATTCATGAACAGCCAGCTGCTCCTGCCAGGGTAAATTTCCAAAATCAAATATATTTCCACCTGGCACTAAATAAAACTCACTTCGGTAGGGAGCTAATGCTACATAACCGTTTGCCATCGTGGTTCTACTTTGTAGTACTACATTAATTTTTTTCAAAGCACCGCCTATTGTATTCTCTTCAGCTGCCATTTTATGAATAATAGTGGCCACCCGCTTAGCCTCGTTCTCAGCTCCCGGCGTATAAATTATCCGCGCTGTATCGGTATTAATTTGTTTCCATTTAGTATTGGAGGGAAAGCCTCCGAATTGCTGGGCATGGATCAAAGTAGCTGAGGATAGAAATAAAAATATAGCCGCTAACGATCGAAACATAATAGTACTGATTAATAGGAATTAACAATATACACAATCTGTAGCTTTTACCCTTTGAAACCGGGTAATCCTGAATTTAAATAACCACGCAAGTAAAAAAGTAAAATAATTAAAAACCTGAGCATGCTCCTCGTTTATGGTTGCAGTATCAGGTTGATCAAATTATGGCTCTCCTTCAAGACATTTAAAATAGTTGTGCCATGTTCATAATGGGCTTGATTTCACACGTAAATCACAAAGGAGGCTAAATGATAACGCAAAAAAAGCAGTTTATACATGAAGCTATTCACGCCCTCTGCCTAAAGCTTGTTCTT
This sequence comes from Flavisolibacter tropicus, assembly GCF_001644645.1. Lineage (NCBI taxonomy): Bacteria > Pseudomonadati > Bacteroidota > Chitinophagia > Chitinophagales > Chitinophagaceae > Flavisolibacter > Flavisolibacter tropicus. Next base: position 5,701,606 of record NZ_CP011390.1, on the reverse strand, counting down.
TGTGATAGCTAATAATTAAACGGACGTTTGCTAACTATCAATTAATCTAAATGATCCTAATCTTTCTTTTTGGAGCAATCATTTTATTAGCACTAGGCATATATGGGTATGTAAGATACAAACGCGTTTCATACAACAACTATTCTAAGCTCTCCTTTCCAATAGAAAAAACAACCCATAACTTTTCTATACAGCACGCCAACTTAAATGATATTAACAGTATCCGAAACCTGGCATTAGAGATCTGGCCTAAAACCTATGCTGAAACTTACTCTCCTCAACAGGTTATTTATATGTTGAACAAATGGTTCAGCGAAGCTTCCCTACAAAGACAAATGACTATCGGACACCAATATCATATTATTAATGCTGGTAATCAATCTATAGGATTTGCCTCTTATAGTGAAGTAGCCCCATCTGTTTACAAGCTTCATAAAATCTATATTTTACCAGCCTATCAAGGCTTGGGTGCTGGCAAGTTTACTATGGATAAGATAATAGCTGAATTAACAGCTAAAAAAGCCGCCGCTCTAACACTAAATGTAAATCAGTATAATCCGGCTAAAGCTTTTTATGAGCAACTAGGCTTCACGGTTGCAAAAACAGAATTTTCGGAGGTGGGTAATGGCTATTTTATAAATGACTTTGTCATGGAATTAAAGCTATCACAGCAAGCACCGATTCCACAAAGCCAAAGCATACTTAGATCGCTTTAACTAATTAGTTTCCTGACATTTACCTTTTCAGGTTTAAACACTCCTTAAAATACAAGTTGGTGCGATTGCTTAATAACACCCATTACAAATACACTCTGCACATTTCCCACATTCTCAATTTGTCCAAGACGGTTTACATGAAAATCATAGTAAGCATCCATATTTTCAGCAACTACTTTTAGCATAAAATCAAACTGGCCAGAAATAGTTAAGCATTCTATCACTTCATCCATTTGCATGATGGTTTTTATAAACTTATCCCCAGCCGCTTTACTGTGCTGTCGCAAAGTGAGGTAGCAGATAACCATCAACCCCTTTTTAAGCATAGCTCCATTCAAAAGTGTCACATATTGCTTGATCACACCCGTTTCTTCCATCCTCCGTATACGTTCATGAACAGGAGTACTGCTGAGATGTACTTTTTCTGAAATTTCCTTAATCGTAATACGGGCATTTTGCTGTAGTAGCCTAAGAATTGCCAGGTCTGTTTTGTCCAGAGCAGGCATTTCCTCTGTTTTTATGCTTTTTGCCATTTTTGTAAAGGAGTTTATGCTGCAAAATACAGATCAGAAAGAAAATTTTTCTATTTAGTCAACCTTTTAGAGAAACTTATCCTATCTAATTACCTTTGTCGCTCAAATTCTTTTTATGTCTACAATTACGCAATCCAACATCAACTTCAGCCTTTCATATAAGGTGAAAGATATGAGCCTTGCCGAGTGGGGTCGCAAAGAAATTCGTTTAGCAGAAGCAGAGATGCCAGGTCTTATGGCTATCCGTGCTGAGTATGGTCCTTCTCAACCTTTAAAAGGAGCCCGCATTGCTGGCTGTCTTCACATGACCATCCAAACTGCTGTTTTAATTGAAACACTTGTGGCTTTAGGTGCTGAAGTAAAGTGGAGCTCTTGCAACATTTTCTCTACACAAGATCACGCAGCAGCAGCTATTGCAGCAGCTGGTATCGGTGTTTTTGCATGGAAAGGCCAAACAATCGAAGAAGCGGATTGGTGTATTGAGCAGACCTTGTTCTTTGGTGGAGCTGATCGTCCATTGAACATGATCCTGGATGATGGTGGCGATTTAACCAATATCGTATTAGATAAATACCCTGAACTGGTTCAACACGTAAAAGGTATTTCTGAAGAAACAACTACAGGAGTACATCGCTTGTATGAAAGAATGGCGAAAGGTACTTTACCAATGCCTGCTATCAACGTAAACGATTCAGTTACTAAATCTAAGTTTGATAACAAATACGGTTGTAAAGAATCTTTGGTTGACGCTATCCGCCGCGCTACAGACGTAATGATGGCTGGTAAAGTGGCTGTTGTAGGTAGCTATGGCGACGTAGGTAAAGGTTCTGCCGCCTCTTTAAAAGGTGCTGGCTGCCGCGTAATCGTTACAGAGATCGATCCTATCTGTGCGTTACAAGCTGCTATGGACGGCTTTGAAGTAAAGAAAATGGTTGATGCTGTAAAAGAAGCTGACATCGTTGTTACGGCTTCTGGCTGCCGCGATCTGATCACTGAAAAGCACTTCCGCCTGATGAAGGATAAAGCCATTGTTTGTAACATTGGTCACTTCGACATCGAAATCGATATGGCTTGGTTAAATACTAACTACGGTCATACAAAAGATACTATCAAACCTCAGGTAGATATTTATAACATCGACGGTAAAGATGTTATTGTATTAGCTGAAGGTCGTTTGGTAAACTTAGGTTGTGCTACTGGCCACCCTTCATTCGTAATGAGTAATTCCTTTACCAACCAAACTTTGGCCCAGATTGAATTATGGACAAATGGTAAAAACTACGAGAACAAAGTATACGTTCTGCCAAAGCATTTGGATGAGAAAGTAGCTCGTCTACACTTAGCTAAAATTGGTGTAGAATTGGATGAATTGACTGAAGAGCAAGCTGCTTACCTAGGCATACCTCAGTATGGTCCTTTCAAATCAGAACATTACCGTTATTAATAACTGAAAATAAAACTGATCCAAAGCCCTGTATTTTACAGGGCTTTTTTATTGCCTAATTTGACTCATACACTTTCCCGCTCTTAATTAACGCAACTGACCCTGAATCATACAACAGCCTCCCCTATTACTATTAAATCATAATAGATTTCACCTATAACCGCATTTTACCATTTCCTAATTCAAGCGCCATTAATTATTTTGTCTGCAGAAATCCACGTACTCCTATGAACCTATTGCAAAAACTTTTACAGCAGGTTGATAAAAACAAGGTTATTGATGCTGTTTTGATCGTTCTTATTGCCTTTATGGTAATTCTCTTTAAGATGAACAGAGACAACCTTCTCTGATTTTTCCAGAAAAGACATAGCTATTTGCCATTGGTTCACAGCGCCTCTGGTATGCTTGGCACATTCTTTTATTCAGTAGTATTTGCACGTATGTCTGCGTCCCAAAAGGATAGGCGTTATTGACGAGTGTTAATATACATGTATGATAGTTACTGAAGAGCAAAGAAAAGAAGCACATGCTTTTTATAGGGAGGCATTGGATTTATTGCAGGAAAGCGGCTCCAACTTTATGCTTGGTGGAGCATTTGCCATGTTTAACTATACGGGCATCTACCGAGACACTAAGGATCTGGATGTTTTCTGCAAGGCAAGTGAGTACCCAAAGATCTTAAAGCATTTTGCCGAAAAGGGTTATAAAACCCAGCTTTATGATGTCCGCTGGCTCGCCAAGGTTTTCAAGGGTGACTATTTTATTGATATCATCTTTGATACGGTGAACAACATCTGTACGGTAGACGACTCATGGTACGAATATGCTATTGAAGGTGAATTCGCCGGTGTCAAAGTAAAATTTATACCGCCAGAAGAACTAATCTGGTGTAAGATCTATGTACAAAACAGGGAACGTTATGATGGAGCCGATGTTAACCACGTAATGCTAAAATATGGCAAGAAGCTAGACTGGAAACGCATTTACTCCCGCCTTGACAGGCACTGGCATATCTTATTGGCCCAAATACTCCAGTTTCAATTTGTCTACCCTTCAGAGTTTCACGACATCATACCTAAATGGCTGTTTGACGACCTTATGGACCGAGCAAAAGAACAATACGATATTCCTCCAGCTTGGGAAAAAGTATGTCGTGGCCCCATTATTGATCAAACGCAGTATCAGATTGATATCAAAGAATGGGATTACAAAGTCATTACCATCAAAACGGTTTAAGGCTATGGAGGAAGGGAAAAAAACAGTAAAAATAGCAGCTGTTGGCGATATACATGTACGCGAAACTGACCGCGGCAAATGGGTGGATTATTTTAAGGAAGTATCGCGCCAGGCAGACGTTCTGGCCATTTGTGGCGACCTGACCGATACCGGAGATGAAGTAGAAGCGCAAATACTAATCGAAGAGCTAAAAGCATGCACTGTACCAGTTGTGGCCGTATTAGGTAATCATGATTTTGAAAAAGGGCGCCACAAGCTGATTCGCCAGATTCTTTTAAAAGAGGGAGTGCATATGCTGGATGGCGAAGCAGTTGTCATTAACGGTATTGGCTTTGCCGGTGTAAAAGGCTTCGGTGGTGGCTTTGATGCTCATATGTTATCCATGTTTGGCGAAGGGGCTATGAAAGCCTTTGTACAGGAAGCGGTAGATGAAGCACTGCATTTAGACAGAGCACTGGCCCGTTTAGACCAGGAAAACGAAAACATTAAGAAGATCGCCATTATGCATTATGCCCCAATTAAAGAAACGATAATTGGTGAACCTGAAGTGATCTATCCCTTCCTGGGATCATCTCGTTTATCGGAGCCGTTAAACCGAAGACAAGTAGTTGCCGCCTTTCATGGTCATGCACATGTAGGCACGCTGGAAGGCACTACAAGCAGCGGCATTAAAGTGTATAATGTAGCCAAACAAATTTTAGAAAAGCATGGCTATGATGTTCCCTTTTACCTTTTGGAAGTTTAATAAACCTGGCTATAAAAAAAGCCGGTAGTTTTATCCACCGGCTTTTTTATAATTAATATTTTGACCTATAAACTTACTGACTTATAAACCTTCCCTTCTTTCATTACAAACTGCACTTTACCCATCACTTTAATATCTTGAAGAGGATCGCCATCCACAGCAATGATATCCGCAAGCTTACCTTTTTCAATAGAACCAACCTTATCAGAAACGCCTAGCAGATCAGCTGCAGAAACCGTGGCTGCTTTTATACTTTCCATTGGCGGCATACCAGCTTCTACCATATACTCAAATTCTTTGTAGTTTTTCCCATGCGCATATACGCCAGCATCGGTTCCAAAAGCAATCTTCACTCCTGCTTTGTAAGCTTTGGTAAAGGTTGCCTGTATCTTAGGCCCCGTTTCTAAGGCCTTGGGCACAACTAAGGGTGGATAGTAGCCCGGTATCTTGGCAGAATCTGCTGTTGACTTACCTGCAGTTATCGTAGGTACATAATATGTACCGTATTGTTTCATCAAGCGAATCACTTCATCGTCCATAAAAGTACCATGCTCAATTGATGTTACACCGGCACGAATAGCGCGCTTCATGCCTTCTGCACCATGCGCATGTGCTGCCACTTTAAAACCATAATCTTTTGCCGTGCTTACAATAGCTTTTATCTCGTCTTCTGTAAATTGAGCGCCAGCACCATCTTTTGCATTGCTTAATACCCCGCCCGTTGCCGTTATTTTAATTACATCTACACCTTCTTTATAATGTTGCCTTACCGCCTTCCGGGCTTCATCAGGACTGTTTATTACCCCGTCTTTTGCATCTGGGTCACCCATTAACTCATGATTGTACCCATTGGTAGGATCGCCATGTCCTCCCGTTGTTGATATAATTTTTCCAGCTGCAATAATTCGGGGACCTTTTATATAGCCCCCATTAATGGCATTACGCAAGCCCAATGCAATTGAACCTCCCAAATCCCTTACCGTTGTAAAACCGGCAAGCAATGTTCGCTCTGCATATCCTACCGACCTGAATGCAAAATCTTCTGTATTTAGCGTAAAACCTTCTGTGTATCGGTTCTTACTGGTTTCACTGGTTATATGAACATGCGAATCAATCAACCCTGGCATTACCGTGTTCTTTTTTAAATCAATTACGGCAACACCCGATGGTGGTGTTTGATAGCCCTTTTGCACTTCGATGATCTTATTGCCATCAACAACGATGGTCACTTCCTGCTGCGCAGTCGCACTTAAACCATCAATTAACTTTCCGCAATATAAATAGGTGGTTTGCCCAAAAGCCCCATAGGATACAATAGAAAATAATAGGGTAAAGAGTTTCTTCATGTGCCAGTTTTATATTACTTAAATATACTGTATGAAATCGTTACTTATAGCTGTCCGTTATATTCCCAAAGTCCCAGGTGCCCTTTTATAGGCAATACCATTGAAAACATTTCAGCTTGCTCAAAGTGCCAGGCATATCTATTTGGAGAAAAATCATCAAATGCTAGTTCCTGCGCCCAATTATGAAATGAGATTATTTCTATGTTTTGCAGCAACCATTCAGTGCGATATATATCTATTAATTCCACCTTCCCGATAATAGCTCCATAAGGCAAATAAGCCATGTCCTCAATGTACTTTTTAAAGTATGCATCTTCTTCGAAAAATTGGCATTCCCGTTTATTTGGCTTCTTGGCACTGGCATGAATTATGATTGTTCCTCTGTATTCAGTTTGCCAGGAACGACACTCAAATTTCTTTGCACCTGCAACAGCTAAAGTTGCCCAAGGTTGCAGCAAACTCAAGACCTTCATTTTACGTATTGAATTAATAGGATAATAACGCTAAAAAGCGTAAATTATATTACTCTTTGAAAAGCCACCATATCCTGTGCCGAAACAAGCAACCCTTTCTAGTACCACTTATAACCGGTTCGATGAAAAGTATAGGCACACTCTTAACTATTCTGCTTTGCATTACTATGCCTTACCTATGCAAGGCTGACCACATTACAGGTGGAGAGATGTATTATACATACGAGGGGTTTTTCAATGGCATGCATACCTATAATGTTACACTAAAATTTTACATGCGCTGCAACAGCGGCCGTTCCTTTAATAATCCAACAGTTGTTTCCATTTTTGATAAAGCCAGTAACAGTAGGGTAAGAGACATGAACGTTACCCTTACCAAGCAAGAAACCATCCAAATCTCCAACCCAGATCCCTGTATCACCAATCCCCCACTTGTTTGCTACGAAGTTGGTTATTATAATTTTTCGCTTTCACTTCCTTCTTCCATCTCTGGATATGTTTTAGCAAGCCAGGTAAACTTCCGCATAGCCGGCATTAACAACCTACAACCGGGATACTCACAAATCGGTGCTACCTATACAGCAGAAATACCAGGTACGGGATTAGTAGATAATGGTCCCACAAACAACAGCGCTCGCTTTATTGGAAGCGATCTGGTAGTGGTTTGTGCAAACAACAACTTTGCATACAGTTTTGCGGCTGAAGATAAAGATGGTGACCGACTACGCTACTCGTTTTGCAATGCGTATCGTAGCGGCATTACTGCCGGAGGCAATTCTCCTTCTCCCACTGTAAACCCGCCTTTTCAAGAGGTTCCATATGGAGGTGGTTTTGCCGGAACAAATCCACTAGGTACTCCAACAGTAAATCCCAATACAGGATTAATCTCGGGCATTGCGCCTTCAGAAGGCGCCTATGTGGTAACGGTATGTGTAGAAGAAATACGCAATGGGAGGGTCATTGCCGTTCAACGAAAAGATGTTCAGATCAATATTGCTCCTTGCCAGGTGGCCGGAGCTATACTTGATCCAGAATATCAGCTTTGCCGGGACACAAAAAGTATCTCTATCGTAAACCGGTCCACCAGCTCATTAATTCATACACAAGACTGGTTTATTGAAAATAGTACTGGTCAACAGATATTTGCCTCGAGAGCAATGGCTCTCAATCATACATTTCAGGATACCGGACTTTATACAATAAAGCTGATTATAAACCTTAATGAAACTTGCTCCGATTCAACAAGCGCGCTAATACGTGTGTACCCTGGCTTTAAACCGGACTTTACATTTTCAGGCATTTGTCTAAATAAACCTACGGTCTTTAGAGATGCTTCAACTGCTGTTTATGGTTCGGTAAATGCCTGGGACTGGGACTTTGGTGACTTTGCTAATCCCAATGATATCGCCTCCAGTACCAATAACCCAAGCTATACTTATCCTTCTATTGGCGAGCGGGTGGCCCAACTTATTGTTGGCAATTCAAATGGTTGTGTAGATACCATAACGAAGCTGGTTGGCATTATGGATAAACCACCTATAAACGTAAGCTTTGACGATACGCTTATTTGCATTAAAGATAATGTACAGCTACAAGCCGAAGGCACCGGAACATTTAGCTGGGCGCCTGCTGTTACACTTACAAATGCTAACACAAGTAATCCAATTGCCTCTCCAAAGCAAAACACACTCTTTATTGTCACCCTTAACGATAATGGCTGTATCAATCAAGATACCGTACTGGTACGTGTAACCGATAAAGTAGCCTTGCAAGTAATGGGCGATTCAACCGTATGCCAAGGTGATGTTATTCAATTAAGGTGCATATCAGATGCCTTTACCTATAGCTGGTCACCAGCAGCAACTTTAAACGACGCCTCGTTGGCCAGCCCATCTGCAGTCACATTTAATACAACCACTTATTCCTTAACTGCCAGCATTGGCTCTTGTTCTTCTACTGGGCAAGTAACCATTACGCCTATTCCATATCCTACGATCAGTGCGGGACCAGACGACAGAATTTGCTACGGCACTACCACACAGTTAGCTGCGCAAACCAATGGCAATTCGATTAAATGGTCACCAGCCGAAACGCTATCGAATTCTAACATATTGAATCCTATTGCCAACCCGTTAAGCCCAACAGCTTATATAGCCATGGCTACAGATAATAAAGGATGTCCTAAACCAAGTTATGATACAGTACTTGTAGATGTTATTCCTGATATAGCTGCCACGGCCGGCAGAGATACAGCGGTTATTATTGGCCAGCCGTTACAATTAAACGCTTCACCTGGCGCCGTTTATATTTGGTCACCGGGATTAGGTCTTTCCTCTACCTCTATTTCCAACCCTGTCGCCACTTATGAGGCCCCTTCAGATGGAATTCGCTATCGTTTGTTGATCTTTAATGAAGAAGGTTGTGTTGACTCTGCGTTTATAACGATTAAAGTATTTACTACCAAACCTTCGGTATTTGTACCAACGGCCTTTACACCAAATGGCGATAGTAAAAACGATCTTCTTCGACCCATTGCAGTTGGTATCAAAAGCATTGAAGCTTTCTATGTTTATAATCGATGGGGCCAACTCGTCTTTAGCACAACCGAAAATGGTAAAGGCTGGGATGGTAAAATTAATGGTAAACTACAGCCATCTAGTTCCTATGTCTGGATGGTAAAAGCTACAGACTATACCGGAAAATCCTTTATAGAAAAGGGAACAACGACACTCATACAATAGCTCATTTTGATTCCTCTTTGGTATATTGTGTATCCTGTGGTTCAATGATGGCACCCGCTGAGTCCATTGCTACAGGGAAACTATCTGACGTTGGATTATCTAAGTAAAGAATAGAAGGTGTAGTATCAGATGCCTCCACAGTATTACTGTCAACTGTTGAAACGGGGCCTTCCTTACTATCTCCGTTGCTTGTGCAACCCACAAAACAGATCAATACTACTATATAAGCAATGACTTTCAATGTTGCTTTTGAACAACTGTTTCAATTTTACTGCCAATACCCTTTTAGCACTAGCAAATACTCAAATGGTTCTATTATTTTTAAAGTCCATTCGCTGAAGCATGAAAACATTATTTCTCCTCATAGGCTACGCGCTCCTTCAATGTCAAACTCAAGCCCAGGTATACAAACAAGACAATCGACTAGCTCATACTTTTTCTATTGTAGCACGAGATAGCGCAACAGGTGAGTTAGGAGTTGCTGTTGAAAGCCACTGGTTCTCCGTTGGTACAGCGGTTAGCTGGGCAGAAGCTGGCGTAGGTGCAATTGCCACCCAATCATTTACAAACAAATCGTTTGGTATACGTGGCTTGGAACTTCTTAAGTCCGGCCTAACTGCACAACAGGCCTTGGATAAATTATTAAGCGATGATGAAGGTCGTGAGGTGCGCCAGGTTGCCATTGTAGATACAAAAGGGAATGTAGCAACACATACAGGCAAGAATTGTATTCAATACGCAACTCATATTCAAGGTAGCAGCTATTCTGTACAATCCAATATGATGTTGACGCCAAATGTTTCAAAAGCTATGTCAGCTTCCATTGAAAGTACCAAGGGCAAATCACTGGGAGAACGTCTACTCCTTGCCTTGGAAGCAGCACAGAAAGCTGGTGGTGATATACGTGGCCAGCAATCAGCGGCCTTGTTAGTCGTGCCCGGCAAATCGGAAGGAAAAACTTGGGATGAGCGCACAGTTGACCTGCGGGTAGATGACAACCCTCAGCCTATTAAAGAACTTCGCCGTTTGTATTCTGTTCATCAAGCTTATCAACACATGAACAATGGCGATCTAGCAGTAGAGAAAAACGATATGACGACGGCTATGAATGAATACAATGCCGCTATGAAAATGTTTCCACAGAATCTGGAAATGCAATACTGGACAGCAATTACCTTGGCCAATAATAAACAAGTAGAGAAAGCCATCCCCATGTTAAAGAAGATTTATGCAAAAGATCGCAACTGGCAAGAGCTAACCCGGCGGTTGCCTAAAGTAAATCTCCTAACAGTGAGCCAAGCCGAACTGCAGCGCCTTTTAAATCCTTAATTCTGTTATCGCAAAGCTTCAAAACTGTATTTTACATTACTCCAAAAAGCATCCAGTGCTATAATACGTGGTTTGAAAAACGAGATCAACGCTGGCCAATCCTCACGTTTAAAAATATTGACAGACGACAGCGTTGTTTCAATACGGCTAATCTGGCGACCCGTATCATCATACGTATGTAATAACCAATCCCACTCCTCTTTTGTTTCCATCACTAAAAATTTGCGTAGCTCTTGAAACTGCTCAAAGTATAATTGTTGAACGCCAGGATCTGGATGAGAAAGCTCTATTCCAATAGTTGCCTTTTTTTTATCTGCCTGCATCTTAAAATAGATATACTTTTCTCCAGTTTTATAATTAACCCAATTCACCTTTCCACCCTCTGCGGAAAGAATAGGCTGCATATATTGCCCAAAGGCTGTCCAAAACTCCTGTCGTAATTGCGAAGCTTCCTGTCGGGAGTACATAGGCCTCAAAAATAAGTAGTGTGGTAGATTTTTCTCCTCAGATCAAGTATATGATCATTCGCTTTTTATCGCTATCCCCCAATTTGTCCATCCGTTGCTGAATTATTATCGGGAATGGGGAGGCTCTTACTCAACTATAACAAAGCAGGGGAAGAATTCCCATTTTACTAAAAATGGCATGCTTTTATACCATCCTTTAGTATAAAACCCCAGGAATATGAAGTCAGTTTTGGAAAAAGTAAACGCCCAGACCGAACCTAATGAAGAATTCTATTTAGGGGCAACTATTACAATTATTCTATTATTTCTACTTTTCATAGGAACCACCTTTTATATTGCTGTATCCAGCTATATGGAGATTTAATTCAAGTACTATAAGACATAAAAAAGCCTCGCTTAAAGCGAGGCTTTTTTATGGAAACATCTGCACCTGATGAAACAGACTCAACTGCTTTAAAGTAACTACACTTACAATTCTTAGTGGTGTATTAAAACAATGAAACGCCATATAATCAGAATAATTGTACAAAAAGGGACATGATTTGTATGCAAGTTTATTCATATTAATTATGTATAAGCTGCACATTCTATTATTTCGTTTGACCATGAATAAAATAGTCATGTCTTTTGCACTTCAGAATTAATTAAAACAACTGTGGTTCAAGCATATAATTTTCTGGGAAGCTGGCAGTTATTTCCAGAAAAAGGTAATTACGAATGGGGTACGCGCCCTAAAAGTGGCATATACCAAATTGAGGCTATTGATAATCGAAAGGCCATACGCATTCATCAGAGCTGGGTTACACTGGAAAATGAAAGTTTTGTTTCGGATTATCTGGTAGAAGCAGATGGTGAAATACACCCTTCCGAAAATGTTGAGTTAGCCCATGAAGTGCAAGTTCATTTTATTGATACCGTAAACATGGAGCTGCACTTTTACAAGAACAGCCAAACTTTTCTTCACATAACACACGAAATACTGCCAAATGGCTTTTTAAAAATCACCCAACAAGGCACCCACTCAAACGGAGAAGGCTATACGAACACTGAAGTATTCCATAAACAAATGAGCGTACTTCCTTACGGCGCATCTGCGGCCGGTGCCATTGTTAAAGCAACAGAAGAAGGCGTCATACGTCACAAGGCTTTAACTGCTATGGAGGAGCAAACCCATATGCAGTTAGAGCAGATCCGCAAGCAGATTGAACTATTGGCACAGCCGGCACAGGAAATACACCAACGCAAAGAGCTATCAAAGCTTATCTATAGTGCCAAGCTGTCTTTCAAACCAGAGATCGGCCAGGTTTATTATTTGTATGAAAAGAATGATAACACCCATACCCTATCATTGATCTCGCCCACCGAGTGGGGCGCCGGTATGCCCTACAAGAAGTTTGTAGCGGCGGTACAATTACTGGCTGATCATACGTGGAAAGAGCGCCCATTATAACACAACCAATCAACTACATTTGTATTATGACAAAGCTGAGTGTTAATATCAACAAGTTCGCCACCCTGCGAAATAGTCGTGGTGGCAATAATCCTGATGTGGTAAAAGCAGCAATAGATGCACAAAAGTTTGGTGCCGATGGTGTAACGGTGCACCCTCGTCCTGATGAGCGTCATATCCGTTACGAAGACGTAAGGCAGATAAAAAAGATCATTACTACAGAGTTCAATATTGAAGGCAACTCGCGCGAGCAAAAGTTTGTAGACCTGGTTCTGGAAGTTAAGCCTGATCAGGTAACCCTAGTACCCGACGAGCTAGGCCAACTCACTTCCGATCACGGCTGGGATACCATTAAACATAAAGACTATTTAAAAGAGATCATTGGTGTATTTAAGAAAGCGGGCATTCGCGTTTCCATCTTTGTGGATCCAATTGTAGCTATGGTAGAAGGTGCAGCAGAAACAGGCACCGATCGTATTGAATTATATACGGAAGGTTATGCTACCCAATTCTTACTGAATAAAGAAGCTGCGGTAGCACCATACGTACATGCTGCTAACCGAGCTAAAGAACTAGGCTTGGGCATTAATGCCGGTCACGACCTGGATCTACATAATCTTAAATATCTAAAACAACATATTCCTCACCTAGACGAAGTAAGCATAGGTCACGCACTGATCTCCGACGCATTGTATATGGGCTTTGAGAATACGATCAAACAATACAAGGAACAGTTAGCTTGATCGTGAGACGTGAAAGGGGGGAAAGCTGCACGCTTCACGCTGCAAGCTGCAAGCTAAACAGCCTTTTTAGCAAGTGATGCTCTCCTGAAGGTTGAACCACCTGCTTTTTGTATCTTTAGGCTCTTCTCTTTTAGGGTGTTTTCAGCCCTTCTTATTATACTTTTCTATACTATTTCTTATGAGTTTATAACGGTGCGTAGATAGCCTGATACGGTGCATAGATAGCCTGATACGGGGCTAGATACGGGGCTAGATACGGGTGAGGTACGGGTAAGGTACGGGTGAAGTACGGGTGAACCTACAGGTTACTATGACATTACTATGGCTTTACATAGGCTTTACTATGAATGTACTATGAAGCTACCCTGAAGGCAGGATGACAAAAGGGAAGAATTGAGGGGAAATATTAGGGGCGTTTATCATGTAAAGGATCTGGCTTGCCATAAAAAAGCACTCCACATAGGGAGCGCTTTTATTATGTAAGAGCGTTTGGTCTTTTGTGTAGGCCTTCTCCCCTTAAGGGGCGGGCGCTGGCCGCATTAACGTCTCACGTTTAGCGTTTCACGATTTCCCTCAATCACCACTCACCTTTCACGACATCTAAATTGCCGGTATCAATGGCACCGATGGCAAAGCTGGCGACGCAGGTGCTGTAGCCCCTAGCGTGGCTAAAGAGCCTGTAACTAACGCTTTACCTAATTTTCCTGTTACTTGTTTATTAATTCCTTTCAAATTTCTACGCTGCCTCAATAAGAGGTAACCGATGGTTAACAAGGCCGCAGCTATAGCTACCTTTTTAATCATTGTACCTCTGTGTGGAGGAATATGGGTAGGGATACCATTATCATCAAACGTAGCAGCCTCTTTTACATAACGGCCTGTTGCTGGTATACCCCATTTCCAAAACTCCCTTGTGAGCTTATGCAGCTCCTTGCGTGCCTCATCATTATACATAGCACGCCCATGTCCGGTGGCTACTACATTGGGTTCTAAGGCTGCCAGAGCTCGCACTGAGCGGGCTGCGGCTCCCCAATCAGGAGTAAAGTATTTAGGTGGGCCACATACATATTTCTTTTGTGTTATAACAGCTAATGCCGACTCCTGCATGGTAGTTACAAACGCATCGCCCGCTATCAGTACTCCATCTTTTTCACGAAACAGGCTGATATGACCAGGTGTATGGCCCGGTGTATGGATCCAGCGCCAATCGTCCAGCTCTGCTATACTACCATCTTCTGGCAGCTCACGTAAATAGGTTCCTACATTAATAGGTTTACGCGGGTAGGCAAAGGACATTAGGGCCATCAAGCCTCCCCCTACTGAAGGGTCTGGTGGTGGGTAAGAAGCTTTATCTGTCAGGTAAGGCCGCTCCATGTGATGACAGTAGATAGGTACGCCCCAATAATTGGCCAGTTCTAATAACGAACCTCTATGATCAAAGTGTCCATGAGTCATTATAATTGCCTTTGGCTTACTTCCCCGGGATCCAAATAATTCAGTAGCCATCTGTTTAATCTTGGATGCGGTGTTCTTTAATCCCGTGTCTACCAATACCCAGTCCGTTCCATCTCTATTTTGTATAAGATATAGATTTACAAAGATTTCCTTCATCCGCCACACACCCGGCGCTACGAGCCAGATGTTGTTGGCAATACTTCTCTCCTGTGATGCACTCACCTCGCGCTTATCAATAATAGCCCTATTCATAGTTCTTTGTTTAAGTGAAGAATTAATCATGCGGGCACAAATAATATACCATCAGTTGGGGTACAAGGACTGAAATTCAGTCTTTTACAAAGTGTAATGCGGCTTTTAAATTGAAATTGTATTAGTTGGCAACTAGATTACTGCATTTTATAGGCAACTTTCCTATAAGCTAGTTTACTTTGCCCTTTATCGACTTTCTGCCTTCGACGCCCTGCTATATGACTGGGGCAGATTATACCCCTCTCTTTAGTAGCTATCTGGCAAAAACTTCAGCAGATAATAGGAATAGGAAACGCTCAGTTGCTTCAAAATAATAGGAAAGGGACGTATTGCCTTTACTGCAATACGTTTCTTAATTCAATTGAAAAATTGAATTAATAGTAGCAAACCCTATCAGTTCATCAGCACGTGCACCAAAAGGGCGATAATAGACTAATACTACATAGTTATTCTCAGTGGTCCAATCGTTGCCTTCTGTCTGGCTGTAATCGGGATAAGCCTTTGTATCATTTGTGGGGACTGTAATATAAGAATAGTTGTAATACCCTTGTTTTAAGAAAAGTGTGGTTTCGTACCGCTTAGTCTCTTCATTGAACTGCATCTTCCCTTCCCCATTACTGGCATAATTACTCAGTTCTCCAAAAACATATACATCCTTTCCTTCTAACGGTCGACCACCTGCTGGCATAAAAGAGAAATGCACATTACCATAATCACCCTGCCAAAAAGGATTGACGCCCTCTAATGTTTCAAGCGTATAATTTCCATTCAGATCGCGGTAGTATACATATACCTGTCCGTTGCGGGACGATTCTGGTTTCACATAGACCTGCGTAGTATCGGGCCGGGTATTGATACGTTCCATACGATCGCTTTGCAACCGTAAGCTCCGTACATCAATCCAACGCCACTCCTTTCCTGCCGGCATTGCCGTTATACCTTCATCGCTATACTCGTAATAATTACCCCTGGTTATGGTAGGCCTGTCAATAAAAAGCGAGGTTCTCCAGTTACGGTTTTGCAACACTACTATTTTCAGGTCTTGCGGGCTGAATGCTTGTATGCGATTATCCGTAGTTACGCCAATTTGCAGTTTCTGATGTGTACGACTAATCTGTGCACCGAAGGGCTGCTGCAGTTGCGCACTCACTTTGGTCTTGTTGTCTACCACTACAAAGCGGCGGATAAAGGCCAGCTTTGAAGTGTCATTATTGATAAAAACCTTTAGCAAATAGTTGCCAGAACGCGTAGGAAATGAATTGCGGTCGGGCACTTGAGCCTGGTAGTGTGTATAACGTGTAGTAGCAATAGAAGAGTTACGATAAGTGTTTATACGCACATTTTGAAACCCCCTGATAAAATCGAACGTAGTTAAAACACTTGGTGTCCAGTCTACATTACAAAGTTGATACGTGTAATAATAGTTTTTTACCCCGCCCTCCAGGTCATCGAAATGCAGTTCTAATACATCTGCACTATTAAGCAACAGCACAGGAAACGAAGATTGATCTCCCGGCTTATTAAGCTTTATCGACTTAATTACACCTACGTACGCAGGAGAAACTCCTGTTTCAGGGTCGATTGCAGGAGTAGCAGTAACCTTGATATTTAGAATACAAAAGCACAGAAAGCCAATCAAAAGCGTCTTGAAGATGGTTACACGGGTAAAATTATCTTCCATATTTGTAATATTGACCTGTAAGGGAGATATAGACTAAACGAAGTGTCGTTGGGTTTATTATAAATGAAAGTACAGCAATTTATGGGCTCGTCTTATTTTTGATACGTTAAAGAGTGAATTCTTTGCATTTAAACTCATTTTAATTAACGTAAGCAGCGTAGTGAATATATCTTCTTTCATAGCCCGCCGTATAGCCTTTAACCAGCAGCGTTCCTTTTCGCGGTTTATTATCCGTTTGTCCATTGCCGCTACTACTATCAGTGTAGCAGCTATGATCATTACATTGTCCTTTGTCAATGGTTTTCGGGATGTGGTGAGTGAAAAAGTGTTTTCGTTTTGGGGACATATACGAATTCAATATCGCCAACCCATGAAGGCGAACATTGCAGAGGAATTGCCCATTGAAGCCGATCCCAGGCTGGTACAAGTCGTTAAGCAAAATAAACAGGTAACCAGCATAAATCCCTTTGCTACGAAGTATGCCATTTTAAAGACGTCGGGTGAAATGGAAGGGGTGTTACTTAAGGGGCTACAAGACTCGGCAGGATTTCAACATTTGTCAGGCTTCAAGATAGAAGGTAGATGGGTGCGTTTTAACGATAGTACTTATAGTCGTGAAATAGTAATCTCTATGTACACGGCCAAACAACTAGGTTTAAAGCTTGATGATCGCATCTTACTCTATTTTGTACGTCCTGATGGCACTTTACGTCCAGATAAACTAACGATTGTAGGTATCTATAAAACGGGAATTGAAGAATACGATAAGACCTTTGCGCTTGGTGATATCAAACTGATTCGCCGGTTAAACAGCTGGAAGGATAATGAAATTGGCGGGTATGAGGTATTTCTGAAAGATTACAATCAAATGGATCGGGTTAGTAATACTATCTATGACACCCCCAAGTTTCCACTGCTTTGGGAAACCAAAACAGCCAAAGAAATACATCCGAATATTTTTGACTGGTTGAATATTGTTAGCTATAATGGTCAAATCCTTATTGCTATTGTGATCGTAATTGTGGTGATCAATTTCATTACCTGCCTGATCATTTTGGTACTGGAGCGAATACACATGATCGGTATACTAAAAGCTACTGGTGCTACCGATTGGACTATTCAGAAGATCTTTCTACACCATTCAGCACTCATTACCCTTACCGGCATCGCTGTAGGTACAGTGTTTAGCTTGAGCGTGTTATGGTTGCAGCAAAAAACAGGCTTTGTCCGATTGAAAGAAGCAGAGTACTATATGGAAACTGCCGCAGTACGCATTGAACCCACACAAGTGTTGATGGTAGTGGCAGGTACTTTACTTATTTCCTTAATCGTGCTACTAATACCATCTCTGATTGTAAAACGCGTACAGCCAATTAAAGCTATTCGATTTAGTTAAATAAATTATGGATTTGAAGTTTGAGGTTTGAAATTGGTTAGCCAATACCAGACATTACACTTAATTGATTACCCCTTCACTAAATGCGATAAAATAATACCAGTAGCCACCGCTGCATTTAGCGACTCCGCCTCACCGATACGAGGGATCGTGATCTGATGCGTAGCTTTTTGAATAAAGTCAGGACGAACGCCTTTAGATTCATTACCGATTAAGAGTATACCTGCAGTAATGGTCTCTTGTTCAAAAATAGATTGGCCGCCTAGCGTAGCCGCTAAAACAGGCAACCATTGCTGGCTTAACCAGTTTTCTTCTTCATCGTACCAAACCTTTACCCTTGCTATGCTGGCCATTGTTGATTGAATGACTTTGGAATTATATAGGTCTGCACATCCTTTACTGCAAATAATTTGCTTTATTCCAAACCAATCGGCAATGCGGATAATGGTTCCAAAGTTCCCGGGGTCTTGAATAGTATCCAGGTATAATGCCCATTCATTCTCTATAACAGGCTTCTCCACCGGTAGTTGTTTTAATACAGCCAGTACCTGGTTGGCAGTTTGTAATTGTGAAATTTTTTGTAATTCATCCTCAGTAACCGTCTCAACCGGCACAGGAGTCCAGTCTTTTCGCTCTTTTTGCCAAGTATCTGTAGCGTAGATACGTTGAAACTGTTCGGGTATTAATTGCAGCAGTTCGCGCACCACTTTGGGGCCTTCTGCTATAAATAACCCTGTTTCAACCCTGTGTTTTTTCAGGTTTAAACTTTGAATATCTTTGACCACCTTTTTATTGAGCATAGCACGGCACGTATTATATGAATGACTTATCTCCGTTTTACCGCTTCAAAAATACTACTTGGTTAGCTGTGCTACTGGTTCTATTTGTTTCTTGCTCCGTTGTTAAGGATTATCCGGTACGTAAACCCTTTGTTTACGAAACCAATATTGAACTGGAAACGCCACTGACTACAGTAGAAAGAAAGAACCTGGTAAACAAATTAGAAAAACAACTGGATGATAGCATTCAGGTGCGAACAATTGAAAAGCTGGTAGGTTGGGATAAGGGTCCACGCCTGTTTTACAATGTATTAAAAAAACCTCCGGTTTATGATAGTTTGAACGCTGATAAATCGTTAACCTACATGAAGGCGCTATTGAATGCCGAGGGCTATTACCGCGACACCAGTCGCTATGAGGTAAAAATTGATAGTATTGGAGATCAGTACAGAACACATGTCAACTTTCGTGTAACTCCAGGTAAACTGTTTACCCTGGATTCTATTGGGTATACAATCGGGCAAGACTCGATCGCAAATAATTTCTCAGAAGACCACCTTGAAAATTTAACCCGCCAATCGTTAGCGCAATCGTATTTAAAAAAAGGCGGCCCATTTTCGAAGTCTTTATTATCGGCTGAGCGGGACCGATTGACAGATTATTATCGCAACAATGGTTACCTGCGTTTTTCACAGGAAGAGATCTTAGTAGTATGGGATACAGTAGGCCAAGCATTCTTACGCCCTACACTGGATCCATTTGAGCAGGCGCAACAATTAGAAGCTTTACGACAACGCCGCTTGAATCCAACAGCCGATGTTACATTTCGTCTCCGTGCCAGTAAAGACACCATGCACCTTGTCAAGTATCATGTTGGTAACGTTACCATCTACCCCGACTTAAACAAGGACACCGCTAAATACGAGCCAATCATACGTCACCGTAGAAGGGCTACCATTGTTAGTTATTATGACCAGTTTAAAGACCGCCCTGTTACAGAAAATCTCTATTTGAGAAGAGGTGATGTATACAGCCAAAGCAATTACCTGCGCACCATTAACCGCTTTAACCGTGTTGGTGCGTGGCGATTGGTGACCATTGATCAAATACCCAGGGGCACAACTGATACCGTAGATTTTGTTGTGAGACTTACGCCTGCTGCTAAATATGCAATTGATTACAGTATTGAAGGCAGCAATAACCGTGGTAACCTGATTTCACAGGGGAATCTTTTTGGCTTGAACTTAAACCTGCAGAACCGGAACTTTGCTCGCAGCGCCAACCAGGCCAATACGACATTTCGTTTTGGCAGCGACTTTAAAAAAGAGCCAACATTGCAATTTGCACTTGGACATGTTATCAACTTTCCACGTGCTATTCCTCGCATTCAACAACTACCCTATGCCATAAGAGAAAATGCAAGAACCTCATTGGTCTTGTTTGGCAATTATCTTAAAAGAGTTGATTTTGCTGATGTCAAAAGTATAAACGCCTCCTGGGGGTATGAAGCGAATTGGAATAATAAATTTCTTACGATCCGTATTCCCAATGTGGAATTTACAAAAGTAGTAGAAGGTCCAGGGTTAACAGACTTGATTAAAAAGAATCAGTCCTACCGCTACATCTATAACGACGGGTTTATCATTTCATCCATTGCTAGTCTGGCCCAAACTAAAAGCAAAATACTTGAAAAAGGCCGTGGCAATTACAGTATTACAGACTATAAACGTATTGGCCTTGAAGCATCGGGTCTTTTAGCGGGCTTCATCAAATCAGACTTTTTAGATTCTAATCTTTATCGTTTTATAAAGCTTGATGTGGACGTAAGACGCACTTATAGCATTCGTCGATCAGCGTTGGTATTTCGCTTTTTTGGAGGTGTTGGCTATGAGTTAGATACCGTAAAAAAATACCTGCCTTTCTTCAAAGCTTACTTTGCAGGCGGTGCCAATAGTATGCGAGCCTGGCAACTCCGTAAGTTAGGGCCGGGTTCATCAAAACTCTCAACAGCCGACACAGTAGCACCTTACCGATTTGCCGATATGCAATTGGAATTAAATGGAGAATACCGTTTTTATATAGCCAACTACAGAGGAATACAGATTAACGGTGCTTTATTTACGGATGTTGGCAACATTTGGTATTTGCGTAACAATTCTGATTTTGAAAACGTTAAAGAGGACCAGGCCGGTCAGTTTAAGTTAGATAAGCTAGGCCGGGATCTGGCTGTTGGCGTGGGTACCGGATTACGTGTAGATTTGAATTATTTTCTGATCCGTCTTGATTATGCGTTTAAAGCAAAAGACCCATCGCAAGAAACCAATAATCAGTGGTTTACCAACTGGGGCTTTGGTAAGGGACAAGAAAGTGGCCAATTCCAGCTAGGTGTTACTTATCCGTTCTAGTTGCCCTTATTTCCTGTTCAAAGGCTTCAATAGAATGTGCATCCTCTACACTAAAGTTTCCAATACGCGTTCTGCGCAAGCTGCTTAAATAGCCACCGCAACCTAATTGGGCGCCAAAGTCATTGGCCAAGCTACGGATGTAGGTGCCAGTAGAACATACCACTCTAAAGTGGATGATTGGCCCGTCTATTTTTGTGATATCAAAAGCCGATATGGTAATAGCACGAGGTTCTAATTTCACGTCCTCTCCTCTTCTCGCCAGCTCATAAACCCGCTTGCCATCTTTCTTAATAGCAGAGTGAATGGGTGGCACTTGTTGTATCTGCCCGATAAAAGGCTTAGTCGCGTCCTCTATTTGAGCAGTTGTAAGATGGTCAACTGGCTTGAGATCCTGAGGCTCACTTTCCAAATCGTAGGTTGGAGTAATTGCTCCTAATGTTATTGTCCCTGTGTACTCCTTCTCCTGTGCCATGTACTCATTGATCTTCTTGGTAAACTTGCCTGTGCAAATGATCAATAGGCCAGAAGCCAACGGGTCCAACGTACCGGCATGCCCCACTTTCTTGGTTTTCACCAGGTAGCGCACTTTGCGTACGGCATCAAAAGAGGTCCAGTAAAGCGGCTTGTCTATTAATAAGACTTTACCCTCGGCAAATGGATTGTGTTCAGGAGTATGCATAAGCGGCGCAAAAGTAACGCAATGACTTAGATAGACTGCCTGTTTTTTAGCTCCAGGTACTTATTTATAGCGTTAATCGTGAGATTTTGAGGTTGTGTTAACACTGCAGAAATACCATTCATCTGAAGTTCCTTTACCATAAGCCTTTTTTCATGGTTATATTTTTCGGCAATGGTCTTGATGTAAATATCTTCAGTATTATTTGCCTCACTGGTTATAAGCTGCTGTAACTCAGTATTCTCAAAAAATACAATGAGCAGCAAATGGTAGTGCGCGATCCGCTTTAGCGAAGGCAGATCCCTATGCAGGCTTTCCATTGACTCATAATTAGTAAACAGCACTAGTAAGCTCCGTTGAGTGATGCGGTTGCGAATGGCAGCAAAGAGCTTTTCCAGATCAGGCTCCAAGAAGTTGGTGGTTTGCTTATATAAAGACTCCAATATCAGGTTTAGCTGCGAGGCCTTTTTATCTGCCGGCAAAAACGTGTCAAGCTTTTCGGCATAGGTGATCAAACCGGCCTTGTCCTGACGCATAAGAGCCACATTGGAAAGTACCAATGAAGCATTGATAGCATAATCCAATAAAGTCAGCCCTTCAAAAGGCATCTTCATAATACGCCCTTTGTTTATTACACAATAGATCTGCTGACTGCGCTCGTCTGTAAAATTGTTTACCATCAAGCCGTCACGCCTTGCTGTAGCCTTCCAATTAATAGTACGGTAATCGTCGCCACGTACATACTCCTTTATTTGCTCAAACTCAAGGCTGTGGCCCAACCTACGAGTACGCTTTACACCAGCTTCTTGTAAGCGATTGGCGGCCGACAACAATTGATAGCGACGCATCTGAAAAAACGAAGGGTATACTTTTACAGTTGTTCCGCTGGGAAAAGAATATTTACGACAAATTATACCTAATGGACTCGATACAAAAACTTGTATATCGCCAAAATGATACTCCCCTCTCTCATTAGGAGTGACACTGTATAAAACATCCTGGGTCGCATCCCTATTCACTTCAACATATCGTTCCCAGGAGCGCTCTTGCAATTGAAAAGGTAATTCATCAATAACACGACAACGAAGAGAAAAGCCATAGTTATTCTCTAAATGAATTTGGACTTTATTTTCATCGCCATTACTAAAACGTTCCTGTAAATGGCGAGCGGCTAATAATCCTTGCTTCTTCCCATATAACAAAAAGCTATCAACTAAAATAGCTATGCTCAAACAAATCAAACCAGCCACTCCCAACGGGAAAAGCACCGGTAAGAAGTAGCTTAAAATAAATATTGCGGCAGCTCCAAAGCCAACGTAATATACTAGCGGTCTGAAATAATAAGATTGAAGCACAGGCACTGTCTTAACGTGGTATATCTAAAGAATTGATGATTTGTTTAATAACTGCATCTTCGGAAACGCCTTCCATCTCTTTATCAGGAGATAAAATAATACGATGACGAAGTACAGGCACTGCCACCTCCAAAATATCATCAGGTGTAACAAAGTCGCGACCATTAATAGCAGCCATAGCTTTAGACGCATTCATAATTGCTAATGAAGCTCGTGGAGAAGCGCCCAAGTAGATGGACTTATGGTTACGTGTATGATGAATCAGTTTGGCAATGAACTGTAATAGCTTTTCATCTATTATCAATGTTTTTACCTGTTGACGGATAGTAGCTATTTGATCTCTTTTTAACACAGGTTCAATAGCTGCAATCACATTGGTATTGCCCATTTGGTTGAATTGTTGCAGTATTTCCAATTCTTCTCCTTCAGTAGGATATGGAACCAGGATCTTAAACAAAAAACGGTCTAGTTGCGCCTCCGGCAAGCGGTAAGTTCCTTCTTGTTCAATTGGGTTTTGCGTGGCAATCACCATAAACGGTGGCTGCATGGGATACGTTTTCCCGTCGATAGTGATCTGTCGTTCTTCCATCACTTCAAACAGGGCTGATTGGGTTTTTGCCGGAGCCCGGTTGATCTCATCTATTAAAACCACATTACTGAAAATGGGACCACGCTTAAAATCAAATGTGCCTTCTTTAGGATTGAATACTGGCGTACCTAATACATCAGATGGCATTAGATCAGGTGTAAACTGGATACGAGAGAAGTTGACATCCAAACTACGAGCCGTCAGTTTCGCTGATAATGTTTTGGCCACACCTGGCACTCCCTCTAACAAAACATGGCCATCAGCTAATATGGCTGTGATGACTAAACGAACCAACTCATCTTGCCCAACAATCACCTTTTTAATCTGCTGCCGAACCGCCATTACAGCTTCACTCAATGCAGACAGGTCCGTACGTTGTTCAAACAATTGTGTTTCCATCTCAGGTATTTTGATAAAATGATTCTAATTGGTTATAAAACTGATTCAATTGATGTTCACTGATCGCGTTGGTTTCAACCAGACCAATGAAATCAATAATGCTCTTTATCTCATGAACAGGATAACCCGTTTTAGCATGCAAAGTTTGAATAAAACTATCATCCAGCGAATTGGTAGATACTTTATACTGGTTGCGAACGTAATCCAGAAAGTAGGTGCTCATTTTACGCGCAAGATCAGCATGATCTTTCCGGTCGTAGTAAAGCTGCCCAATGGTTCTTACAAAATCCAGTGATTCATTTTTGGGTTGCTGTAATGCAGGGATTACACGCTGTTTACGACGCATTTCCATTAACACATACAGCAACAATGTAATAATTGCGGTCCAAAGAGCCCATCGAAACGCTTCATACTTCATTAAAACACTCAGCCAATTAGGCTCATTATCCTGCTGATCAGCCTTTTTATACAGATAATACTCATTCCACAAAACTTTAGTTACTGTAGACGGAATAACGGAAACGGCATTTTCAAAATAGCTGATGTTCTTCTTATGGAGAATAAAGTAATTACTAAATGCCATGGGTGCTGTATGAATGAAAATAGCGCCATTGCCTGCTTTGTACTGAACAAAATTGGCTTTATTGTTTTTGTTAGTACCTAGCACAGCTACTTTGGTTGTGTCTACATCTTCAAAATAAGAGGCAAAGCGACGTCCCGGATAAACATAGGGCTTCGTGTTCTCAAATCGTGGCTGGCGTAACTGCACTTGCAAGCTATCGCTTTCGCCAGTAAAATAACCGTCATCGCTTACCAGGTCGCCTGTATGAAAAAACTGTGCTGCACTATAAGAAATATCCTGAGTAATGATAAAGACATAATTTCCCTTACGGGCAAAATCCAACAATTCTTTTAACTCGCTTTCATCTGCATTCATGCGCATTCCGGTAATAAATACAGCCTGGTTAGACTTATATGCCGATACGGAGTCCCAATAACCTGGTGTTCGTTTATCAACAAATACTTCTGCATTTGGGAATAGCGAATGGATCATATGGCGGGCCGCATAAAAACCATAAGGAATCTTATCAACCTCTTTTAGCGTGATCCGCTCATTCATTTTACGTGGTCGATTAGCCGCAGTGATCAACAATAGGCCTCCTAATGCTATAAAAAGCACCACACCTAGTATATATGGAAATGCTTTTTTCACGATAAGAAGCGTTGTTTAAAACTATAAAAATCAGACTTGATGACATCAAAACTGGTTTGAGCTACTGCAAACTGACCGTACCAGGTGTATTCAAAATGACGCGTAAGCTGGAAGAAATCTTTATAATAACCTGTATTATACAACTGCATTACATAATCATTATTTGTACGCTCCTGTTTATATTGTATAATGTTTTCTTCAGCCAATCGTTTTAATGTTTGTAAATACAACAACCGGATAGCCAGTCGAAAGTTTTGACTGTTAATCGCTTTTTGTATCTCATGGTCATAAGAAATGTCAAAGATGCTTTGATTAATAAGATCATCTTCCTCTTCATTTATAATAGCAACAGATTGTTTTTTGAATAATTGAATATCACTGGAAACAATGAACCATATCAAAACTGCTACAAAGCCACCAACTATTAAAACCCAAAGAAGATTGCGAAACCATTTCTGTTTAGCCAGTTTCTCTAAGGCCGATTCTTGCTGAAGCTTTGGTTCTTCTCGTTTTGGAGCTAGATTGACATACCAGAAATTATCGTCATTCCGCATTTTATTCACGGTACTATCATCGACCTTCCTGGCAACAACAGCTTCTTTGTCCATTGGGAAAATAGGATCAAAATTGAATGTCTTTTGACTTTGGTCTGATGACTTTTCATCATCACCTTCTTCCAAAATCTCCTTTATGGAACCCACCGTGTCACCAGAGGGTGCTGCATAAGCCGTATCCGTAGCAATGTCCTGCGCCTGCAGGCCACCTAGTGTATAAAGCGATATAAAGAGATATGTCGTTAACTTAAGCATGAATGGTTTTTCTATCTGCAACTAAAGTTTCGGCTGCTGACTGTTGAACTAATTTTATAGGATACAATACAAAGTACCAAATGATAAACAAGCCACACACCAGCAATATTGACAAACTCATAAACAATGGCATTTTATAATAGCGGGTAATGAATCCTTCAATAAAGGCCGCTACCATAAAAACGGGCATCAAACCTACAACGATCTTAACCCCATCTTTAGCGCCTTGCCTTAGTGAATCAATACGCTTTTGTGTACCAGCAAACAAAAAGCTTTTGCCCATTACAACACCAGCACCACAAGTAATAATTATTGCTGTCAACTCCAACAAACCATGCAGTAAAACAGTTACCACAGCTTGTCCTCCCAACCCTTTGGTATAGAACATGTGCTCAAAAGCTCCTATGCGCATGGATTCCTTAGCCAATGACACAATACTGGGTACACCAAACAGGATTCCTTTGAAAAAATAAAAGAACGATACCATGATGTTGTTGATCATGATACGTATGAACATGAAGAAAGGGTTACTATCAGCATATACATTAAAGGGATTGCCCTCTTCAATATTTTGCAAGGTCATATCTACGTAACTATCACCTAACACTTGACGAACAAACGTATCATCATGCAATGAAGAAAAGAACCCAACTGATGCAAAGAGGATAAAGATGCTCAAGGAAAAAAGCATAACGGAATGATGTTTACCTACCGTGTAAGGCACATCATATTTGAAAAAATGCACCAGGCGGTTAGAGCGCTCTTTTCGGTTTTGGTAAATACCCAAATAAATGCGTGATGCCAATGCATTTATATAATGCGTAACTCTACTGGTTGGGTAAAAGGTCTTAGCATAAGCCA
Organism: Flavisolibacter tropicus; assembly: GCF_001644645.1. Lineage (NCBI taxonomy): Bacteria > Pseudomonadati > Bacteroidota > Chitinophagia > Chitinophagales > Chitinophagaceae > Flavisolibacter > Flavisolibacter tropicus. The sequence continues at coordinate 5,674,513 of NZ_CP011390.1, read as the reverse complement.
GATCATCCACCAATTGTGTAAAGTCCTTAGCCAATTGGTCAGGATCAGTTACTGAGCCATGTTCAACACGCTCCCAACGATCTTTATGCTTTTTTATAAATAAACCTTCACGCACTCTTATAAGCTTGAGAAATGAAAATAGTAATTTTTAAGGTTGGTTACTCTACAAGAGTTATTTTTATAATTACTAGATCTGCAGAACATATATGTCTACAATACGCATTGCAACCAACTTCAACATAGACCTGGAGTTTACAGCGGCTCCATTTCACCGACGACTCTTTGCGTGGGTATTGGATGTTATTGTCATGTTCTTTTACATCTACATTGTTTCTAAAATACTTGACTCATTCGATTGGGGTTTTCGCTACTATGAAGCCTTTTCGGTACTTAAAACAGTACTGATTTTGCCAATTCTCGCCTATCATCTTATTAGCGAGATATTAATGAAGGGGCAAAGTGTAGGCAAACGCCTTATGGGTTTACGTGTGATCAGCGAAAATGGCAGTAAGCCCAGCATTAGTCAGTATATAATTCGCTGGTTTATACGAACATCAGATATTATGGTGCTTGTTATTGTGATTAATGCCCCTACAGGCTTTGGCGGTAGCACCAGTTTCATGTGGGAAGTAGCAGCAGCTTTTTGCTTGCTGATTGTTGATATCATATTGGTTAATGCTTCTAAAAAGAATCAGCGTTTGGGCGATATATTAGCTCATACCTTATTGATCCTCAGTAAAGAAAAAGCCGATATACAAGACACTATTTTTTTGCATATTAATGATAACTATACCCCGTCCTTTCCGCAAGTCATGCAATTGAGCGACCGGGATATTAATGCATTAAAAGGCATTTTAGATGCCTCCAGAAAACAAAATGATTATGACATGGCAGAGCGGGCTGCTGATAAGATCAAGAACCATTTAAAGATTGAAAGCCATATGTCCGCTTTTGATTTCCTGGAAGTGCTCATGAAAGATTACAACTATCTATCTGCTAATTAAAAAAGCCCCGTAAATGCGGGGCTTTTTTAATTAATCTTGATTCTGTTATGAGAATGCCGCCACACCAACTATTGCAAATACCAAGAGTAATGCATATAGTGCTAAAATGATGATTGTAATAATCCCCACATATCTAAAGCAAATCTTTAGATTTTGGAAAGATGTATTGAGTGCATTTTGATCATTCCCATTTAAAGCTGTTTTCATACGTGATGCAAAACGGTATAGAAACAAAAGTGGAAAAAACCAGATCACACCAGTAAACAAGAGAATAAAAGACATTCCTACACCATAAGCGCTGAATGCAGCATTACCACCATAATTATTTAAGGGGCGTTCAGAATAAAGCGAAACAGCTATCCCTCCTAAAAGAAATAAGCCTAATAATACAAAACCTACAACAGAAAGAAATCTGGCCCACTTTGCCGTTTCGGAAAGATGCGCCTTTGTTACCGTGTCAACGTTTAAATTAAATAAAGCCGTAGTTTGGTCGTATTCCATAATATTGAATTGTTGATGTTTATAAAAATAAATGCGCAGCCAAAGCTGCGCAAATTTTAATTTAAACTCTTTTCCACAAAGCTTAATAAGCCCTGGCAAATAATACCCTTTGAGAAGAAGGCTTTCCCGTAAGAATACACTTGCCTTGCTCTTGCGGGTTATTTAAAGGAATGCAACGTATGGTTGCCTTAGTTTTCTCTTTAATAGCCGCTTCTGTTTCTTCGGTTCCATCCCAATGGGCAGCAACAAACCCAGTTTTTTCATCCAATACTTTTACAAACTCCTCCCAGGTATCTACAGAAGTGGTATGTTCGTCGCGGAAGGATTTGGCCCGGTTGAACAGATTTTGTTGGATCTCTTCTAACAAGCCCTGTATATGCTGTGCCAGGTTCTCAAAAGACACATTGTTTTTCTCTTTAGTATCCCTACGGGCAACTTCAACCACACCATTCTGGATATCTCTTGCACCAAGTGTAATGCGTACAGGTACCCCTTTCAGTTCATATTCAGCAAACTTCCAACCTGGACGTGTATTATCATTATCATCATACTTCACGCGGATGCCCATAGCTTTTAACTGGCTAATTAACTCATTAGCCTTTTCGCCTAATTCGGCGCGTTGCTCGTCTCCTTTATAAATAGGAACAATCACTACCTGTAATGGAGCAATGCGAGGCGGCAATACCAATCCCTGATCGTCACTGTGTGCCATTACCAATGCCCCAATTAAGCGGGTACTTACCCCCAGCTGGTAGCCCAAACATATTCTTGCTTATTTTCTTTGGTCAGGTATTTTACCTCAAAGGCCTTAGCAAAGTTTTGTCCCAGGAAGTGCGATGTACCTGCCTGCAGCGCCTTACCATCCTGCATTAAGGCTTCAATGCAATAGGTATCTTCAGCGCCTGCGAAACGTTCTGCTGGAGATTTCACACCCTTTATTACAGGCACCGCCATGTATTCTTCCACAAAGTGGGCATAAACATCCAGCATTTTCGTAGTCTCCTCAATGGCTTCTTCTGCTGTAGCGTGCGCAGTATGACCTTCCTGCCACAGAAATTCAGCCGTACGTAAGAATAAACGTGTACGCATTTCCCAACGTACTACGTTTGCCCATTGGTTTACCAGGATGGGCAGATCACGGTAAGACTGGATCCAGTCTTTATAAGTGTTCCAGATAATGGCTTCACTGGTAGGACGAACCACCAGTTCTTCTTCCAGCTTTGCCTCCGGATCTACAATCAATTTGCCTTTATTATTTGGGTCAGTCTTTAAGCGATAGTGTGTTACAACAGCGCACTCTTTTGCAAAGCCTTCCGCATTCTTTTCTTCGGCTTCAAACAAACTTTTTGGTACAAATAAGGGGAAATAGGCATTCTGATGACCTGTTTCTTTGAACATGCGGTCCAATTCATCGCGCATATTTTCCCATAGAGCAAAGCCATACGGCTTGATCACCATACAGCCACGTACAGCTGAATAATCAGCCAGACCGCCTCTTAAGATCAAATCATTATACCACTGCGCATAATCTTCTTGTCTTGTTGTAATTGCTTTACTCATCTTATTTATTAATTCTACGTTTTTGTTTGTGTTTATGAAAGCCGAAAGTAATTCATCATCACTTACAACCGCGAATGACACTTTAGCGTCATTCTTTTAAATTAAAGATTTGGACACAATCCAAAATGCTTTGATTTCTGCCTTACATCTATTAATCTATGACTAATCTTTATCAATTGTTTAACAGCGAATTGCAGAATTTTACTAGGCGATGGCATTGCTTTCGTGCGAGCAAAAGTAACACATCCCTCTCAACCGATTAAAACATCTACTATGAAATCATTTTTACCCCTGTTGTCTTCAATTCTTTTGTTGGGCAGTTGTACAGCTGCTTACAAGTCAGGACAAACACCCGATGATGTTTATTACTCTCCCGCCCGTCCTCAAGCGGAATATGTAAGTGTAGAAGAGAAAGATGATAGCCGCTACCGTAGCAATGACGACTACTATAACTATGAAAATGATCGGTACTTACGTTATATGGTTCGCAACCGAAGCCGCTGGTCTTACCTAGACGACTACTATCGCGACCCGTATGCATACCGCTATGACCGTTATAATTATTACAGCCCATATTATACTAATTACTCCGACTACCGCAATTACTGGAATTACTACTATAATCCTTACGGTTCTTGCGTTTACATTGCTAATCCAAAAGCGCCTGTTTACAGCCGCCCACGTACGTATAACCTGCACGTATTTGATAACCCGGTAAATAATAATACATACAACTCCAAAATACCAAACGCAAAAACAAGCGCTTACGACGACTATGGAAATCGCGGCACTACAACTCCATCCAGAAATGCAGGTAGTGATTTAAGACGCATATTTGGAACAGATAATAGCTCTACCCAACGAGGCTGGAGTAACCCGCCAACAAAAGCCTCGAGCTCAAGTAGTAGTTCATCGTCTTCCTCATCTTCGTCTGGATCTTCTAGCAGCGGTACTAAAACCAGTAGTAATGCTCCTACCAGGAAGTTTTAGTTATTGTAATTACTTATTGCAATAGAAACGTAGGATGAAAACAACGATTCCATTGTTCCCTGTTTCAAACTCATTGCTACCTAGCAAAATCGTATTTATGAAAAGAAAATTGCTTGCCTGTTTACTGATCGCATCAGCATATACTGTTTCGGCACAAGAGCCTGCCGATGCCTTACGCTTTTCCTGGCTCGTTCCCAGCGGCACAGCCCGTCAACAAGCAGTTGGTGGCGCCATGACATCATTGGGCGGGGATCTTTCTGCCACTTTTGTAAACCCCGCTGGTTTAGCTTTTTATAAAACTGGAGACTTTGTCCTCTCCCCTGGCTATGGATTTGGCAAAAACAAAAGCACTTACCTGGGCAGAGAAGAAAGTGACAAGTACAACAACTTTGTCATGGGAACGACTGGCTTTGTAGCTGGATCAAGCGGTAACCCAAACAAAAAAGTTCGTAATACCGCCTTTAGTATTGCTTTTAATACAATGGGCAAGTTTAACAGCGACCTCCTTTATAGAGGGTTAAATACCAAATCATCCTATACACAGCAATACTTAGAAACCATCCAGAATAACAATATCAAAGACGCTAATCAATTAGCCGATTACTATAACCAAACGCCTTTTAATGGAGCATTGGCTTTCAATGCCTACTTGTTAGACACCGTTGCTGGTGGCTCGGCAAACAACTACCAGTTTCAAAGTAGAGCAGCCAATATTGTAAGTACAGGCTTATTGCAAGAGCAAACACTCCGTACGCGCGGTGGCATTTATGAGTTTGCCCTAGGTCTGGCTGCTAACTTTAACGACAAGTTGATGCTGGGTGGCTCTATTGGTATCCCCTTCTTAAACTACGACAAGACGTCCAATTTTACGGAAGCAGATGCTACGGAGAATCCAAATAACCATTTTAACTATGCCATTATTAATGAGCAGTCAACAACAAAAGGCGCTGGTATTAATGCTAAGTTGGGGTTGATTTACAAGCCAGCTGAATACTGGCGGGTAGGTTTGGCTTTTCACACACCTACTATTTACAGCCTTACCGATAAATATCAATCCTATGTTACAGCCGATGTGGAACGTAGCGACAATGTAGTGTATACCGATTATTCACTTGATTATACCTATAATGCCCCGGCAGAATACAAATATTTGTTGATTACCCCTTACCGCGTAATGGGTAGTGTGTCTTATGTACTTCGTGAGATTGAAGATGTAACCAAACAACGTGGTTTTTTAACGGCTGATGTGGAGTATGTAAACTATAAAGCTTCATCCTATAAAACAGATAATTCAGAAGAAGGCGGCGGCTCTTCAGATGGATCATACCTGAAAACCTTGAACCAGGCCATTGATAAAGCCTATAAAGGAGCTTTCAACTTTAAAGTGGGTGGAGAATTGAAGTTTACCACCCTTATGTTCCGCGCCGGTGCAGCTTATTATGGCAACCCTTATAAAGATAATCAAGGCGAAAATGGCCATAAGCTGAACCTGAGTGGCGGCCTTGGCTATCGCGATAAGGGTTATTTTATTGATCTAACCTATGTTCACAGTCTCAATAAAGATGTTAACTTCCCTTACCGATTACAATATGCATCCTACGAAGGCGCCCAGGTTAAAAATACTGCAGGCAATGTGCTGCTAACGGTAGGTTTTAAATTCTAACAACCAAGGCTTATTTATAAACGGGAAAAGGCGCTTAAAGCGCCTTTTTTTATGACTATACAAGATGATAATAAGCCGTCCTAACCAAATTACTTTTCGGAGTTGTAAACATGCCTCGTCCTCCTATCTACCTAGCCTGCTACTCCATAGTTCCTTCATGGCTACGCCTCTGTCCCTTCATGGTTACTCCGTATGGAAGACTAGGTTACTCCGTATGGCAGCCTACTTAACTCCGTATCTCACCCGTATCTCACCCGTATCTCGGCCCTACCTCACCCGTATCTTGGCTCGTATCAGGCTACCTTATCATCTCAGTAAACCATAAGAAATAGTATAGAAAAGTGTAATAAGAAGAGTTAGTATTACTCTGAAAAGAAGAGTTCTAAAGATACAAAACCCTCATCACTCTTCACTCATCATTCATTATTCCTCCTTCCTTGTCAACTTTTTAACTTGTAAACCTGTCAACTCCATTAGCTAATCTTCACATCAGCTAATTAGCTAATTCTCCTTCCATACCTTAATCTCCCCAAATCCCGGTTTAGCCATTTTACTTTATACGAACTAACCTTCCAGATCGATACAACCATGTAAATAAGACCGTCGTAAAAACGGTGATACAAATAGCCGTAAACTGGGCATTAGAAACATGCCCAAACACATACCCACGTACATAGTCACCGCGATAGGTCTCTAAAACAGATCTTCCAATAGCATACAGCAGCAGGTATGTCAAAAACAATTGTCCGTAGAACCTTCTAAAGTATTGGCGAATCACTAATAGAAACACGCCTACCAGTAATATATAACTTGCTTCATACAGTTGTACCGGGTGTAATAAGATATGTAACGGCTCGGCACTACTGGCCGGATCTGTAAAGGCAACGCCCCAATTCGTTCCAGTTGGTTTGCCATAACAACAACCCGCCATAAAGCAACCCACCCGACCGAAAGCGTGAACAATGCAGGTAGTAACCGCCATTATATCCAGCGTGCGAAAAACAGGAAATCGGTGCTTTTTAAAAAACCAGAGCATGGTCGGCACAGCCAATATAAAGGAGCCATAAAAGACAAATCCACTACCGGAAAAGAAATCGCCGATCTTGAAGTGATCGCGCTCAAAGAGGAGAAACAGCTTTCCGCCAATAAAGGCAGCTGCAAACAAAAGAACGATCAATTGCGTTACCTGGTTAGAGGTCATGCCTATTTCCTTTTGCCCCTGCTTTTCTAAATACCAGGCACCCAGTATTACCCCCAAGGCAATCATTAGTCCATACGAGTGGACCGCCAATCCGTTCCATTCAAATAATACTGGTTTCATAGCGTCTTGAATTAGGGCCTAAAATACTAAAACAACAGGCTTCTGAATACATAAAAATATCTGTAAAGTATTCCGCCGCACATTTATTAGAAAGGAGCTCCTTTGAGCTCCTTTCTAATTTCAATCTATTGCTTTGTAAACACTACCCGTAAAGTCCCCTGTTGACCTGTAGTAGGGTCTGTTCCCTGCTGACTAATTTGCAGCTCTTTTCCATCCCATTTCACTACATCAAACCTTGACCCATCCAAATCAATTTTATTATTTCCAGGCAACCCCCACGTACCGGTAGCATCTCCTGGAGGTGTACACTTCGTTCCCGCATCTGTATAAGTGTAGGAAAAATCTGTTTTTAAATTATAAATATCATCCCTTTCGCAGGCTTCCAGGTTATTTGTCACTTCTTGCTCTGTAGGAATTGCATTTAACTTTACAAATAGCCCTGTTAATTTATAATTACCAGCTAATGATTCCTTGGTTAATGCAGGCGGCTGGTTTGTATTGCTATCGTTGCTATCGTCTTTACTACAATTAGTGAGGAATAGAAGGCAAAAGGTCGTAAGGGTTAAGAGCATACGTTTCATACGAACATATTTACAATAAATGTATGAAAGCGATATTGCATTGTCAATTGCTTCCTACCCTTTATTTATGCGGTTTAGCAAGCTCTTCAGTTGGTCTTTTTCGGGTGCTATCCAGTTATAAGCTAAGTCCTTTCGAAACCAGGTTAGCTGGCGCTTTGCATAATGCCTTGTATTTCGTTTGATCAATACAGTGGCTTCCTCTAAGCTTACTTCACCATCCAGGTAAGCAAAGACTTCTTTATATCCTACTGTTTGTAAGGCATTGTTCTCTTTATAGGGTATTACAGATCGCACTTCTTCTACCAATCCCTGCTCCATCATTTTATCTACCCGCGTATTAATGCGGTCATAAAGCTGCTCTCTCGGCAAATCCAAAGCAATTTTTATAATGTTGAAAGGGCGCTCTTTTTTGCCCCCGGTTCTAAAATCAATGATCGACTGTCCTGTTGCCTCTATTACTTCCAATGCTCGCATCAGTCGGTGAGGATTTTGCGTTTCTCCTACCGCATAAAATTGCGGATCCTTTTCCTGTACCTCCCTTTGCAGCCATTCCAAACCATTTTCCTGGTAGCTGCGGATGATCTGCTCTCTTATTTCTTGCGACACCTCGGGCACTTCATCCAATCCTTCACAAAACGCTTTTATATATAATCCTGTGCCCCCTACCATTACCACCACATCGTTGCTCTGAAACAACTGACCCGCTTTTTCCAAAGCGTATTGTTCAAAAGTAGCGGCTGTTACTTTTTCTGTTATGGAATGAGAAGCTATAAAATGATGGGGTACAGCAGCCAACTCTTCAACCGAAGGCCGGGCTACTCCAATATTCAGCTCTTTATAACACTGCCTCGAGTCGGCAGAAATGATCTCCGTTTGAAAGTATTGGGCCGCCTCAATACCCAAGGCTGTTTTACCTACTGCAGTAGGTCCCGCAATAATGATAACAGTTTTATTGTCCAACATGCTTTATAAAAGAAACTCCGCCAGGGGCGGAGTTGTTATCTTATTCTAGTTCATTGATTTTAATAATCGTCATCACCTCCGCTTTCACCACTGCTGGCAAACTCATCTCCAACACCCTCCTCTCCTTCTGTACCAAAGCCTTCAGTGCCTTTAGCCAGATCATACTTCTCTTCTACATCGGTAAAGCGATCACCCAGTAAGCTTTTTGTGCCATACTGACTTGGAGCAATACCCTCCGTACGAATAACAGTAGGATAAGTAAATTTTGGATTCTCTTCTTTGGTTACACCAATCAAGGCCACCAGGAATGTCCAGTTTTTGGCAAAGTCATATACATAGATAAACTTCTGGTTTGGATCACGGATCTCTGAACCAATAGTTGTATCAGCCATTAAAAGCGGCGGAGCCTTATACGTTTTATTATAAACCTCTAATGATATTTCACGCCCACGCTGCCAATTGTCGTTACTACGAAAAAAAGTAGCGCCGAACTTCGAATCAAATTCAAAAGCCTTCAGAATAGCAGTATGTAGGTCTTTGAAGCTTTGTGTATGCCTGATTGCAATGTCTCGGTATATACTGTCGTCTTCTTCAAAATAGACCCTTAGTTTTAGAATAGCCATGTACGTAGTTTACCAACAAGAATAGACCCAAAAATAAGGGAAAGCCGATTACTTAACAGGCTGCAAGCCATTTTCTTCTCCTTTTTTGAGCATGTACTGAAAAGCTGCCTCATAATCATTCGGTATTATGCCATCCAGAATGGCATTACGGATAGCGTCTTTTATATCCCCCACTTTACGGGAAGGCGGTATACCAAAGACTTCCATGATCAACTCTCCAGTTATCGGTGGCTGCCAGGCGCGCATCCGGTCCTTTTCCTCTACTTCCTCACAGCGGCGTTTTACCAATTCAAAGTTTTCAAGGTACCGGTTCACCTTATACTTGTTCTTGGAGGTGATATCGCTTTCACACAGGATCATAAGCTCATCAAAATCAGGGCCTGCATCAAATAGCAAACGGCGAATGGCTGAGTCGGAGATATTTTCTTTCGTTAAACTGATGGGCCTCAAGTGCAGTTCTACCAGCTTCCGCACAAACTTCATCGTGTCGCTTTGTGGCAATTTCAGCTTCACAAAGATCTTAGGCACCATACGCCCCCCTACTGCATCATGACCATGAAAGGTCCAGCCGTGGCCATCTTCAAAGCGTTTGGTAGCAGGCTTGCCAATGTCATGGAGTATAGCAGCCCAGCGCAGCCATAGATCGCCGGAACGCTTGGCTACATTATCTAATACCTGTAGGGTGTGATAGAAATTGTCCTTATGCCCTTTACCTTCAATAAACTCTGCACCTGCCAGATCAACCATTTGGGGAAAGATCAGGTGCAGCAACTGAGAATCATAAAGTAGCTTGAATCCAATAGAAGGCTGGGGCGACAGAATGATCTTATTTAGTTCAACAGTGATCCGCTCTTGCGAGATGATCTTGATCCGCTCCCTATTGCGGGTAATGGCATGAAAGGTTTCAGGCTCAATCCGAAACTTCAATTGGGAGGCAAAGCGAATAGCCCGCATCATCCGAAGGGGATCATCACTAAAGGTTTGGTCAGGATCCATTGGAGTTCTGATTAGCTGTTGCTGCATGTCATCAAGCCCATTGAAGGGATCTACCAACTTGCCATAGTCTCCTTCATTTAAACTAATAGCCAAGGCGTTAATCGTAAAATCCCTCCGGTTCTGATCGTCGGTGATGGTACCCGGACTAACTTCTGGATTTCGGGAATGAGATCGGTAGCTTTCTTTACGAGCGCCTACAAATTCCATATCAAACCCATGATTAAGGCGGAAATGGGCAGTACCAAAGTTTTTAAAATAACTGACACGAGGTGCCGGGTGAAAGTTATGGGCAGCAGCTTTCGCCAATGCCATTCCATCACCTACACAAACGAAATCGGCGTCTTTCGTTGGCCGTCCTAATATCTTATCCCGTACAAAGCCGCCGATCAAATAACAGGGCATATGTAACTGATGGGCCGCAAAAGCCACTTTCTTCAGAACGCTTAACTCATGTTCAGTACACTGGATGTCCATGGCGGCAAAGATAGACCTCGGATGAATTGGATTGATGGAAGGATCATGAAGATCGGATGGCTGATGTCTGATTTGAGGATTTCTGATTTCAAATTTCGGTTTTCGCATTTCGAATTTCCCATTTCCTATCTTACACCAACATCATATAGGAAAGCATTTAACTCAAAGCAAGCCCCTAAATAGAAGTATCTGAGTCGTCCAGCGCCTTATATTGCGCCCCGAGCTTAAAAACTGACTTTACTTTCAGAGGCGGGCGGAATATACAGCGCCTGCAGTATCTGCCACCAGCAGCTGATGTTACCTACCATGCTCACTGTATCCAACGTTGGGAAAGGTACGTTTACAACGACTCACCTATCCTAAACTCTGATCAATATAGCGGAGGGGTGCTGTGCGTGGGCGATCAGACACGCGGAGCGGTTTGGGCTGTCCCGACACTTCGGGATTGATTTTTTTGCTCAACTTTTTTCATCAAGGAAAAAAGTTGAAAAGATAAAGAGTGAAGGAACACTTGCATTAGCAAACTGACTACCACTCACCCGAGCAAAAACAGTTAAATCAACAACTAATGCTTAGTTTTAAGTCTTTCGAACAATACAGAATTTATGATCGTATTACAATACGCGTTCCATCATTATTCCATTTGATGATTTGAGAAGGAAGCGCTGGCGCTACATCATCCTGGCGCCAGCTAACGATATAGTCTACCTGTTCTTTAATAGCCGGACTTATATCCCCAAAGGTTTGAGGAGATGGCTCGCCACTAATATTGGCTGATGTGGAAACGATTGGTTTTTTGAACCGTTTGATCAAATGACGGCAGAAAAGATCTTGCGTCAATCGAATGCCAATGGAACCATCTGTTGCTACAAGGTTGTGAGGCAAACCTACTGCATGTTCGTACACTATGGTAGTTGGTCGTTCCTGTTCTTCTAAAAAATCAAACACCGCCAGGTCAGGAGCTGCTACATATTGCAGCACATCCTTTTCTTCAGCCATCAATACAATCAGGCTTTTACTATCATCGCGCTGCTTGATCTCATAAATACGTTTTATGGCTTGCTCATTGGTAGCATCACATCCTAATCCCCAAATAGTATCGGTTGGGTACAGAATCACGCCGCCACGTTGCATCACGTCGATAGCACGCTTAATATCGTCTTCAAAAAATTCAGCCATGTAACAAGTTTTGATATACGTTCATAACAGAGGCCGCACATTTTTCTAAGGTAAAATTATGTGCATGTACTATACCTTCCTGAACCATTTTCGCTCGCAGCTCCATGCTATTATAGATCGCCATCATACCTTCTGCAATCTCCTCCGGCTTATCAGGATTAACGTAATAGGCAGCCTTTCCGCCTGTTTCTGGCATACATGAAACATTCGAAGTAATTACAGGCAGTCGACTCCACAAGGCCTCTAACACCGGAATGCCAAACCCTTCAAAATAAGAAGGATAGATCATAGCTATGGCCATCTGGTAAATAGCTGCGAAAGTTTCCGGCTTTTGAAAGGCTGCATCATTTTTAGCTGCTGGTGTATCATTTAGGAAAATCACTTGCTGCTGTAAATTATTGGCCGCTATATACTGCAATACTTTTTCTTTATACCCTCTACCTCCTCCAATTACAACCAACGGTATGTTCAGCGTTCCTTGTAGCTGCTTAATAGCTTTGCAGATATTCAATAAGTTCTTTCGCTCAATTATAGAACCGACATATAAAAAATACGCTGGTGGCAGGTTGTACTTTTTACGTACCTGCTCTTTTGTTGCAGAAGCTATTTCGTCCGCAAAAGCAGGGTTACAACTTTGGTAACAAATGTCAATCTTGGCAGGATCGGTATGGTAGTAGTCGATAATATCCTGCTTGGTTTGCTTACTTATAGCAATTACCCGATCAGCATTCGCACAGGCGTAGGTAAATTTTTTACGGTAGATCTGCACATTTACTTTTCCAAACTGTTCAGGATAACGTTCAAATATTAAATCGTGTATGGTTACAACCGACTTTATTCCTGTTTGTTGTATGCCTACTGGAATTTCGTGACTCAACCCATGATACAGATCAATCTTGTGTTTTCGCAGATCTTTTTTAACACCGCTGCTACGCCACAAAGAAGAAAGTTTACGGTCTAAAAAACGGGTTGGCAGTACCTCATGAACATGTGTATTGACTTCTTTTTGAATCCTTCTTGAAGCTTTGGGATTGAACAAAAAGTATTCATTCTCAGGATAATACTGCGCCAACCCCTTCACTAGTGTACGGCTATAATTCCCTAAACCGGTATTATTATGAAAATAGCGCTTGGCATCAAACCCAATGTTCATGATTTCTTCTTGTGGCCGCAAAGTAATAGCAATTACCCCAGTTCATTTATGTTTGCAAAAAATTCGACATGCAATTGAGAGAAACGATAGAGAAAGTTTGGCAAAATCGTGAGTTGCTGGGTGAGGCTGCTTATCAAGAGGCTGTACGTGCAATAATTGAAGAAGTAGACAAAGGCCGCTTACGTGTTGCAGAACCTACAGGCAACAACTGGCAGGTAAATGAATGGGTAAAGCAAGCCATCTTATTATATTTTGGTATTCAGCCCATGCAAACCTGGAACGTAGAACCGTTTGAGTTTTACGATAAGATGTTGCTGAAAAAGAACTATAAAGAATTAGGTGTACGTGCCGTACCACATGCCGTAGCCCGCTATGGAGCCTATGTTGCTAAGAACGTGGTATTGATGCCGTCTTATGTAAATATCGGTGCCTACGTAGACGAAGGCACCATGGTAGACACATGGGCCACCGTTGGTAGCTGTGCACAGATCGGCAAGCATGTTCACCTAAGTGGTGGCGTAGGCATTGGTGGTGTATTAGAGCCATTGCAAGCCAGCCCTGTTATTATTGAAGATGGTTGCTTTATCGGTTCTCGTTGTATAGTGGTAGAAGGTGTACGTGTAGAGAAAGAAGCGGTATTGGGTGCCAATGTTGTATTGACGCAATCAACCAAGATCATTGATGTGAGTGGAAGCGAGCCTAAGGAAATGAAAGGTGTAGTACCTGCTCGTAGTGTGGTGATTCCTGGTAGCTATACCAAGAAATTCCCTGCTGGTGAATACAATGTTAGCTGTGCCCTGATCATTGGTCAGCGTAAAGCCAGCACCGATCTGAAGACCAGCTTGAATGATGCCCTTCGCGATTTTAATGTAGCTGTTTAATATAGATAGCCCCGCAGTGCGGGGCTTTTGTTTGTTCCATGCCTGATGTAAAGCAAAAACTAACGCTAGCCGGTTTCCTCATTACACTGTCCGGTGCTATACTGTTTTCAACCAAGGCCATTTTGGTCAAGCTGGCCTTTGCACATACACCTGTCGATGCACTGTCGCTGTTAACATTACGCATGGCCTTCTCTCTACCTTTTTACTTGTTTACTGCTTTTTTTATCAGTAGTCGCACCGGTAATAAAAAGATGACACCCCGCCAGTGGTTCATAACATTGGGTTTAGGTGTTACAGGTTATTACCTCAGTAGCTTGTTCGACTTTCTAGGATTACAATACATTTCTGCCGGATTGGAACGACTAATCCTTTTCCTCTACCCCACTTTTGCCTTGCTTATTAACCGGTTTGCTTTTCATGAGCGTATGGAGCGCAGCCAACAATGGGCCGTGCTGCTAACGTATGCGGGTATAGGGGTGGCCTTTGCCAGTGAACTGCAGCTCGATGTAAACAACTCTAATTTCTATTGGGGCAGTTTTTTAGTTTTCCTCTGTGCGGTTACCTATTCCATTTATATTGCCGGCAGTGGCCGTATTATTCCGCAAATTGGGTCTAATAAATTCACAGCATACGCGATGTTAGCCGCTACAGGAGGGATTCTTATACATTTCCTGGCCAAAGGGAATTATACTGTTCTAACACAAGGACATGAACTTTGGGTATATGGTATTTTGTTAGCAATAATAGCTACGGTAATACCCTCATTTATGTTATCCAACGGAATGAAGCGCATTGGTACTAACAATGTGGCCATCATTTCCAGTATTGGCCCTATTTCTACAATCCTTCAGGCGCATTATTTTCTGGGCGAACAAATTACGCCCCTGCAACTGTTTGGTACCCTGTTGGTTATCATTGGCATCTGCCTCTTAGGATGGAAAAGAAATGCGGAATAGAATTCTCTTTTCATATACAAGATTGAATTATATTTGCAACCCCAACTCGTTGCCCAGGTGGCGAAATTGGTAGACGCACCGTCTTCAGGTGGCGGCGCCGCGAGGTGTGCTGGTTCGAATCCAGTCCTGGGCACTGAATACTACGCCGGAATAATATTATTTCGGCGTAGTATTTCTTATCAAGCAGAATTTGGTTTAAAGCTTATTTTGCCCTTTCATAGAAAGGCTCCACGCCTAGGCTTGCGCAGAAATAATATGTTGGAATAATAATATTTCCAAATGATAATTCTGACTTGATTTGCAAGTATGATACAACTCTTTCCCATAATCAGAGGATCGTTGTTTCTACCCTAGAAAATCCACTTCAAACAGCTATAATTCAGATCCAGACAAAAGTTTAAAGGGCGGTTAGGCCTGTGACTTTTTCGTAGTTCATATTATCAATTCCTAAGTGATTGAACTAAAAAGAAACTTTTAAAAGGGTTTATTGTAATCCTTAAAAAGTTTGCTCCTCTTCCCTAGCTGTTCAAACTCTCACTGTTATTTGTTTAAAAAATTAGTTAGAATGTTATTGAACTTTTCTGGTTGATCCATCAATGGTAAATGGCCAGCATCTTCAATTAAATGAAATTTTGCATTGGGAATTATTTTAGCGGCTTTTTCACCATATTCAACAGGAAACAATTGATCATCTTTTCCCCAAATGATAAGTGTCTCATTTCTAATTTGCTGCAATGACTCTTCAGAAATTTTCGATACAGCAGCACCTCTACCTTGCTTGAACACATTTTTTCCTCCTTTATCTTTAAGCACGGCTATGGAATAGAAGCTATGGTTTGGGTCTCTATTTTCCGGCCGATGAAGTATATAAGAAGAATTAAAACGATTTGCCATCGAGGATGGAAAAGTATTCATCCAAATCATTCCAATAAATGGCCAAAGGGAAACTTTCGCCCCTAAGCCAGCCGAGTCAACTACAACTAGCTTATCCACCATCTCTGGGTGATCAATGGCAAACTGTAAGGCTATAGCTCCTCCCTGAGACAATCCAACGATATGAACCTTTGATATCTTCATTTCCAGCAGGAAGCCTTTTAGCCACTTTGTGAAATAAGGACGGTCATACGGAGCGTTGGGTTTGTCAGATTCTCCATATCCCACGATATCTGGGGCCAATACATGAAAATGTTTAGCAATAGCAGCAATCGTCGGGTACCAGGTAACTCCACCGGCACCAGCACCGTGCAGAAAAATGACGCAACTACCACTCCCTGCAGATAGATAAGCCGTTTTAACGGAATCAATCCTAACCTCACCTTGCCGAATCGAAACCCCCATCTTGTCAATTAGGGCTTTCCTATAATCGCTTTTTACTTTTGTTTTCAAGATTTATTAAATGTGTTTGATTTGTATTTCAAATAAGCCTGTTTAAATTTATTTGTTAGGGTACAAACTATTAAGGTTCATAAAATTGTTTGATTAGAGAAGATTTACCTGTAAGCCTTATTGATTATCAGGCCGCAGTAATCTCAAAAAACATTAAAAAGATTGTATTCTATTCTAACAAAGAATCCATTAGGGGCGGTCCTGATCAGGCTGCTAGTAAGCTCCTTACGGTAACCAATATCCAGCCTGCCTTGGCTATTAAATATTAGTTGTAAAGAAGGCGCCGCATCCAGATAGTATTTTCCAGAACCAGGGTTATACTGGCTTAAAAATTCCAGCATAACATTAAAATTGGTCTGCTTGTAATTTTTGTATTCTTTCGGTAACATTAACCGGCCAACAGAAAAAGTATAGTTAACAGCTTTACTTTGTTTAGAGCCGTAGACGAACTTATTGTTATTCCCGTTATCCGCCGCTTTTACTAAGGAAAGGCTGGAAGACAGCGCAACCTTACGAAGTAATTGGGTAGCTACTGTTCCCACCTCTACACCAGAATTATGCCCATACATATTAATCTCTTCCTGGTGGACATCACTATTATTAAAGCTTAGTCTCCCAAATAAAGCCATGCGAAAATGCTTTTGCACAGCATCCTTGCTTAAAAAACGGTATTTCGCATAAAGTGTTCCTCCTTCTGACTCAAAGGACTGACTCCGGTTACTAAAGAAAACACCCCCACTAACCATAACAGTTTTAGAAATACCGAACATGAGATCAGGAATTAAATGATAATTCGTTTTAGAGGAATTTACTTCATCCATGATGGAGTTATCCACGCGGACGCCAAGGCTCCCTACCGCTCTATTACTAGCTGGTTCTGTGGCTGTATACAACTCTTGTGACATAGCTACCAGGGAGAACAAAAGGGAAAAAAGAGAAAAGGCAAGTTTCATTTCTAGTTGTTTAACAGTGTGACCGGCTCATTTATTGAGTTACATGATAAGTAATTATATCTTCTATAGACATGAAAAGAGGGCGTGCTTTGGCTTGTTTAGAAGAGACAAATCCCCGGTCCAACAATGTAATCTTTTGTGTTCCCCGGAGTGGTTGGTCTAATTTGTTTACAAAAACCAATTGTTGGTTAGCGATTTTAACCGATTGGTTAGTAGAGAAGGACAACTTATCAAAATCAATAACGGCAACGAAACTGGACACGAAAAACCCAGCATCTTCTACTTTTTTTCGTATCTGATTAAAGTCAACAAATGTATCAGGCTTAAAAGAGATATCAAAGGTGTAATGCTTAACATCTGCCTCAATATGTGCAACGAAGTCAAGTGTTTTTAACGCTTTATTTATTGAATTACTACACATGCTGCAGGTTAATCCACTGGCTTGTAAAGAAACCCGGCTGACCTGTGCTTTCGCTGTCATTGAAACAGCCAGGACAATGATTAGAAAAATATGTTTCATTATTTTCATTTTAAATGATGGACAAGAAATATTATTTGGGATCGGCGAGCACAATACATAAAGCTTACAATACACGTTCAAATGTCTCTGTCCTGCCCAATAGTGAGATGCCAATATAACCACGCACTTTAAGATTGCGACCGCTGAAACTGATTTTGCAGCTATAGGTTTTACCATTCTCAGGATCATAGATTTGCCCATCTACGTATACGCCATCATCATAGGAAAAATCTGTAAGGAGATTGATACCCAGGAGGTCTCTTTTTCGTAACCGCTGATCTGGATTTTGAGTGTCTTTTCGGGATACAGCTGTCCAGATAGTTTTTCCGAAATAGTGATTGCCATTTATATATATTTCAATCTTCGCATCTTTTTTTGGAGACCAGTAGACACCCAATATTTTATCCGGTAAGTCTTGCATTGTTTGAGCAAATACTTTAAGAGTAAATAAAGAGATAAGAGTGAGAATGAGGGTGAATGTTGCTTTTTTCATTTGAGTTGTTTGGTATTGTAATGTAAAGCTATGGCTGCTTGCAGGTGATTTGAGGAAGAATAGATGTCATAAAAGGACAACATTAAAACGACAACCTACTATAACGCAGCTTTAGAAAATTGTTTTCTAAACCCATAGTGATAAACCGTTGTACTACCATTGGTAACAGGGTAGGCATTTATGAAGATCCATCCTTGTCTACCCATAAAATTTAAGGCATCAATTACGGTATTAAATTTTTTTAGTTTACCATCAACTTCTCGAAGACGCATATCTATCCAAAAGCTTTTTTCTTCGCCATAATCAATATCAATAGTTACTTTATTGCTTAGTAGCCGAGGTGTTGCAGTTACCTGGCAATATTGCTCAATCTTAGTCGAATTAGTTTGTGCAAACAGGGAAAGAGTTGCAAATTGACATACCATTACGAATACTTTTTTCATGATTATCATTTTAAATGGTTGAATAAGCCACTCCCATCAGAGTGGCTTATTTGAAGAAGTGAATCATTTTAATTTTTACATGTTTTACAGGTGCAGTTGCTACCGCAGTTGCACTCAACACAAGTACAATTGGGGTTACTACATTTTACGCTGTCTTGTAAAAGTTGGTTCCGGTGCTTAATTACTGATTTCATACATTTATTTTTTTAGATGATTTGATAAAACAAAAGTAGAAGCGATAGTTGGCGTTA
Source organism: Flavisolibacter tropicus (assembly GCF_001644645.1). NCBI lineage: Bacteria > Pseudomonadati > Bacteroidota > Chitinophagia > Chitinophagales > Chitinophagaceae > Flavisolibacter > Flavisolibacter tropicus. The sequence goes on along the minus strand of NZ_CP011390.1, from coordinate 5,655,622 downwards.
CTGTTACAAGATCTTGGGGAAAGTTTATATAATTTTGGTAGTACTTACTTTAATAGTTTACATTTCACTGCAGCCATCTTTTTAAAGCATGAGGTAGTTAGGCTAGTAATTTTCTTAAATTAATAATGTAGATGAACAGCAGTGGTGCAACCCTCAACTTATTCTTTTAGCTGATGCAAAATGAAAGGTTCTTGTGCGGTGATAACAGCTTAGCTTAAAATGGTAAAAGTATAAGCCTTGTATATATGGTATGATTCTTTAAGACTTTATCAGTACTAAATTATACTACGGGAAAAGCTGCTACAGAAGCAGACGATTAGGCTTAGTTGAAAGAGATTTCTAAATAAGATCAGCATTGAAAGCTGTATAAACCATTTAAAATTGCTTAAATGGTTTATACAGCTTTCAACCTATCTGGATATCATTTGTAAACATATTCTTTTGCTTAGCAGAAAACGGAATGAAATATCAAGAGTTAGAGTTTGCAATTAAAAACGAAATGTCTACACCTTTGATCAAATACCTGCCTCCCGTTATTAGTTTAACAAATAAAGGCTGATACTTATCTTAACTATAGAAGTAAGATTTTATAAGTAAGCTAGTTGAAGGTTCTTTATACCTGGTCTAACGTTATACGCCGATTACCTGGTAGTACCTTGAAGTTAGAAGGGGTAATTAAACGTATAAATAGGGACAGGAAAATGCCAAATCCGGCCAGACTTTATGGATCATCAGGATTTTATTGTTTTAATAAGCGCTGCAGTTGCCGGGCAGATTTAAAGCCGCACTGGGCAGCGATGTATTCAATGGTATATTCCGGGTTATTAAGCATGGTGCTTGCGTATTCTTTGCGCAACAAAGTGAGATATTCCAAAATAGTAGATCCGGTTTTCTCTTTAAAAACCCGGCTCAGGTTTCTTGGACTCATGCCAACAAGTGAGGCTAAATCCTCTATGTTATTTTCCTTAGAGAGGTTCTCAATCAAATAATCCTGCACTTCATGGACTTGCGGGTTAATGTGATTTCTATAATCCAAATAAATGCTTTGCTGTTTATGTGTCCCGCTTCTGCGGTGATATACGACAAGCCCTCTGGCGACTTTATGCGTAAAGAAAGGCCCCTTTAGATCCTCTAAAATAGCTAATGCCAGATCAATACCGGCACTGATACCGGCGCTTGTGTACACGTTATTACTCTTAATGTACAAGACATCCGAAATGACCTTTGCTTCGGGGAATTGCTCTTGGAGTGCCTTTACTCTCCGCCAATGTGTGGTACACTGTGTATCCTTCAAAAGGCCGGCATGCCCTAAGGCAAAGGCACCATTACAAATAGAACAGACCGTTATCTTATTTTGGGAACATCCTTTAAGCCAATTGAAAAACTCCGTTTGTGCCCGAAAAGAAAGACTTTCGACATAGTCAAAGTTCATTCCTGGCACAAAAATATAATCACCTTCTTTTACGTTGGCGCTCTTAAAATTGGCAAGGTCACCAAATTCCAACCCTGCAGTTGATACAGTTACATCCTCTAACTTGTAAAAACGTATGTCGGCTTCAAAGCCATAAAATTTGGCTTCCGTAAATACTTGTACAGGTCCAGCCAAATCCAATAATTCGACATTTGGAGGAATAATAAACGCAAACCTTTTCATGTATTATAAAGTTAATTTAATCGAGTTATTGGCAGTTCTTATTCTAATAGGAAAGGCCATTTACTACAGGCGGTAAAGATCAAGGAAAAAAGAGCGTATCTACTTACGCAGCTAAGAAATACCTTTCTCAAAGCTAGGTGTCATTTAAGGAATACATTATTCAATTGATCTTCCTTTTTCCGCCTTGTAAAATACATGACAAAATAAATTCCTGTTACCAAATCAGTTACTAGGCAATATAGTGGCCAATAGTCTGGAATGCTGGCCTTAATTATGAATCCATGGTGATGAAAGACATCCCAAACTCCATGAAGCAAAGTGCCATACCCAATCAAAGCAGGGGACTTTGTATACCCCATTAAAGCCAGGAAGTAAAATAAGGCAGCCACTAACACAACCAATATGATGTAGCTAACAGTGTTTCCTTGCAATGAGAAGCCAACATAAATAAAGGCAATAGCACACAGAATCGTAGCTGCCATAAGTTTGGTTGAGAAATACTTTACGAGTAGTACCGTTAAAAAGATAATCCCCAAACCCGTTAAAAGGCCATAAAATGCAGCCATCATTAAAAGTTGTTTATCTGTTATGCATGAATCTATAATACCCTTTCAAAAGGTACAAAGGTTAATTGTAGTCCAACATCAGCTTAACGCAGCTTTTAAACTTGTCGCCGTAAAGTAGCCCAATTCTATCCAGGTATAGTTCAATCGGATACTGCGCAGATGCAGTGGTGTAGGCTACCACCTTTGCCTTGGGAAATAGTGGATGGCCAGCTAACTGGGATGCTCGGGCATTTATAACATGAAGTTCATTTACGTTGTTATTCTTCACCTCTCCCGTTGGGTAGAGCTGTAAACCAAACTTAGAAGTAACAGGGGCTCCATTTATAGTAAAAGTATTTAAAGATGCGGGAAACGTTCGTGTATAGGTATCCAATAAACTGGCTAGTTCAAACTCATTCACGTGATCCGAAATCAATACGCCTACCTTATAATCTTTTTGAAATGCTTTTTTAGCTATAATCCGGGTAATGGTTCCTGTGGTCACCACCTTACTTTGATGAGCCACTTTAATCGTATCCTGCTGGTAATGTATATCCTTTCTAACGGTCTGCATGGTTTCTTCGCCAAATACTCTCTTGATTACAGTAAGACTCCCTTCTGTGGCATTGGAAACCCCGGCTGTACTGTATAAATTTCCACTTTCGGTAACGCTGGTGTTTGCCACCCAAAGGGGTTTAGGGAACTTCTTCTTCAACTTGCCTAGGTCAGAAGCGTGTGTCGTTAGTGGCTTACCATCATATAGGCCAGTAGCTGCTGCCGTTGCAGCGCCATCACAGATGGCCAGCAATATGGTTGTTTCCTTACATTGACTTTTAACCCAGTTAACAATGATTTCTTTTGGCGGCTCCTTTAAATGTATCGTTACATTGGGTATAACAATCACATCAGGGGTGATCTGCATCGAATCAATCTCAGAAAAAGTGTAATGAGGAAGTATGAACAAACTATTAACTAATAACACGGGAGCTTTCTTTTCGGCTACTACATAAACATTTGCCTGTCCGGTCGCATTAAATAAATAATAAGGCGCCATAAAATCAAACATCTCGGTTCCTGCATTACTAGCTATTATGAAAACTGTCTTTTTAGCGCTATCCAGCTTTGGCACTGACCAAGAGAAGTTGTTGTCACCTTTATAGGTCTTAAGATTTTGAGCAAAAACATGAGAAACTGTAAAATATAAAACAAGGCTTACTATAAGTATTGTAGTAAAAGCAGAAACAAGGATCTGTTTTAAGTTTTTCATATTATGGCTTTATAAATTATTGTATCACAAAGTTGGTAAGCTTAAAAAACAGATTGCAGACAGCTACATGTCAGATTCGGACAATAATGGAGCTTTAGCTATTTGTAGACTTACTTATTTGATAATAAGCTCTTTTGAAATCATTGATACTCAGCAATCGCTTTCAAGTCTTCCAGCCAAAAGTTCGAACTGAGGCTAGTCCTGGGCACAAAGGCCTTCCGATAAAATCGGAGGGCTTTTTTAGGAACAATACGAATAAAATAAATAGGTAAAGCCGCAATAGCGGCAAGAGCCTTTGGATAAGTCCCTCGTGGGAATATCTGGATCAGTTTTAATAATCCAGTCATGGGCACAAAACATTATGCCGGAATACTATTATTCCGGCGTAATTATTTTTATAAGGATTCAATCTATAGCTCTTTTCTTATGCACTACAGTACTTCACAGTTAAAAATGTTCATGAAGTCTTTTAGAAATGTTATTTTAATTGTGTAAGTGACAAGCTTTATTGAAACTATTGAAAAGGCCACACACCGGCAGTTTACTTTCTTACATCCAGCTTCTCCAGCATTTCATCTGTCAACGGTTCGCTATAAATACCATAAGCATTTACCAGTACACCTTTTAACCCGTAACGGTCAGATGAAATGGCATAGAGTATGGCTGAGTCATCAGGATTGCTTTCGCCTTCAAACCGGAAGTAATTGTCTACCTTGAAATCTTCTGCAAATACTTTGAACTGTCCGTTACGACACTCCAGACAGTTTTGTAGCAGGTTAAAATCTTCTGTATATCCCTGCTGGCGAAGAGCATTCATGGTTTCAGAAAGTGTAGTGTAGGGTTTCATATCTATACTTTTAAACATCAATTGAATGATAAAGCAAAATTTGTAATAAACAAGGTCACAAGAACTTGCTCCCACAGTGCTTACTTATTATCTGTTGCCTTTGCATTGAAGGCATCCATTACCCGGGATGAAAATATTAGAGCTGCTCCGGCGTTTACAGCCACGGCAACACTTAATGCTTCTACAATCTCTTCACTTGTAGCGCCTTGCTTTATAGCAGCATCCGTATGAGTGATAATACAACCATCACATTGCCGGGTTACGGCCACAGCCAGGGCAATCAGTTCACGCACTTTTGCCCCCAATAGGTTTGTAGCGTTTCCGGCTTCGCTCAATCCCCGGTACCCTTTTAAAATTTCATGATTGATCCTTCCGATCTGTGCATTGTTTGCAGCTATTTGTTTCTGGTATTCGGTCCAATTAAGCATCATGATATATTGTTTTAAGGTTAACGTCTTTAAAGCATTTGGATATCTCTCATCTATGACGGGAGCTTAAATGTTACCGGTAGAAGACCTATATATGATTTCAGCGATTTAACATCTTTAATCAGAGCAAGCGTAGCTAGTAAATCTTTTATTGAAGTCATGTTTCTTGCCATTCGCTGAAAACCGGGCTCTATTGGCATCTCTGTTTGCATTCTCCTGGCAAATATGCAAAAGAGCAAATATCCAATTATTGGCCAATGCCCATTTGTTGCATGTATGTCTTGTTGTCCCAGTATAAATACTCTTCCACCATCACACCATTCTGCCAAACTCCAAAAGATGACATTGGAATTTTAAAGGCCTTACCCGCTGGTTGAATAAATTTTCCATTACCCATCGGCATTGGCTTAGTAAAAGTGCCTTCCATAACGCCTGTAACAGCCGTAATATTTCCACTGCCTATTTTAATAGGGTGTGCTGTAATTCGGGTATCTGGTGCATACACAAACATAGCGTCCATGTCTTTGATATGCACATCAAAACCCTTTGTCATATGACCATCGGGAAAATAAACTTTAATGTTTGGGCTATGGCTTTCATGAAACCTGTCCCAATCGCGACGCGAGAAAACAATATAGTCTAACGTGTCAAACTTTGCAAGATTTTTTACAACTGTTTCATCGTTTACGCCCGCTGTTGAGGCTGGTTTATTCATTCGGTTGCTATCTGTGGTAGCAGAGGTATTATCGGTCCTATTGTTACTACAACCTGTGCAAGCCAATAGTGTTACAAAGCCTATTGATACTTCAAAGACTTTAGCAACTGTTTTTTCCTTTTTCATAATGCGAGGTATTAAGTAATCGAACTTAGATGAATAGGTATCAACTATGCCATATTTGATAGGATTATAGCCATCGTCTTCAAAATCCGGATATATAATCTTTGGCTTGATGAGGTGGTGGCATTTAAATGCTGAACACCATTTGCTGTAAAAGCAGTTATAAATAAAACTTTACTGTTTTCGTCATTACACTGAATTAAATGTTCAGTGATTTTTTACTCTTCATTTATTTCATGCTACTGTACTTTTCTGCCGGTAATGTACATTTTGTTTTATATGCAATAGATGCGCCAACAACTTATTACATAATGGTAAGTAAACCGACGCGAAGGAGAAATAAACTGTGTAGATTAGGTTAGTTTTCAATGCAAAACGTACTACCTCTTATTCAGCGAGGAGTTCAAAGCAATAGTTACAAGAGGGCGCAAACCACTGTTGGTGTTTGCTGAGCCTGAATCTTTCACTAATAACTAACACAACGTTACTTTCTGGCCGCAGATTTGTAATTTAAATGGCAGCTGTCCTATACGCTACAACAAGGTTGTTCCCTTTAGAAATAAGAAAAGGTAACAATGCTGGCATCTGCACGAAACCACCCCAAATTCCAAAGAAAGAGAAGCTAATTATTTGGCAAATCAACGCTCAATCAGTCAAGATTTTTTCGACACCAAATTATGATTTATGACCAGGATACTTAGTACACTTCTTCTGACGACAACGTTTTTTCTCCTGCACGCACAAGGAAATCAAGTTACGAATGCTACTGGACCGGCATGGGTCAAAAACATTCCAACCGATGACCTGATTAAATGGCGGCGACATATTCATGAAAATGCGGAAGTTTCATTTAAAGAAGAGAGCACAAGTGAATATGTTGAAAGCATTTTAAAAGGATTCAATAATATTAAAATTCTAAAACCTGCTAAAACAAGTGTAGTTGGTATTCTAAAGGGAGCAAAACCAGGAAAGACAGTTGCCTTCAGAGCCGATATGGACGCCTTACCTGTACAAGAGGAAACGGGTTTGGCATTTGCTTCCAAAAACGAAAACATAAGCCATGCCTGTGGTCACGATGCGCATACCGCCATGTTACTGGCTACTGCAGCTACATTATCAAAAATGAAAGACCAAATCAAAGGAACGGTTTACTTTATTTTTCAACATGCAGAAGAGCAAGCACCCGGGGGAGCTAAAGATATCATCAAATCCGGCGCGCTAAAAGATGTCAATGCTTTTTTCGGAATGCACGTTTTACCTAATTTCCCGGCAGGTCATATTGGTATCTTGCCAGATGGTGCCGCTTCAACAATGTCTGACGAATTCAGTTTGACAGTTATCGGAAAAGGTTCACATGGTTCAATGCCTCACCTTGGTATTGATCCTATTGTAATAGCTGCTGAAATTGTCAATGCATTGCAAACGATTGTTTCAAGAAATGTACCGCCCGGTGAAATGGCGGTTGTTACCATTGGTAAGTTCCAGGCTGGAAATGCGCCCAATGTGATTGCGGATAAGGCTGAATTAGGCGCCACTATCCGCACAACCTCAGATGCTACCAGAAAGTTAGTAGAAACCAGGATTAAATCTTTGATTGATAATATTACAAAGGGATATGGTGCAACTTACAACTTGGATTACAAGAACAACTATCCTGCTGTTCAAAATGATCCAGCCTTAAATAAAATGGCAAAGAATAGCGCGGTTTCAGCAGTTGGGAAAAGTAATGTATTTGACGCGCCCATGATGACGGCCAGTGAAGACTTTTCTTATTATAAACAAATAGCACCAGAAGTTTTTCTCACGCTGGGTGTAGGCAATGGCGTTGCAAACCATAATCCGGCATTCAATCTGGACGAGAAGGCTTTGCAAAACGGTGTGAAAGTACAGGTACAGATTATTTTAGATTACCTGAACCAGTAAGTAAGTGTTTGGGGCCAAATACAGTTCAAATGCATAGTACAAGCAAGCTATAATATTGGTTTCAAAAATGCTGAATGACGACACTCACGCCAATATCAAAGATGCCAGGTTTGTAGTTTTAGCTACAATGGGAAAGCCGGTCTTTTTCCAAAAATGCTTTAGTATGCATTGGCCATATTAGAACTATAAGTCCTTCAGTATTATCAAAACCAATCGCTGATCAGTACCGGCAATGCTGTAACCTTGATATGATTCAGCCGCAATGTGCTATGTTTTTACAAAAAAGAAAAATGAACATTACTGTTCACCTTTTTATAGAATTCATAATTTGAATCCGATGTACAATGCATTTTTTCAAACACTAAAAAACACCGTAGATTTTAGCGAGGAAGATATTGTCGTTATTAAAAATCATCTCACCCCCAAAAAGCTGCGCAAAAAACAATACCTACTACAGGAAGGCGATGTTTGCAAATTTGTTGCCTTTGTAGAGAAAGGCGTATTAAGATCCTACTCCATTGATGAAAAAGGTATAGAACATATCATTCAATTTGCATTGGAGGGATGGCTCATCGCTGATCTGTATAGTTTCTTAACCATGGAACCGGCCACCTACACAATAGATGCCATTGAAGATTGTGAGCTGGTTCTGATCAGCAAAAGCGCACATGAAGAATTATTAAAAACACTGCCCAAATATGAAAGCTGGATTCGCTTGCAGATTACAGGAGCATATATCGCCTTGCAAAAAAGGTTAACCTCCATTATTAGCCTTACACTTGAAGAAAGATATGAAAGCTTCATTTCACTTTACCCGCATATTGTTCAACGGGTGCCACAACATATGATTGCTTCTTACATGGGTTTAAGTCCGGAAACTTTAAGCCGGGTTAGAAAGAGGATCACGTCACGTAAGTAAGCCCACTTTGGTCAATATTTTTCATTGACAAATATCAATGCATTTTCTTGCTCAAATGCAATGGAGCGGGGCTTGGTGTTATGGTAGCTTTGCATATCAACTTAATTTTCATGCAAACAAAACAAACCATAGCAATTATTGGAGCTACCGGCAATATGGGCTCTGCCATTTCCAAATCACTTTTAAAAGGCAACTATCGTTTGCTGCTAAAATCCGGCGACCAGGGCAAATTGAATAATCTGGTTAAAGAGATCAAAAGCAACAATATGGCAGCCGATGTGGAGGCAGCACCTTGTCCAACAGAAGCAAGCTGGGAAGCTGACATTATCATTCTTGCCGTTCCATTTGAAGCTGAAAAAGAAATTGCTGAAAACATCAAAGAAGTGGCCAATCAAAAAATCGTGATTTCCATTGCTAATCCACTAAATGAAACATACAATGGATTAGTAACGGCTCCTGGTACCAGCGCAGCGGAAGAGTTACAAAAACTACTTCCTAATTCAAAAGTTATAAAGGCTTTCAATACCACTTTCGCAGCTGACTTTTCCACTCCTGTCATTGATGGGAAGCAAGTGGATGCCTTTATAGCGGGTAATGATGGTGACGCTTTGGAATCAGTAAAAGCGCTAGTAAGTTTAGCAGGCTTTAATCCCATCGTTGCAGGCGATCTTTCTGTAAGTAGAACGCTGGAACATATGCAGCTCTTATTGATTCAACTGGGCATGAAATCTAATTACAACTGGCTGGCGGGCTGGAAAATCTTACACAACTAATCGTATTCACAAAAGAATGGCTCAAAACATTCAAACAATCGAAGTAATGTGTTTGGATTAAAGTCAACAGAGGGTTTGTATAATAAGTACTATAAAAATTATTTCACCTTAAACAAAAGAATATGAAACTATTAGAAAACAAAGTAGCCATAATTACCGGAGCAGGCTCCGGAATTGGTAAAGCAACTGCTGAATTATTTGCAAAAGAAGGCGCTAAAGTAGTTGTATCTGATATCAATGAGGCACATGGAAATAGTGCAGTAGATGAAATCAAAAAAGAGGGCGGAGAAGCATTTTATATTAAAGCTGACTCTTCAAAGCCGGAAGAAAACGAGGCCTTGGTTAAGAAAACCCTTGAAAAATACGGCGCATTGGATATTGCAGTAAACAATGCGGGCATTGGTGGCCCATTAGCAGCCACAGGGGAGTATCCAATTGATGGATGGCAACAAGTGATTAATATTAATTTATCAGGCGTATTCTACGGATTACGTTATCAAATTCCCGCAATGCTTGAAAAAGGTGGTAGTATTATCAACATTGCTTCGATACTTGGAAGTACAGGAACAAAATTCTCACCTGCCTATGTTGCTGCCAAACATGGTGTAGTGGGGCTAACAAAAGCTGCCGCTCTGGAATATGCTGACAAAAAGATCCGCATTAACTCAGTAGGTCCTGGTTATATAAAAACGCCTTTGGTTGTGAGTTCCCTTGACAAGACAGCACTAAATGCACTGGTAGGTTTACATCCTATAGGCCGATTGGGTGAATCAGAAGAAATTGCCGAATTGATTTTATGGCTAGCCTCTTCTAAATCATCTTTTGTTACCGGTAGTTATTACCCGGCAGATGGTGGTTATTTAGCACAATAATCAGTGCTATTATTAAACAGTCAGAAAACATTAGTATTAAATCTACACACCAAAAAGAAAAGCATAAACTAAACTAAGGAATAACAACATGACAAATTTATCAGCATTCAACCGATTCACTGGTGAACTAAAAGAGCAGGCACAACTGATGCCTGTTCTTTTTATAGGCCATGGTTCGCCAATGAATGGAATTGAAGACAATGAATTCAGCCAACGCTGGAAAGCATTGGCAAAAGAAATTGAAGTACCGAAAGCGGTTCTGATCATATCAGCACATTGGTTAAGTAAAGGAACAAGGATTACCGCAATGGATTTCCCTAAGACAATTCATGATTTCGGCGGATTCCCACAAGAATTATTTGACGTGCAATACCCTGCTCCCGGTGATTCCCAATTAGCCGCTGAAACAAAATCGATTATTACATCAACACAGGTTGAACTGGATCATGATTGGGGATTGGATCATGGCGCATGGACCGTAATAAGACATATGTATCCTGATGCCAAAATTCCTGTATTACAATTGAGCATTGACTATACGAAAGGTCCGCAATACCATTATGACCTGGCAAAAGAGTTATACGATTTAAGGAAGAAAGGTGTGTTGATTATTGGCAGCGGCAACATGGTGCACAACTTAAGAATGGTAGCTTGGGACAAATTAAACGAGAGGGAATATGGCTATGACTGGGCTTTGAAGATGAATGAAAAATTTAAAGAACTGATTACTAATGGAAAGCATGATCATTTGATCAACTATCAATCCTTAGGAAAAGAAGCTTTGTTATCAATTCCAACCCCCGAGCACTACTGGCCACTGCTTTACACACTTTCATTAAAGGGAAGCAAAGATGATATTTCCTTCTTTAACGATAAGGCAGTTGGTGGCTCGCTTACCATGACCTCAGTAAAGTTTGGATAATAAGTATTTCTCTAAGACGTGGAAATATTGGCCCTATTTAATCAGAATGTAAAATTCAACTTAAAATGAAAAAACTCATAGGATTACTAGCAAACAGTCAATCTCATTTTATTAACCTGACACGTATAGCTATTCTAATAGTAATGGTTTGGATTGGAGGGCTCAAGGCTTTTCAATATGAAGCTGATGGCATTGTTCCATTTGTTGCCAACAGTCCATTGATGAATTTCTTTTATAACCAAAAGGCGCCTGAATACAAACAATATAAAAATCCTGAAGGGAAAACAGTTCAAAAAAATATTGATTGGCACAAGAAAAACGGAACTTATTCATTTTCATATGGGTTGGGTATAGTGATAGTGATCATTGGCGTATTGACTCTGTCAGGAATCTGGAACGCAAAAGTTGGCCTGTTAGGAGGAGTTTTGACAGTTGGGATGTCATTGGTAACGCTGTCATTTTTAATTACTACTCCCGAGGCGTTTGTTTCTAATTTAGGTGGAGATTTCACTACTCCGCAATATGGATTTCCCTATTTATCGGCCGCAGGAAGATTGGTGATAAAAGATGTAATTATGTTGGGAGCAGGTTTTATTTGCGCATCAGACAATGCGAAACAAATAGTATATCAAAGTGAAGCTCTCAAGATCAATCAAAATACTTCAATCAATTAGTCATATAAAAGAACAGAAATATTGCTGCAACATAGGTAGAATTGTTCCATTTCCGATCTTTGGTTAAACAAAATCATTTTCTGGAAGAAAAAGCCAATGATATAATACTGAGAGTACAAAAAGTGCAGGATCTTTTTTATCAATCTGCAACTCCATTATCCTGCAAGCGGTTGCTGCATCCAGACATAGAAGAATTTCTTATTGACGAAGCAGAAAAATGGAAATCCCGTTCAGGTTTGCAAATAACGATACTAACCGAGGAAGAAAGCACTCTGCATGAGAATGAGATTTGGTCCATTATTCAAGATCATTTTGGAAGCAAACGCGAAAAAGAAATTCATCAAATAAAGGCAATTGTACGACGCGGGTTAAGAAGTTTGGCCATTGGCTTTGCTTTTTTGATCGTTATGTTTTTACTGACTAAAATGTTAAAAAGCCTTCTCCCTGAAAATGCATTGATGTTAACCCTGCGAGAGTTATTTATTATTCTTGCCTGGGTTGCCTTGTGGAGGCCTGCAGACCTGCTGCTTTATGAATGGCAGCCTCATAAACGTAATAGAACATTATTTGACAAACTATCAAAATGTAAAGTGCAGTTGATTAAATTAAACAACTCTCCTTAATTGCTCACTCAATTTGAAGCGTCTGCCAACTATAAACATTCACTTAAAAGTATTTTGGCGCTTTGGCAGTTTGTATATGCATTCAATAGGTAGCAAAAGCTTCAGTTGAACTTTTTACTTTCTTAAATCAGCTTCTCCAGCATCTCATAAATCAAAGGGCCGCAGTAATTGCACTTTGCCTTTACTACCACAACTTTAGTTAGAGATGACGTAAAGAATAGATAATTGAAAGGATTGTTTTCACATTCAAACCGGAATATTTTTTTACGCCATTGATTGAGTCTGCAGTTTTCTGAAACTATAACAAAAAGAGTAGTTTTAATACTAATGCTATCGCCTATTGATGCAAAGAAATGGCTAAAAGGGGAATTGAGCATTATAGTTATGACCACTCAATAACATACTGATAATCTGCTACTTTTCTTAGGACTTTAAACCAAAAGTTCGAACTTCGGTTAGGCCTGTGCATAAAGGCTTTCCGATAAAACCCGAGGGCTTTTTTGTTTTAGTAGCGATGTGAGCTCTCTCGCAAAAGCGGATAAAATAAAAAACGCAAAGCCGCGATGGTGACGAGAGCCTTTGCGCAAACCCTTCGTGGAAGTATTTGGATCACTATTGTTAATCAGGCTTGGGCTCTAGAATTACGCCGACGTATTACTATTACGGTGTAATTATTCTTACAAATAGCCTTTGTTTCACATCCTTGTAAAGCAAGGATTTATCGGCTAGGTTTACATACTAATAGTTTTCTAACGCAACAGAATTTAATAGTGGTACTTATCTACTAAACAGCACCATTGATTTTCGATGCAGAACCTACTGACCAATATACAGCAAGTATTTAAGAGTAAGGGGTATAAAGCGCGCCTAACAAAAGGAGGCTTACTGAAATGACAGAAGTCTGAGTTAATATCAGTTGACTACTTTTCCGTAGTCGATTGCTATTGATTATTGGAAGATTAGGTTTAGCTGTCATTTTGGAAAGCCGGTGCCGTGCACTTCATTTGCGATCTTAGATATCAGCGCTTATTGTTATCGGCCAAAATATAAATCGTACTTTCATCCCTCAACAATTATCCATGGATCGCAACATATTCGTTTCTGATACACTGCAGCAGCAATTCGTTCGTGATGGCTTTGTTAAAATAGCTTGTGCCGAGCCCGAGCTTATGGCACAAGTGCTTCAGGAGTTCCAGGCACTAACGCCTGCCGATGGTTTCGATCCCGATACAAACCCAGTCAACCCACTTAATGTCTCCTCCTACCACTGCACCTTTCTTGATACTGATCGCACGTATAAGCAGCATGTGCAGGACATTATTGCCCGGTATATTTTTCCGAGGTTTGATGCAGTGCTCAATAATTACGAAATGCTGGTTGGTAATTTCTATGTGAAGCCTCCAGGTAAGGGACGCTTCCAGATCCACCAGAATTGGCCTGTACTAGACCATGAACATACAACACTCACGATCTGGATGCCGTTGCAGGATACTACAGCTGAAAACGGCACACTACATGTGATACCAGGTAGTCACAAGGTCGTGCCGGATATTGCTAGCCCTTTATGTCGGCCCTTCTTTGCTGATTTTGAGGACAGTCTTATTCAAAAACACCTTTTACCTATTGATGTAGGGGTAGGCGAGGCTGTTATCTTTTGCGATTCGCTCATTCACTGGTCGCCTCAAAACAATAGTACTACGTCCCGTGTGGCCATTCAAATCGAAACCTATCCTGCGGGTCACACGCCGTCCTTGTATATCTTGAATAGTGCTACCGGACAGTTTGACGTCTATCCGACAAGCAAAAATTTCTTCGTCGACCATTCCATTGACGCTGTCTTGCAACCACCGCCCGGCCTTCATACGTCGCGTAGCACACCAAACCCAAATCGCGAAATCACCTACAAACGATTTTTAGAACTTTTAGTTAAGGGGCCTGCTATTCGCGAACGTCTTTATAATGGCGAGTGGAAACCAGAGGAAACATATATAGCTTCCGATGCCTCATCTAATCAGTTTACTGCAGGAAGAATTTTGCGTGGCGTAAACCGGCGTCTTAAGAAGATGTTTTCATGAGCATGCCAGGTCTCTGACGCCCATCCAAGTTCTTTGTAGCTCGAAGGTTTCCCCGATTTGCAGGACTACTAGCGAGGAATTACAAAATATAGTACCCAGCTAATAAGCGAATTAATTTCATTTAAATATTGTCTTTTTTAGCTTACAGACTTAGTATTGGTTTGCACTGCTGGATACCAATATACTTGCAACATCCGTTAATGAAGGTTTAAGAAAGGCAGGGAACTTTCTAATTATTCCAACTGATACGATTAGCAAGAACAAACATAACATTATGAGATCACAGTTGTTTTACGTACTGTAATATTTGTATTAATCTAACTATGTATTATATCTTTTCAATTAGACACCGTAGATGGACCAACTGAATATAGAGGATGCTATAAGGCGAGGTATTGAATATCTAAAACAGTATCAATATCCAAATGGACAATTCCGTGCATTCACCGCCACTGATGATGAAATGCACATTAACTGTACGCCTGACAGTTCGGTTTTTTCAACCGCTTTAATATGTTATTCTCTGGGCTTTTTAGCAAAGAATGCTTTTGTTAATGAAATGATCAGCCTGAGTACAGGCTTCTTGTTACGTGAAATGAAGGGACCTGGAGCATGGAAGCATTATACACAACTTCATGGTTACCATTCAATAATTCCCGCCGACTTAGATGATACCTGCTGCGTGTCTTACATCTTAGAAAAGAATGGAATCAAATGGATCAGGGGTAAAAACATTAATCTTATTACTTCTAATAGAAATAAAGAGGGTTTGTTTTATACGTGGTTATCCTTTCGACTTAAACAAAAGCACAATCGTGATTATATACGCCTGGTAAGGTCTGAACTACTTCAGCCAGTGAGCACCTATTTTTTCTGGCGGCAAATGGAATGCGAACGTAATGACATTGATGCAGCAGTAAATGCAAATGTGTTGTTTTATTTGGGCCATAATAAAACAACGGCACCAATTGTAGGTTATCTGAATAACATTATAAAAGAAAACAAGGAAGACGATTGTGATAAGTGGTATCGCAATCCTTTCAGCATTTATTATTTTATTGCCAGGAACTATAAAGCGGGCATTTCAGACTTGGAGCCAAGTAGAAAACTCATAATAGATAAAATATTAAGCGCAACTTTGCCTAATGGAATGTTCGGAAGCAGTGTGCTAGACACCGCACTAGCCATATGTGCATTAGCAGATCTTAACGCTCCGATAACTATTTATACCAATCAAATTAAACTCTTACTCGATACGCAATCGGAAGCGGGTTGCTGGCAAAGAAGAATCCTTTATTATGGGGGGCCCAAGAAGCTAATTGGGTGGGGCTCTGAAGAACTAACAACTGCTTTTTGTTTAGAGGCACTTCAAAAGTTTCAGAACCAGGTTGAAGTGGAAGTATAAAATTGATAACTGATATCAACATGGATATTACAGGAGGAAGTCTTAGCTCCTATAAAAGTGACCACAAATAATTAACTGGAATATAATATAGATGATCTAATACTTAATTGGTAGACACCCGTAGTGGTTGCAATGTAGTTTCAAAGGGTTTACTATTATAAGGACGTAACGCACCCTTTAAATAAAAGGGCTGCTTGACCTGAGAGGCAGCTCTTTCAGGTCTATCGGAGGCTACTGAAAAATTAATTACTGAAGTGTTGCCAACGAGCTTTCTATCTTCAAACCAGAATAGATATACTTTGAATAAACCTGTATTTAACAGGTTAGCCGGGATCATCCATTCAATTGTACAGTTCCCTCCCAATGCAGTTACTGGCCAGTCTAGTGTTTCGTCTCCAAACAACTGAACGCCCTGGCAATCATTCATTATCAAACCAAAATCTTTCCTGCTTTTTGTATGATCCAACGCTAAATGGAGTATGATCTTAATATCTTTATCAGCCGCTACTATTTCACCACTATTCATCTTTGTCTTATTCACTTCAATGTTGACCTTCAACAAGGTACAACCGTTCGGTACATAATCCGGTACCATATCCCTGTAAGGGTTAAAATACTCCTGGTATTCATTCAAGGCCAGATCCGACCGGCCGGTATAAATAGATTGACCTTTATCTATAAACATTACCCTGTCGCAGTAGTTATTGATCTGATTCATTTCATGACTTACAAGAATAATAGAATGACCCCTTTCTTTAAGACTTTTTAATTTTTCTGCCGACTTAATTACAAACATGGCGTCGCCTACTGTCAGCACTTCATCAAAGATGAGAATATCACCCGGCCATGTGATGACAGTAGAAAAAGCAAGCCGTAAATACATACCATTGGAATAAGTATATACCGGGCGACTAAGCGTTTCTGCATCCAGTTCACTGAATTCCATAATCTCTTCGGCTTTCTTCTTTACTTCAGCGGCTGCAATACCAAACAACTGTGCAGTCAACATCATATTTTCCCATCCAGAGAGCTGAGGATGAAAGCTCCAACCTAAATCCAAAATGGAGGAAATACGACCATTGTATCTAATAACGCCATTGGTAGGCTTGATAATGCCGGAGAGAATTTTTAATAGTGTGCTTTTGCCAGCTCCGTTTCTACCAACAATACCAAAGGCTTCACCCGCAGCTACTTCAAAAGAAATGTCCTTTAAAGCATACACTTCTTTATTATTTATAAAGAAGCTTTTGGAAATGTTTTCAACCTTTATACTCGTACGAATCGACAATTTAGATTTATTTTTACTATTTGAATTTCTTTAGACCAGCTATAAGACTTATGATCTCATTTTGTCAAGTGGTTGAACGTTGTACTATAAAAAGGTATTTAAAAATGTACAACGCTAACGAATACAGTCCTATTTCTACAAAGCGCAATATTACAAACTTATAAATGGAGAAGGTATAGTATATTTTCCTTATCATTCTACCCTTGAATCAATAGGTATATGCAGCAGGATAATATTATACTACCCTTATTATATTGTTTATGAACAACACTACAGGTAAATTTGAGCATGTCATTACCCCTGCTACTTCTGGCATGTTTCAGTCCTTACAGGCGGTATGGAAAGAACGACCTGTACTTTGGGTGATGGCCAAACGGGAAATGGCGATCCGATTTTCAAAGTTGAGCTTTAAGTTTGCCTGGATAGGTTTCCGGCCTGTAATTCAATTACTGATCTACTTATATGTATTTGTGTTTGTATTAAAATCCACCCACCCTTCCCTACCCTATGCGCTTATCATTGTTTCTGGCTTCCTGACCTGGTTACCGTTCATTGAAACCATGCACAGTGCCGGAAAAGCAGTGGAAGCCGATAAGATATTGCTTCAAAAGTCTACCATTTCACGTTTATCATTTCCTATTTACAGAACATTAGTATGCCTTCCGGAGTTAATTATCATACTACTTGTATTCTTCATTTGTGCAGGGTTTCTGAATTTTTCTCCTTCTCTTAGCTGGAAGCTCCTTTTATTACCCTTTATTACTTTTTTTCAATTGGTCTTTATTCTTGGCTTATGCTTATGGAGCAACGTTTTTCTAATAAGAAATCCTAATATACACCATTTGCTATTTGTGTTCTTAGGGTATGTGCTTTGGATCACTCCTGTGTTTTATATGCCAGAGATGGTACCGGCTCCCTTAAAGACCATCTTATCCTTGAATCCCCTGGCCTCGGTACTTGCCCTTTACCGCTATGTACTTTTAGATGTTCCTGCACCAATAATAGAATGGTTACCCAGCTCTATCCTGACCTTCTGTCTATTTGCTTCTGGATTATATTATTATACCCGCTACCAGGATCTATTTGTTGAACGAATGTAAATTTACCTATGAAGACCAACAGCATATCATCATTTTCTCCGGTAAGGCTTCGTTTCAATGAATGGTGGTCATATAAAACACCATTCATTCTTTCGATAAGCTATGCTGCCTGCATCATTCAGCATACTTCTATTTCTTTCACAACAATTACCCTCTTCCTTTGCTCTTATATAGGCCTGGCAACCTATGGTTACCTTTTAAACGACTGGTTTGATATTGCCGCAGACAAGCTGGCTGGAAAACATAATAGGCTGGAAAATGTTTCCATACTGCAGTTTATACTACTATCCCTCCTCTCGCTTGCACTAAGTGCATTGCCCTATTTGTTTTTACACCTATCCCATACGGTGCTTTATCTATTCATGCTGGAAGCCATCCTATTAAACCTTTACTGCATCCCGCCGGTCAGACTGAAAGAAAGGGGCTGGCTGGCAGTGATAACGGATACCCTTTATGGTTTTATTCTTCCCTTCTGGATCGGCACGCTGTTTTTTCTTGAAGGGCAACCTTCACTGTTAGTTATTACGAGCTGCGTTGCCTGGTTAGCCGTTGTGGGCATCAGAAATATACTAACGCATCAACTTCACGACCATAACAGCGATATAAAAGCCTGCATTTCAACTGTTGTAACACTAAAGGGAAAGCGACGTATCAAAAGACTGATAGAACAATTTCTGAGCCCAATCGAGGTGCTCTTCCTGATCGTAGCATGTAGTGCCTTGGGCAAGCCATTTCTATTCCTGCTTCCCTTATTTATTGTACACGCTCTACTTTCCTATTTCCGTGAGCTGGTTATGATCAGGGAAAGAGGATACCAGTTACCTGCCGATTATCAATTTATAAGTAATATTATTCTTAACGAGTTTTATCAATGCTGGATACCTTACTTCCTGTTGACCTATCTGTGCTTTACTGACCTGCATTTCTTGTGGGCTATTGGCATCCATAGCTTCCTTTTTCCATCGCAGCTTAAAATCTTAGTGCATCATTTACAACGTAATTACTACTATTTAAAAAAAGGTCTGATAAGGCTCTTACGCCGGTATTTAAAAAACAATCATTCAATTGCTTCTATATTCATTCAGGTAGCTATTCAAAAAAGAAAAGACAAACGTTTTAATGGATAATACAATTGTGCATGGACTATGGATTGGAACTACGTTAAGCAAGTTAGAGCTACTAACACTCAGCTCATTCACGAATAAGGGCCATCAATTTCATTTGTGGGTGTACGAACCTATAGAAACGTCTATCCCCACGGGTGTAGTGATACAAGATGCCAACAGCATCATACCGAAAACACAAGTTTTTCACTATAGTAATCCAAGCACACTCGGGCACGGAAAAGGTAGCTATGCCGGATTTTCAGACATATTCCGTTATAAGCTATTGTATGAAAAAGGAGGCTGGTGGGTTGATATGGACATTACCTGTTTGAAATACTTTGATCTTCCAGAATCCTTTTTTTTTCGCAACCATCACAACTTGTTAGTGGTAGGAAATGTAATGAAATGCCCGCAAGGGAGCCAGGTAATGTTAGATTGTTTTGAAGAAGCTTTCAGAGAAGTAGATGCCACTAATACTGACTGGCATAAGCCTATAGCTATTTTAGAAAAAAACATAAAACGACATAGGCTCGAAAAATACATCTTAACTGATCTCTGTAACCCTGATAAATGGTTTGAAAACACATCAAAATTTGTCCTTTCCGAGATGGAGATACCAGCGTCTTATTTTTTTATTCATTGGCAAAATGAGGCCTGGAGACACTATGGATTTGATAAAAACCAAATAAAATACAAAAGTACACTAGCCCGTTTAATGCAAGAACACGGGTTATTGCAAAATAAGTTTACTAAAAAAGAATGCTTTAAAAACAGGTTGTATCATTCAAACATTTTGCGAAACCTTAGATTATTGGGTGTAAGAAGTGATGAATAATTTCATTAAGCGATACTGACAAAAGCAGGTTCTATCATTCTTTGCCATTTCATGATCTGCTGCTGTTTATGTTCTTTAGAAAACCTGTAATGGTTTTCCTGATTTCCATTACAGCCTAAAATTAAATCACTATTTTCAACCATAAAAGTATGCCATTGATGCAGCGCTTGTTTTTTAGGCAAGTTGCGTAAAGGTAACAATATGCCAAATGGGTTTTTGCCGATATTATATCCGTTAGTAATACTGCCAGAAATGATTTCCACATGTCCGGTTGGGCAGTCAGAGATAATCACCAATTTCTGTAACACCAATGCTTCACAAACAGCTATTGGGAACCCCTCATACAATGATGTTGAAATATACAATGCGCCTTTCCGTAAGACAGGATAAGGATTAGCCATGTAACCAGCAAAAATAATATCTGCTTTTTTTAGATCCCCCATCCCTGCGCTTTTCAATTGCACAGCTACCAATTGCTCTGAATGAGCTAATTCCATCAGCATTTCCAACTCAGGGCCAATACCCATAATTAAAAGTTTGGCGGCGTAGTACTTCTTTTCTTTTTTTAATTTGGCAAATAATTCAATTAAAAACGTGAAGTTCTTTTGCGAGTGTAACCGGCCGGCAGTAACAAATACGGAATAATTATTTAAGATTTCATCCAATTCAAAAGCAAGTGGCTCTTTGGATTTTTGAAAGATTTCTTCTAATTCAAAATAGTTGAAAATATGGGTCACCTTATTTCTTATGCGAGGAATCCGTTTTAATTCATTTTCCAACTCTACGCTTACGGCTATACAGGCATAGGTTTGATTGGAGAAAAGAAATAGGATTGCTTTAATTAAAATTCTTTGCCACAGAGTAAATGCGTTGGAAGAAGTAAGAGAAGTGTGAAACAATAAGATCTTTTTATCCTTTCCTCCAACAATAGTATTTAACAGATGAAGCCATGGAGTATGGGATACTGTGACTGTAACACCTTTGTCTTTTTTAATTTCTTTTAAGCTTCTGAAACGCTTGTACCATGCCAGCAATTTGAATTTTGACTGATAAGGCGACCCAATTTGAACAATATTTGGAACATTCAGATAGGAAGGAGTAGTAGTGTCAAAAAGGCCTGTATAAGAAGTAGTATTTTTGAAGTCGTTACCTAATTGTTCGATAACTTTTGGAATACCACCACCTAAATATAATTGTGTATATAATTGTAGGAATACAGACAAGGAAACTTACATTTTAAACTTTGCAAATTAAATATATAAATGTTTACACATATAAAACGATTAATTATTTCTATGTATGCACTAACTGTATAGGTTATATGATAAGTGATAATTAACCATAGTAGCTTTAATCTATTTAACTTTCTACTATTCTTATCACTAGGGAAATTGTTTATTGCCTGAATATCTTTTCAAAGGTCTAACAAAGAGAAAATTTTAAAATTATGAATTCATATCCGTGTATCTTGTTGGAGACTAATGAATTGGCATTAAAAAAACAATAGCTCAGATAAACAAACTATTATTCATGTACACTGATAGTATTCACTAGCCAATTCAGCTAATTAACTCAATCAATTTTTTCTTTATCGTGTTGGGAAAGCATTTAATTAGGCAGTTATATAGTATTTATGTGAGAGAGTCCTACCTGCCTCTGTAATAACAGTATTATACCTAGTCATCATTTTCAAATCCTCAAGCCCAAAGTGTCGAGTAAGCAAGGGCATTGCAGCCCAAGCTTCTCACAGAACCGTGCGTGAGATTCTCACCTCACACGGCTCTTGTTATTCAATCAATACGTTATTCCCAGTTTCCAATGGTAGAACATCTCAGGACTTGCTTTTACCATCTCGTTGTACTTGTTCACTACCCTGCTAATGCTTCGCAGTTTGTACGTGTTTCTAATCCACTTTTTAATGAGTGTGTTCAGGTACATGAATACATTCAGCACCTTGTACCTGTTGTACTTGGAGAAGTAATTAATCCAGCCCCTGATCTTTGGATTGAGCTTTAAAGCTGTTTGCTCCAGCGGCTGTGAACTACGTCTGTGATAGAGTTTCTCCGGATGCAGTTCCAGTTTAAACTTCATCATCCTTTCTCTCAGCTTTCCTAGCAAAAGTTCAGCTTCCATTCTACTGCTCGCATAGATTACAAGATCATCAGCATACCGCTCAAAAGCATTGTGCGGACAGATAGGATCCATCCACACATCAAAACAGTGATGCAGGTAAATGTTAGCATGCAGCGGTGAGATCACACCACCTTGCGGTGTGTCTCTTTCGTTAATGCCAACACGGCCATCCTCATGCGCTACGCCTGCCTTTAGCCAGTGCTCCACGTAAAGCAACACCCACTTTTGATCCGTATGCTTTTGCAAGAGCTCCATCATAATTTCATGGTTAATGTTATCAAAGAAGCCTTTGATGTCCACATCCACCACTCAATCATACTTATAACAGTTGCTACGGCACCTCTCCAAAGCGTCAATGCTAAACACAGCCTTTTGCTGCATCGCTCACCACCACAACTTTTGATTGTAGCAGCATGCAGTGGTTTGCATACTCCGTCTGCCCGGCGTATGCGGTAGACCTACTACCATCTTTTACCCAGCATTGAATAGAACTAAACGCCTTTCATTCGTGGCACACTAGAACTGCAGCTAGGCCTGGGCACTAATATTACGCCGGAGTCATATGATTCCGGCGTAATTATTTTATAAAACAGAATTTGATTTAACACTTATTCATCCTTTTCCAGCAAGGATCTCCAGGTTCGGCTTGCGCCGCAAATATTATGTTGGAATAGTATTATTTATGAATGATAATTTCGACTTGACTTATTTAAACGTTTAAGATTGACGCTATAGCTTTATCAAAAAGTCAGTGGTTCGACCCAAAGCTTCAGGGCAAAAGGTACAAAAGAGACTTTTACTAAATAGATGATTCAATATAGTTTCCACACTACGTACAATCACCAGAACTATTCATACTTTTCTGAGAAGTAATAGTACCCAGACGTTAGCAGTTGGCTTTAAAAGTATTAGATAAACACCAATTGGGAAGTTTTGCGATAATATTTCACCCCTTCGTGGTTGTTCGAAGTGTAAGACACAACCATAGGTATCTTGGAAGGTTATTAAATAATAATAGTAGTACTAATGGTCAGCTTTGAAAACTCTGACCCGTGGAAAATCTTAGCCAGACCAATATCTTTGGTTCTTTGATAAGTCTCCAATTGGGTTAGTGGCACAATGCGCCAGAAGTTCTTCGACTTTAGATCACGGTAATCTTTATGCTCTTTTATAAACAGGCCGTAAACGGCTTCTCTTTTTTTGAAAGAAATCTTTACCTGTTCATTGCCCGTGGAGATTTTATTGTCCAGGAATTTTTGGATGTCTTCTATGTTCATAATTGGTGTGCAATGTTTATTCTTTGGCAAAAGCGTATAGAAGTAAGTCATAAATGAGAGGCTGGACTGTAGACTATCTGCTAAAAGCTTAATGGAAGTATTCAAATGTAGCAGCAAATAACCGTATCTGGATTTGCTTTACCTAGCTTTGTGATAATATTGGCTGTAATGAAGAAAAGAAAGTCTACCTTCACCTAGTTAATTTGAGCCTCGCATTAGTATTCATTAATTATTCTGCTTAGCAATCTGCATCTTAATTAGTCTCTTACTGCTTGCCTTTCTCAATGTTTTTTTTACAATTATCAATTTTTAAGAATGAACATTTATGTTTCAAACTTAAGCTTCAACATTCAGGATGAAGACTTAAGAGATTTTTTTGCTGAGTTTGGTGAAGTAACATCATCTAAAGTTGTTATGGACAAAATGACTAACCGCTCTCGTGGTTTTGGTTTTGTTGAAATGGCTGATGAGGAAGCTTCCCGCAAAGCGATTGCAGAACTGGATGGTGCTACGGTAGAAGGCAGAACCATTAAAGTAATGGAAGCCAAACCAAAAGAAGACCGTCCTGCGCGTGCCTTCAATCCTTTCGGTAACAATAATGGCGGTGGTTACAATAAGAATAGATATTAATAGATTTTCCCGATAACATCAAACAGGCCTTGGTTATCCAAGGCCTGTTTGATTATGTACAAAAAAGGTATATAGTTAAATCGTTGCGTGCATTATAATGTTGTTAGAGCCTATAGGTTAAGAGCTTTTATATATTTAAAAGTTGCATCAGCGGTTATTCTTTAATGTTACTTCTTCCTAATGTAGATGTGTTTTACATTGCTTTTGCCAGTTTCGCGCTCGTCTATCTCAAACTGGTTTAAACTTTTGATCAGGGGCAGCATTTTGGCAAAACCATAATTGCGGGAATCAAAGTCCGGCTTTTTCTTTAGCATCAAATTGCCTAGTTCTGCCAAAAAGGCCCAACCGTTTTCATCTGCCAGGTCAGTAATACTATCCTTGAGTAGTTTTAGTACGCTAGGCTCTATCTTTGGCTGCGTTTTACTGTGAAGCTTCGAGGAGCGTTTGTTTGGCTGTGTACCAGGCTCTTCCGGCTCAATGGTTATGTCGGGCTTTAAAATTTCCAGGTAGATAAACTTATCACAAGCAGTAATAAAAGGATTCAGGGTTTTCCGTTCTCCGATGCCAATTACTTTCATGCCAGCCTCGCGCAGCCGAGTGGCCAACCTTGTAAAGTCGCTGTCGGAAGACACAATACAAAAGCCTTCCACTTTGCCAGTATACAATATATCCATGGCATCAATAATAAGGGCACTATCTGTGGCGTTCTTTCCGGTAGAGTAACTGTATTGCTGAATCGGTGTAATCGCATTTTCCAGCAGTACTTTTTTCCAGCCTGCCACCGTGGGCTTAGTCCAGTCGGCATAGATGCGTTTAAAAGTAGGTGTTCCGTATTTGGCAATTTCCTCAAACATCTCTTTTACATGGGCGTAGGGTACGTTGTCTGCATCAATGAGTACAGCTAGCTTGAGGTCTTTATTTGTTTCCATAACGCTGCTAATGAAGATTTTTTAAATAAAGATTCTTTGTCCTTTACAAAAGCATCCGCCAATTAACTTACAACCAATAATAAAAGGCTAACTAAAGATAACACTTATAAAACCAAGGCTGCCGTACCATAAACACCATATCATTAGCGGACCATTAAATCTTATAAATAAATAAGCGACTTATTGATGCACTGTCGCCCATTTCAAAACCACCCGTTAAGCCTCTGCAGCGCATACAAGCTATGCACTAATAATGGCTTAGCCCCTTGAACTTAGTCAGGTCTAGCTAGCGATGATTTTATAGTAAAAGATACAAAGTGAATTTAGCCTACAGTTCTACTGGCTTCTTGCCTAACTGCTTCATTATTCGAACATGAGAGGCAACAGCATGTCCCGTTGTAAGAAAGCAATGATATGGCAGATTAAACTTGCGACAATGCTCCTGTACAATTTTACTAAGCGCCGGATAATGAATATGGCTAATACGTGGAAAAAGGTGGTGCTCGATCTGATAATTCAACCCTCCTGCCATCCAGGAGATCAACTTGCTTTTTGGAGCAAAGTTGGCGGTGGTCCTTATTTGGTGTATTGCCCACTCCGACTCAATCACTTTGTCTTCCAAGCCTATCGCATCAAACTCTGGCCCTTCTACAGCATGGGCCAATTGAAAGACAAATGCTAATACCAGCCCCATAACCATTGCCATCGTTATATAACCGATCAGCCAAGGCAACCATCCCACACAGAGAACGGGAACTACGATATAAAAGACGATATAGAGTAACTTACTTAACCAAAAAATGATATGCTCCCCGATTGCCATCTTCTGAATGGGCGTATTGTGAATGCGCTTTTTAAAATACTTATCAAAGTCGCGCATACCAACCCACATAAATAGGGTCAGTGAATACGCAAGGGGGAGATAAAGATGTTGGTACTGGTGCAAGGGTATCCATTCCTGTGCTGGGCTTTGACGCAACAACTTACTTTGGGCAATATCATCATCTACACCGGCAATGTTGGTATAGGTATGATGCAGGATATTATGCTTCTGTTTCCAGAAGAAAGCATTTCCGCCCAAAGCGTTTAAGGTAAGACCCAGTAGGCTATTGACCCATTTTTTACTGGAGTAACTGCCATGACAGGCATCATGCATGACATTGAATCCGATACTGGCTAAAACACCGCCTAGAAGGGCGCAAAGCACCAAGCTACCGGGCGCAGGCATCCTAAATACAAGAAGGCTGATATAAAGGATCAGTGCTGTTGGTATAAGAATAGTTGTTTTCAGGTATAACTGAAAGTTGCCAGTCTTCTTTATTTGTTGCGATCTGAAATAGGTATCAACAGCTTTTTTCAATGAAGCAAAAAACACCTGGTTAGAATTATTGAAGCTGACTTTTGCCATAAGGTAGGACTGGGTTTCTTAAAAAATTATTGAGATTAAGTGGAAGGTACCGGAATAACTTAGCCTATACTGTTAATGTATTCCTTTTGTGAAAGCTTTACCGTTTGTTAGTTTGTATTTAAAAGAGGGAATGTTTCTGATAGCCAATTGCTATCCTATTATGCTTTATTTTCCTGAGATTGATTTTTTAAACTGTACTATGAACTGACGAATCAGCCGCTCTTTCTGCTGGCTGGTTTTACAAACCTCCTTGGTTTTTTCGTAGGCACCTTGCTGTACATTTTTCAATGAAGCCAGAATAGTGTTTACGTGCAGGTCGTTACCATACGCTCTGGCAATGGAAAGCGCATCAAAGAACAATAGTTCTACACGTAAAAAAGAACTCTCTTTACTACCCAATAAGTCCAGACTTTTGCGTATTGCCACTAGCCGGCTCCTATCCGTTACTGTAACCATGTGTATCTTTTTAAAAATAAGGAATCAGAAGATCGTTCTTCATCTGCATTCGGCATTTCTGTTACATAAATTACTTTACCCATCAAGGTATAGCCATGTAAGCTAGAGATGGCTTTTTGTGCTTCCCGCTCCACCGGCATCATTATAATAGCTTTACCCCTGGAGCGATTGTTAAATTTATCTCTGACAATTCTGGCACTACTGACTTCTCCATATGGTGTAAAAAGACGTTGTATATCTGCATCTATTAAGCTAAGATTTAGATTCGTTACTTCTATATTCATAAGTTCTTATTAATGAGAAAACGCGTAAGGCAACGCAGTAAAAGAAAAGGTGGGATGATCTAATACTTAGGTGCTATATAACCCGGGGCACCTATTGAAGGTAGACTTTAATTCTCACAATTGGCTTTTTCTTAATCAGAAGGGACAAGAATTCTTCGCATAGCTTATAGAAATAGCCTACCTTCAAGTATATTATTTGAGCTCCCGGCATCCGAATTGGAACTTTTGCTAACTCTTTCTTTCCTCTCTCTTGCTTATTTCTCAAATCTTTTTCATTAACCAAATACCTTTTCTATGAATATTTACATTGGTAATTTAAATACTGCAATAACAGACAATGATTTGAACGACCTGTTCTCTGTATATGGCCAAGTACAATCAGCAACCATTGCTATCGATGGATTTACAGACCAGTCTCGGGGCTTTGGTTATGTAAATATGCCTAACGAACAGGAAGGCTTAACGGCTATAGAAGCTTTGGATGCACGTGAAATACAAGGCCTTGCCGTAACAGTCAGAGTGGCTGAAAACAAAGAAGGACACAAGGGGTCTTATAAAGTTGGGAACCCTGCAGTGAAAGGGTATCAATTTCGAAAGAACTAAAGCTTCTGCTTCTTTAACCTTCTTTTCAAAACGTATGGAAGGACTTGAACAACAAAGAGTTTTATTTCACGACAGAGCAAGAAATGTCTTTTTCTCTATTTATAGCGAATTCAGGCATTCCATTGCTTCTGTTGACCGGCAAGGTGATGAAAATGTCTTCCAGCAATTGCAAAACCGCTATGTCAGCCAGTTACATTCCCGGTTAAATTCGATTGCGCTGGAGTTGCTGGAGCAGGCAGAAGGCACTAACCGTAACCAATTGAGTGTTTCCTTGAGCCAATCGATCAAAGAGTATATCAATGAGTTTATGCAAAAAGTCAAGTCGCTTTAAGGCAAGACTTGCGCATACAACGCCTACTTTACTTCATATCTATTACTTTTTAAGTAGCTATTTTACATTAATTATAACTCAATAATAGACAACTATACCTTTCAGATCTTTTAGCCGAACCTTCAAATGGCGGCTAGCCGGATGCCCGAAATATTAAGCGAGAATAATTATCACTTGTAAATGATAGTTAGATTGGTATATAACAATAATAATTTGGGCAACTGAACGCACTCATACTTCATTGCTAGTTTTTCAGAGCAATAGTTACAAGCGAGGTATAAAACCTACGTAAATGGAAAGTTTACCAAAAGCAACTTGCCAATGTATGACATCTGATCAACGACAGATTGCTTTAGACAAACCTCTGTTGTACATAATTATTTTACATATAAGAACACGCGCCCTTCTTTAAAGTGTAAGCTCAATACTATATTCGACACACCTTACCTAATAACATGAGTACCAACAACGAACAATTACAGGAATTATTCGACCGCATTCCACGCCGTCATACGGCTGATAACGTCAAGGAGATCTACGGCATCCTGGATGCCTACGAAGACTTACTGACAACACTGGAGGCCAATGCCCGGTATGAACAGTTGGTAGCTCCCTTCTTCGAGTTGCTCGACCCGATCCGCACCTCCCTCAAAAAGTCGAACGATAACAAGGCTTCCAAGAAGCAGAAAGACGACCTCTTTGACGAGGGCTCTGGCATGTTGAAGGACAGCATGAAGGATTTGATGGGGTTACTGGAAGGCGAAGCCTAAGGCATTGCAAATTTGCAGAGTTATAACATTCCAGTTAACGGATAAGATCAAAACATCAAGTCTTTCGTTCCTTACCTATGACCTCAGAATATTTGAATGAAATACACTCTCCAATTCTTTAAAGTAATAAATTTCCTTTCCAGTATCCTCCTTTGCAGTGTTTATAACCGGCCTCAAGTCAAGCACAGACCTCTACAAAGTGGTCAACTATATCCCCACTGATGCTGTGAATCCCTAGACAGTAGAGTATTTTAAACGGAGACATAGGAATTACTGCTGCGGCACTGGGTTTGCCCTATAGTTAGAAACTAACGAAGACCATGGAAGTTACAGCGGTAGTATTATACAGAAGTGCACTGGCTCACTACACTGTAACAATGTACGAAGACGGTAGTTATGAAGCGGGTCTTCAAAAGTATGCAGGTACCAGTGACAATGGTCCTCCTCTGATGGTACACTTTAAAAAAGAGGGGCGGCACTGTACAGGCGACAGCGAAGAAAAAGAACTGATGGACGACCTCTGCTACGCTGTACAGTCGGAACTGACCAAAGGGGGAGGCTCCCTTGGTTCTGAGCAAAGACCGAGAACACCCTATGTTTCTATATAGATACCGGTTTAGTGCAGAAGGAGTAGTGAGCTTGTGAAGGTAGTTTCGGGTGGAGCTACCTTTTTTTGTTGTCAAACAGTGGTTGTGACCAATATTGTTTCGAATGAACGCCACAAACTATCTTCGCTCCACCTTAAACCAGTTTAGTGAGTACTTCCTCCATCTTCCTTGCCGAGCGATACCTGATCAAACTTCTTGTTTCTTACAACAACGGGAAGGTCTCTGTTACACCCGCCAGTGTTAGCGCCGGCACCCAAAGGTTAGCTAAGGTTATTGCCCAAAGCGAACACATCATGGCGCAGATGGAAATTGATCACGGATCAAAATCCTTCACGTTTGATACGCTCCTCACTTATTTTGAAAAGAGAGGTTGGAGAGTAACGGTGCAGGATCCAACTTTGTCTACATAAGCCGTTCAACTCGAATAGCGCAATTTTCACTGGTCAACAATTGTAGTCAAGAGTTACTTAATCCACACCTCTGCTTTGGTGTTAACGTTCTCCCATCGTTTTTCTTTTTCTACCCGTTACCGATTTATAAGGGTACCATTAGGATTTTCTCTTTGTTCTTCTCTGTTGTCTTACCTGCGTTTTTCCGCCAACCTTTTTACCATAGCAGCTTAGTTCAACCAGTTCGGTTTGATCACTAAAAACACATGCTTTGGCACGTTTATTCACAACGTCGTTTTCGTTTGAGCAGCAGTCATATACCGCTGTTGTCTCCATCACTGAGTGTCAGGGTACGCACACCGTTATGGTCTATCTTCCAGATGAATCGTTGCACCACTTGCTTCCTGGTGGACGCATTTCCTTTGACACCATGGACGGTCATTTGCTGAATTACCCGCACTTAGCTAGCGCTGAAGAGTTGCTCACCAACGTTCTTCAGGCAATTGAGGCCTACCGTGAGAAACAACCGCTCTCCCTTCGTATATCCCAGTTGTAGACCTTTGAAAGGATGTTTAACGTTGGTCTCTAATTACCTGCTATTATATTATGCGGTTGATTGCGCTGGAGGCAAAGCGCCCTTCTGCTTTCTCCTGTAGGATTCGCCTCGCCGCGAGCTGCTCTTTCATTGAAATAGTTTCTTCCAGCTTTTCAGCCAGTTTTGCTATTGCTTCTTTCAACAGTTTTTTTTAAGTTTAGCATTGTGCTACAGTTTGTATTCAAACTGCATGAATAGTTGGAGGTTGCATTCAGTAACTTGCCACCCAGAGTCACCCTATCCCTTTCGATATGTTTCTTACTTAACATATAATAGCAGCCATATGAGATACTCAATTCTTCCGGTTACCCTTCTGTGTATAATAGGACTTTCAATGGTATCTTGCGACAACACGGATCGCTATGAAAAGTATGGAACCTACAATCCTAAAGCAGACTTTTTTACAAATAGTAACTTTATATCAGCAAGTTCACTAAAATTTAATCCGGCACATGGTAAGCCTGGCCACCGATGTGATGTTCCCGTAGGTGCTCCCTTACAAAATTCACCATCTAGTACAGCATCAAATTTACAATCTGGTAATTTTCCTACGATTTTAGGAAATAATAAGAGCACACAGCTTTCTGCCATTGGACAGAATTTGACACAAAGCGTTGATCCTATTTTAAATCCGGAACATGGCCTTCCTGGTCATAGATGCGACCTAGCTGTAGGTGCACCATTAAACGTTAACAATCTTTCTCCTGCTACTTCTGAAACAATGGCATCCATGCCTCCAACCACCAAAATATCTAATGGCTCAAACCCTCCACATGGTCAACCAGGGCATAAATGCATAGTTATTGAAAACACAGTAAGTACCCAGAAGTTACCAATTAAAACTCAAACGCCGCCTCTTACTGCTAAACAGGATAGCAGTCCTTATACACAATCTTCAAATTCACTTATCCAGATTCCAACACCTATTCAAGACAGCGCTGGAAATAGAAATTAATTATTCAGCTTCTTAATTAATTCTACTTACAAGGGAAAGGAATTACACCAGAAGGCAATGTGATTCCCCTTAAAACAATCGGTAATTTTAAGCCGTAGTTGGCGTTCTGCTGGGCTTTTGTGCGACTGCCCACCAACAACTTACAAGGTAGTAAGAGCACTGCCTACGAATACGCTTCTGCTTCAGTCTTTGTAATGGTGAGAAAATCTCAATTGTTCATGCTTTTTCCCAGCCGCCTCTCCTATGCTTGGGCATTGTGCGACTGCAGGGACTTGGCATTACTTTAGAAAAAACGCCGTTTGCTAGCCACTGCCAATAAAAGCCACCGAGTTCACTCCTGCAACACATAAGCTTGACCGTGAGATTAAACTTTAAAGAAGGGCCGGTTTCTATTTCGTGAGAACGCTTAAAAGCCGCTGCAAAACATTATCTTACTGAATGCATTCTTTTTTAGAAATACATCCTGAAGTTCAACAAGCTTTAGCCGAAGGAAGGCCGGTAGTGGCCTTGGAATCCACTATCATTGCTCATGGCATGCCTTACCCGCAGAATGTCCAGACGGCATTAGCGGTAGAAGCTGTTGTGAAAGAAGCAGGAGCTGTGCCGGCCACTATTGCCATCTTGGAGGGCAGATGCCATGTGGGCCTTACTCCAGCGCAGATAGATTACCTGGGCCAGGCCAGCGGTGTGTGGAAAGTGAGCTTGAGCGATATGCCTTATGTGCTAAGCAAAAAACTCCTCGGTGCCACCACGGTGGCCGCTACCATGCGCATCGCCTCCATGGCTGGGCTTAAGATATTTGTGACCGGCGGCACCGGTGGCGTGCACAGGGGAGCTGAAACCACCATGGACATTTCTGCCGACCTCACTGAGATGGCACACACTTCCGTAGCGGTCATTTCTGCCGGTGTGAAATCAATATTGGATATTGGTTTAACCCTGGAATATATGGAAACCAAGGGCATTCCCGTGGTGACAGTGGGACAGGATGAATTCCCCAGTTTTTATTCCCGCCAAAGCAGCTTCCGTTCTCCTCTCCGTGTGGATACACCAGACGAAATTGCAGCCTTGCTACACACCAAATGGAACCTGGGCCTCAACGGAGCAGTTCTGGTTGCCAACCCTGTTCCAGCCAACCAGGAAGTACCAGCTGCGGAGATAGAGAGCTGTATTCATCAGGCCTTGGAGTCCGCCAAAAAGCAACATATCAGGGGGAAAGCCCTCACGCCGTTCCTGTTAAGGTACATCAGTGAACATACAAAAGGAGAAAGCCTGCAGGCCAACATAGCGCTGATCCGGCACAATGCCCAACTGGGAGCTGAAATCGCCAATGCCTTCGCAAACATCTCTAAAAAGGAGATCGTTTAAAACTAAAGTTGAGAGGTTGAGTGGGGTTTGACTGAACATCCAGAATTTCACGCCGTTGTTGGTGTCTCGCCAGGCCTATGTGCAGTAGCTGCATCTACAACTTATACCAAGTACAGGTAACAATCAATACAATTTTTCATAATCTACGACTGCTTTCTGTGTCTTACCCATTAATGATGCTAGCAATACCTTCTTGATAGGTAGTAATTTTAAAATCAGGAAAGCGGCTTTTAAATTTATCAGAAACAAATAGGTTATCATACTTATAGC